>JAWAEB010000096.1:0-5136 GCA_038891515.1 Nitrososphaerota archaeon | reverse complement strand
ATTACCGCTAATGTTATGGCTGCGCCCAAGTCTACTAGCCAGACAGGGTAGAAATCTGTGAGTCTAAGACTCATCATCCACCACCTCCGTTAGCAGCCACCTCCACGGGCCGGGCTCTTCTCATGGCAAATGTATCGGGTAGGTAGAGCACCTTCGGTCTAGTCCCAGCCTCAGGCTTTAGTGGGAACGGCTCAACCCTCGGACTCCTGGAAGCAATATAGTTGTTCAGCTTGCTGTTGGGATCATCCCAGTCGCCGAATATCCTGCACTCCGTAGGGCATGTGACGACGCAGGCTGGTTCTCTCTCCTCCCTAACCCGGTGTATGCAGAGGTTGCATTTCATGGCAGCGGGGAATTTGTGTCTCTTGGACATGTGGTACTCTTCGAAAGGTGTGGGTGTTTCGAAGTATGTCTGGAGAGAGTCGGGGTAGAAGATGGCGCCATAAGGGCATGCGGTGACACAGGCTTGGGCCCCGGAGCATATCTCCTCATTAACCACCACTACACCATCCTCCGTCCGTGTTATCGCACCGCTTGGACAGACCTTCATACATGGCGGGTTCTCGCAGTGCATGCAGAGCAGAGGTAAGAAGACCTTACCAACGTTGGGGTATCTTCCAAACTCCTTCACAAGGACGCGGGCGTACATGACACCGGGCGGAGTGCCCTGCTCCTGTTTACAGGCGACGGTGCATGCGTTACAGCCTATGCAGTAGGCTAGGTCTATGAGCATTCCCAGCCTTGTCACTCCCATCGCCCCCCAGCTATGCGGGCTACCACATCCATCACCACAACTTTTCCCTCATCTCTCACATGTGTCTTCAAGCCTTGGAGAGCCTCGATATTCACTCCGTTGAGGAAGACGGCATATTGTGGGCTAACCCTGCCACCCTCAATCAGCCTATCAGCCAAACTTCCACCCCCCTCACAGCATATTGTGCGGAGCACATCCTCAACAGAGCTCACATCTCCACCCACTTCCAACTCCTGTGTGAAAAATCCGAATGACTGCCGCAGGTTTCCGCTGGCCAAGGTTATCTTCACCCTCATCTCAGGCTCTCCTGATATTCACCTTCGCAGCGGTCTCGAAGACCCCTGTGGCCATGTCAGTATAGTCCAGCCCAGCTGAGAGGAAGACATTGTGGTTAACCCCTCCCGCAGCTCCAGCTATTGGGTGGGAGCACCAGTGTCCCATGTTGGTCATGGCTACGACATTCGGATGTATCCCCTCCGTAGTCTTGATTGTGGCTGTGCCCTCGCCGAACTTGGAGGTTATCTTCACCCTGTCGCCATCCCTTAGACCAAGTCTCTTGGCGGTCTCACTGTTTATGAGGACATGGGGTATCTCGGGGTGACGTAGCATTATCTCACAGAGCCATGGGTTTGCTGTCGAGTCGCTGAATGCATGTAGGCTACTCTTGTAGTTGACGGCATATAGGCCGTGTTGCCGGTCTAGGTGGATTGGACTCTCCAGCCAAGTGGGTATCGGTCTAAAGTCTGAAAGATCCCACTTGAGGCCAGTCTCTGCGAAGAAGCGGTCCATCTTATACTTTACCCGCTGCATAAACTCATAGTAAACCGGTATTCTCAGCCTTCCATAAGGCATGTACAGCTCCTCAGGAGTACGAAGCCTAACCATATGTCCCTTCTCCCTCACTCTTTCAAGATTCCACTCATCGCCGAAATTGGCTCTGAAGTACAGGTCTAGAATCTCCTCGATGCTGTACCTCTTTTCAGGCTCCAGCATGTATTCAGGCTTCTTATAGAGTTCGAAGAAATGGTTCAGCACGTTATTCCACCTGTCTAGAAACCCAAGCCTCTCGGCCAGCTCTGAGCATATATCCGTCGCATCTCTTGTATCGTACAGGGGCTTTACAACAGGCTGGCGGAAACCAGGGCCTATCACGAAAGGCGCCTCACTCTCACACATGCTCCAGGACTCGAGATACGTATGGTCGGGTAGGATGACATCAGCATAGTTCGACGCCTCGCTGGGATAGACATCTACGGCTACCACAAACCTGAACTTCTCCATCGCCTGCAACACTCGTCTAGTCTCCGGCATATTGTAGGGTGCGTTACAGTGTAGTATGAAGAGGGCTTCTGGCTCATAGTTCAGCATATACTTTTGGGGTTCAAGAACTGTTAGGGCGCTGATGTGACCTCCCCCGAAGTGTCCCTGACCCACAGGCACGAACTCGATAAGGTGGGTAGAGTCTGGTGGAAACTTCGGCTCAAACTGCCACTTCTCAATGGGGTTTATGGGCATGCCATGATGCATCCCATCCTCTCCTGGCCAGATGGCCAGCTGGCCGTAGACGGGGACGCCGAGATGCCCGCCTGGCACGTCTATATTTCCTATTATTGTGTTGATTAGTTTGAGGGCCATGTTGTCTAGGATTCCATGTTTGTGGGATTGGCCACCCCTATAGTATTGGACGCATGCGGGCCTGAAGGGGTATTCTCTGCCGTTGATGGTTATCCTCGTCCCTATCTGGGCTGCCTCCACATATTCCCGAGCTATCCTTCTGATGGTTTTGGCTGGGACATCCGTTATCTTGGAAACCCTCTCGGGAGTCCACTTCTTCACTTCATCCATCAGAAGTTGAAAGGCAGGTGTTCCAAGCCCATACTCACCTGTGAGAGCTGGATCCACCACGGTGGCATCATCATAGAGCTTGGCCCTTTCATCAGCCAAATCCCATACATAGGGCTTGCCGCTCTTCACATCCCTTACAAACAGCCCGTCGGGGCCCACGAGGCATGGTGCGTTGGTGTTATTCCTTAAGAATTCACGGTCATATTTGTCAAGCTCAACCATCAATACATGCATCATACCGAGGGCGAAGGCCCCATCGGTAGCCGGGATTATGGGCACCCACTCATCAGCCTTCGCCGCAGCCACCCCAAGCCTTGGGTCAACCACCACAAGCTTCATCCCCCTTCTCCTCGCATCAGCCATCCTCTTAGCCGAGCCGGAGAGGTGTAGGTGGGCTTCGAAGCCGTCAGTGGCTCCAATCATGATGAGATAGTTGCAGTAGTTGAGGTCTGGGAATGTGGCGAATGAGCCGTCGGTCATGGCGTTGACAGGATGGTATGCGGAGCCGCAGTATGTTCCATGGGCTGTGAAGTAGTTGGGCGTCCCATAGGCTAGTGGCCAACCCCAGCACCACATTCTCTGGAACTCGGCTATGGAAGTCACCAGCTTACGCGGGTCTGTCCGCCTAATCTTACCTAGCTCATCCTCCACAATCCCTAAGGCGTCGCCCCAACTCGCCTTCTCCCATTCTGGCCTTACGCCTGGCCCCTTCCGCTTATTTGTCCTGACTAGAGGTTGCCTAAACCTTGACTGGTCGTATAACTTCATTATACCCGCGTTGCCTTTGGCGCAGAGCTTACCCATATTGTCCGGGTCATCTGGGTTGCCCTCGATCTTCACCAGTACGCCGTTTACCACGTGGGCCAGTATACCGCAGCCATGGATGCACATATAGCACTGGGATGGAATCCATCGGTCATCCAGCTTTGTTAAGTACATGCATAATCTCTTCCTGCTGGAGTATATATTCCGAGGACCTAACATATTAGCCTCATCATTAATCTTATAAATAATAGTCGATATGAAGGTTTTCCAAAAACGCGCTCCTCCCCTGTAAGTCCGGCTACGCCAGTGTGGTTATACGGAGCGTTAATTCACCATTTACATCCTACCAGTTGGACGGGAACATACGACCCAAGGCTGGGAGGCGCGGTAATTATAGCTAGCCACTCCCAGCATAAGATTGGAGAGGTAATCCCAGTAGACTACAACTCCCTTATTTTTTCTTCCCCATCTAAAGCCACTTAATCATAACCAACTCACGAGCAAGTGATGAACGGAAAGGTAAATGTATGTGAATGTTTTTTGGTATACCACTTTTCCACGACATGCGTGTTAACTTAAAGGAAAAAATAAGGGGAGGGTTTGGCTGGAGGCCACACCAGCAAGACAGCACCTAAGAACTCCTTGTAAGAGAGAGGCCGGTACGTTAAATATCCCATCATGTATGGTAGAGAGAACTACCATACACTTTTTTAAGACTGTCATACCGGCTTGGGGTTTTTCTCTGCCGTCTATGCCGGTATGACCTCCAGCCTCTCTCTTCTGACCGTCTCTCTGATTTTCTTGATTGTTTGTTCTTCGTCTTTTGCCTTTATGCATGTCGTTTTCGATGCTATTGTGAGTCTTTGAAGAGCTTTCCGAAGTTCTCCGCTGAACCTCTTAGGCTTCCTGCTCTTCCTATCCATCTTATATAATCCAAGATAGTCCTTGACTTTCCTAACCCCTTTGCTGAAGTCTATGTATGTCATCAGCTCGGCAAGAGCTTCTCTAGCTAGCAGATAACCATCCCCTTCTATGCCTAAAGCCTTAACGACATCATTGTAGGCCGGTATCCTTTTACCCGCTTCAGAGACTATCATGCTAGCCATAGCCTCCATCTGCTCCTCCAAAGACTTGACAACATCTTTCAAGACCTCTCTTCCAACACCGCTTAAAGCCTTCATCCTGTTCATCAGAGAAACATGGCTTTTGACAAGACCTCTATAGCCGCTGACAAGCCTACGCAATACCAGAAAGTCCTCGTCAACCTCTCTAAACCACTTACTCCCCAAAGCCATCATAACTCTGACATCGTTCTTAGCGTTCTTCGTCTTAATCCCAAGCCTCGTATACATCATCTTGAACAGAGTCAGTCTTCTAAGGTAGTAGACTTTTACGCCACGTCTTAGAACCTCTAAGAACTCATCGGTAAGCTCTACGGGAATAACGTCCACGTAGAGCTCATCACCATGTTCTGCGGGGATATCGGTAATTTTGACTGCTTTGTGGAAGTTTTCTCCGTCAACGCTATAAATATGGTGATTCTCTTCTGTTTTCCTTTTACGGTTCTTGTTAGCCAGCCTATGTATGTCAGCGTAGAACCTTTTTCCCATTCTCCCGGAGGTTTATAAACCTCTTTCGGGGTTGTTTCAGTCATCTCATCTGGTTTCATCTGTTTGCACCTCTGGTTTAGCGGAGGTAAGCTTCTGCCCTGCGATTACGTATTCATATTGTAGGTGCTCATGTTTATGCCCGCGCTCTCTATGGTATTCGTA
>JAWAEB010000095.1:0-5143 GCA_038891515.1 Nitrososphaerota archaeon | reverse complement strand
CCACTACCCATGCAGGAGGAAGAACTGTACCCTAGGACATGTATGGAGATGGCTCAACCTATTCCAGCTTTTCAGCCAGCCAGAGACACTAAGTTTGATGGGAAGCATAAAAGGGGTGATAAAAATGGCTTAAGCTAACAGAGCCAATCTGGAAGATGGTCCACCTTGTATGCATATACCCCGTGACTTAGAGCATGTTTCAAACCCTCCAAATCGCGGATTTTCATGTGATTCTCGGCATCCCGAGCATTTTTGAAACATGCTCTTATGTTATAGCTGGGTTAAGACATTTGTCAGAGGTCTTGTCTTTTGAATGGGATGATATATATCCTAAGCCCGTCTACCAGCCAAGCGATCAACCAACTAGACGTTCAAAAATGTTTCAAATTGGTTTGGGGGTTTGTGGTGAGCGGTCGGCGGAGAGGAACCAACAATAGTGAGGACGTCAGGTATGACGTGAAAGTAGTTGGAGACCTGTGTTGAGGAGACCTCGTGGTTTTTAGAGATGAAGTCGTTGGGCAATGGATCTTGGACAATCCTTTTTTATATCATTGCCTTTGTGGACTTGTGAAGGTTAGTAGGCGTCAGGCACTATATCTCACAGCTGGTCTAGGAGTGGGAGCCCTCGCATACTTGGGCTTGAGGAGAAGTGAACCTATGGCTGAGGGGTTTGCTGTAGAGGTTGTGTCCTCTAACCTGTCGGTGCCTTGGTCGCTAGTTTTTCTCAATACTAATGAGGCCGTCTTCACAGAGAGGAGGGGGGCGGTCAGGCTTTTGGACCTAAATTCAGGTAGGGTGGAGAATCTTGGGCTGGTCGATGTAGCAGCTGTGGGAGAGGCGGGTCTTCTAGGTGTGGCCGTTTGGGATGAGAGGCTATTCCTCTACTATACATACAGGGCGGGGGCTGTCCTAACCAATAGGGTGTCATCGTTCACCTACGGCGGGGGACTCGGTGATGAGGTGGTAATAGTGGACGGAATCCCCGGAGCCAATATACATGACGGTGGAAGAATTGGAATTGGGCCTGACGGCCTTTTGTATATCACAACCGGTGACGCAGGAGATTCTAGGACGGCCCAGAACGTAGGGTCTCTGGCTGGAAAGATCCTGCGCCTCAAACGTGATGGCGGCATACCAGCAGATAATCCTTTCCCAAATTCCGCCATATTCTCCTTAGGTCATAGGAATCCACAAGGGATTTCCTGGCAGCGGGAAACCAACTTACTCTTCTCCACTGAGCATGGCCCTACCGGAGAGGGCGGTAGATTCGCCAATGACGAACTCAACATAATAGTACCTGGAGGAAACTACGGCTGGCCAGAAATTGTGGGAGACGAGAAGAGGGAACCATATGTGAGCCCCCTGCTCCACAGTGGTGGTGAAACTTGGGCCCCTTCAGGCTGTTCATTCTACCATGGCAAACTGATGTATGAATGGAGTGGTAACCTGTTCTTCGCCACCTTAAGAGGTGAGCATCTCCACAGAGTAGTCTTAGGGCAGGAAAACAGGGTTGAGATGCATGAGAAACTCCTGAAGTCACGGCTGGGTAGGCTGAGGGATGTGGTGGAAGGGCCGGACGGCGCGCTCTATGTATTGACCAGCAACAGGGATGGTCGTGGTGTTCCAGCTCAAAACGATGACAAGATAGTCAGAATCGCACCTAGGGGCTGAAGCGCTTAACTACCACCGAGAGCCAGTGGTCCAGCGGTGTGTCGGACTCGTATGAGGACTTGCCCGCAACATAATAGTCATCAAGTTCATCAGCCATGGCCTCCACCTCCTCTTCTGACAACCTCAACTCCTTAGCCAGAGTCTTATATTCATGCCTTAGCTTCTCAGCACCATCCATGTCACCCAAGCTCTCATAGAACCTAGCCCTGTTGACTATGGAGTAGAGGTACTCTAGCTTTTCCATCAATTCTATCTCCGACATCTGCCCACTACCTCATCCCATAACCCTTAACTAATAAACTATCGGTCTCGATCTTCAGGGTGAACCGCCTTAAATTCCTGTCCCCCTCCAGCCTGATGGTTCCCGACACCTCCACATACTCATGATACTCATAAACTTGGGAGAATTCTATATTGCACTTTCCATACTTAGACTCCAAGAACCTTCTAGCAACTTCCAAGTATCTACTCCCCAACTCGCCTCACAGCCCCTGGATGGTAGCTGTCAACGCCCTACCTTTACAGTGGACCTTTATAAGGTGTCACAATCAACTCAGCGTACCATGCAGCATTATATTAGGTTGGGCAGGAACTTCTCATTCCCTGACTACCGGCCACAATATCCCCGTGAGCCCAAATTCAACATAAAGCACTACAGGCTCAGTGTGAAACCCATCTTAGATGAGAGGACGATAGAGGGTGAGGCAACAATTACATTGGTCTCGTCGGATGGTGTAGTGGAGCTTGACGCCTACGAAATTGAGATTGAGACCGTGGTCGGTACGGACGATCTCTCACACAGCTATGATGGTAGGATACTCGTAGTGAGGACGACACCAGGCCGTGAACATAACATCACCATAAGGTACAGGGCTAAGCCTCGAGCAGGTTTATACTTCATCCTACCTGACAGGGACTATCCCAACAGGACTCCAATGGTGTATAGTCAGGGAGAGCCGGAGTATCATAGGCGATGGATGCCTATCTACGACTATCCCAACATGAAGTTCACTACTGAGCTGATTGCAACGGTTCCCAAGGATTTCACCGTAGTGTCCAACGGCGACTTGGTGGAGATTAGGGAGACGACAAATGAGTCTATCTGGCACTACCGTATGGAGAAACCCCACTCACCATACCTCATCTCATTTGTGGCAGGCATATTTGAGAAGGAGGAGGCAGAGGTGGATGGGGTTAGACTCATCTTCTACGTTCCCAAGGGTATGAAGGGACTAATCCCCAATAGCTTCTCCAAAACCGCCGACATGATGAAATTCTTCGCACAACTCACCGGCATCCCATACCCATTCAAAACCTACACACAAGTATGTGTTCCAGAGTTTGTAGTGGGCGGCATGGAGAACACAACTGTCGCAACGCTCACAGAGCTGACACTCCACGACGACCACGCCCACATGGATTTCTCCAGCGACCCCCTCGTCGCCCATGAACTCGCCCACCAGTGGTTTGGGGATTTGGTCACATGCAGGGACTGGTCCCACATCTGGCTCAACGAATCATTCGCCACATATCTCGAAAACCTATATGTCCAGAGGGACAGAGGTGACGACGAGTTCATATACGAGCTTCTCAACGACCTCCAGTCATATTTAGAGGAGCATCACAAAAGATATTCGAGGCCTGTCGTGATGAGGGTTTACAAGTATCCCGAGGAGCTCTTCGACAGGCATGCCTACCCCAAGGGTGGGTTGATACTTCACTCTCTGAGACAGTTTTTGGGGGATGACGCCTTCTGGCACGGTCTAAACTTATTCATCAGGAGACATGCATACAGCACTGCTGACACGGAAGATTTGAGGAAGGCCCTCGAAGAATCTTCAGGTAGGCATCTAGAGTGGTTCTTCGACCAGTTCATATACTCTGCAGGTCATCCAATACTGGGGGTCACATACAGGTGGGATGAGAGGGAGTCTACACTCAGGCTTACCGTCAAGCAGGAGCAGGGTGAGGACGCGCCTGACACATACGCGATGGGTTTGGAGGTTATAATTAACACCGACAATGAAGCTATACCGGTGATGATTCCACTGGATAGGCGTGAATCCATAATCTTCCTCCGCCTCAAGGACAGGCCATGGCATGTGTGCGTGGACCCCCATCTCAAGCTGCTTAAGGAGGCAAATGTGGAGAGGACTTTAGAAGAGATGGCTGAGGCCCTCAAGAGGTGTAGGTATGTTAGTTGCCGGGTTGAGGCTGCAAAGCTGTTGGGAAAGATGGGTGGCTCTAAAGCTGTTAGGTCACTGGAGAATGCGGTGCTCTCAGACACATTCTGGGGTGTCTCGAGTACGGCGGCGAACTCCCTAGGCTCCATAGGCAGTGTGGAAGCTCGGGACGCCCTCCTCAGATGTTTGGAGAAGGTGATGCATCCAAAGGTACGCAGGTCAGTCGTGGATGGTTTGAAGACATTTAAAAGTGATGGTTCCGTAGTGTCAGCTCTCTCCAATGTTCTGAAGAATCCGATGGAATCCTATTATGTGAGAAGCCAAGCAGCCGCCAGTCTTGGAGCAACCAAAGATGCGGCCTCCGAAACTGTCTTGCGGGATAATCTCCAGACACCATCACATAACGATGTAATCGCAGTGGGGTGTCTTCAGGGGTTAGCTGAGCTTGGCACAGACGAGGCCCTCCGCATAATCCTAGAAAGCACTAGGCTTGGCCGGCCTAACACTGTGAGGATTGGTGCAACGCTCTCCCTGGCTAAGTTCCCAGCTCGGAGGGAGGTTTATGAGAGGCTTGAGGACCTGTCACGTGACCCTTACGACAGGGTGAGGATGGCCGTGACATCCGCTGCAAGGGAGATGATGGATCATAGACTCCTCCCAATCCTTGACAGGATGGCTGAGACAGATGTAAATGAGAGGGTGAGGCGTGCCTCCCGTGAGACGGCGCAGAAGATTAGGGAGCATATGGAGAGGGGTTTGGAATACAAGGCTTTGAGAGAGGAGCTGGAGCGTGTGAAAGACGAAAATAGGAGGCTTGTGGAGAGGATAGCGAGGTTGGAGGGGAAGGGAGCGTGACAACTGGACTAGATATAATGGCCTCACTTCTTCCACCGTCAACAGGTGTTATTCCACTAGCCATACTTGCCCTCGTGGCTGTAGCCCTGATATTCATCGGAAGGAAGATAGCTAAGGCTCTTGCCTTCATCGTGGGAGGCGTGGCTGTAGCCCTTCTCATCGCTACGTACCTAGACCAATACTTGGGTGGCATGCTCACACTCGCCGCAGCTGTGGTCGGCTTCATACTGGGGGGACTTATCGGCATATTCATACTAAAGCTCGGCATAGGGATAGCTTTGGGCATACTAGGATACTACCTAGCGTCGGGACTTGGTTCAGGCCTGGCCGTAAGCGTGTTGGTGGGCATAATTCTATTCATCATAGGAGTTCTTCTCTCAGACAAGATCCTGGCCATTACGACAGTCCTGACAGGCGGCCTACTCCTAATTCAG
>JAWAEB010000094.1:4215-5296 GCA_038891515.1 Nitrososphaerota archaeon | reverse complement strand
GGAGGTACATATGTTATCCCGTCAATTTTGGAGAAGAAGATTAGGCCGGCTGAGCTGCTGGACATATCAGGGGTGGTGGGGTTGAAGAGGCTTGAGGTGGAGGCGGGAGTCGTCAGGGCTGGAACCTTAACAACTCTAGCTGAATTGGCTGAACACTTCTTGACAGGGTCGGAGGCTTTTAGAAACTTTATGGAGAGATACACATCGCCCGCCATCGTCAACATAGCCACGGTCGGTGGCAGCATAGCCCTGAGGAGTAGCACAGAGGATATCATAACAATACTCCTAGTGCATGACACATATGTGAAGCTTCACAGTGATTCAGGGGTTTTAGAAATACCCCTCGAGGAATTCCTAGAAAAGGATCAGGGTAGATTCCTGATTGAGGAGATTCGCTTCCGAGACCCATCCTCAGTTAAGACAGCCTTCGACAAAATCTCGATGGGAATATCCTATATCCCCATGGTCTCGGCCTCAGTTGGGCTGGATGTGGATCGGGGTGGTGAGATTGTTTGCAGGGTGGCCACATCATATAGGAAGGGTGAGCTGCCTGGAAGGGTGCACGAGGCTGAAGATGTGATTCATTCGAAGGGGCTGACTGAGGATGCCGTCGAGGAAGCCGCAAGGGCTGTGGAGGCCTCAATGGAGCCTGTCTCAGATTTGATTGCTCCTGCTTGGTTTCGGCGACGTGCTGGGGGTGTGCTTGTGAAGAGGCTTTTGAAGAGACTGGCGGGAGGATGATTGTTTGAGAAGAGTTAGGATGAGGGTGAATGGCCAGCCCTATGAGCTGGATGTGAGGGATAATGAGAGGCTGGTGGATGTTCTGCGGAATCACTTGGCTATCAAGAGTGTGAAGGAGGGGTGCGGAGTTGGAGACTGCGGCCTCTGCATCGTTCTGATGAACGGACGGCCAGTAAACTCATGCCTAGTGCTTGCTGCAAGGCTCAGGGATGATGAGATAATCACGGTGGAGTGGCTCGGCGACCAGGCCAAGCTTCACCCGCTCCAGAGGGCCTACATAGATGTAGGGGCTTCACAGTGCGGCTATTGCATACCCGCTGCACTGCTCGTATCCCACAGC
>JAWAEB010000094.1:0-4205 GCA_038891515.1 Nitrososphaerota archaeon | reverse complement strand
AAGACTACAAGACCCTCGGTGGACGAGGTTCGGCGGGCGCTGCGTAGCGTTCTGTGTAGATGTGGAAGCTACTTAAGGTTCGAAGAGGCTATCAGGGTGTCAGCTTCTCATGAGTGAGGAGATTCTCAGAAGATTTGGGGAGATTGAGAGGACGAGGGACTTCTTTGTTGTAGGTAAGAAGGTGGCTAGGGTTGACGCTCTAGACGCAATCCTAGGCCGTCCCATATACACATCGGACCTTGTGACGGGAAAGACACTCTTCGTCAGAGCCGTCAGATCCACACATCCACACGCCATAATAAGGACGATGGATGTGTCCGAGGCCCTCAAAACCCCGTCGGTGGAGGCAGTCCTCACCCACCGTGACATACCCGGCGTAAACGATGCTGGATCTCTCATACCCGACAGGCCCTTGCTAGCATATGAGAAGGTGAGACATATCGGCGAGGCTGTGGCCCTTGTCGTTGGTTGGGAGCTGGAGAGGGTGGAGGAGGCTGCTGAACGTGTCTATATGGATTATGAGCCGCTTCCAGTGGTCCGGTCGCCCTCAGAAGCGATGAGTCCTGACTCGCCGAAAGTTCAGGACCGTGGAAACGTTGTGACACATTTCAAGATTAGGAAGGGTGATGTGGAGGCTGGCTTCCGTGATTCATATCTCATCCTCGAGCGGACATACAAGACCCAAGCCATAGACGGACTGCCGCTGGAGATTGAAGTGGCCTATTCATTCTGGGGTCAGGACGGCGTCCTCAACTGTATCTCAACTATGCAAAACCCCTTCGACGTATACAATAAAGTGGTCGCTATATTGGGACTTCCTAGGGAGAGGGTGCGTATAATTCAGGCTGCCACAGGCGGTGGCTTCGGTCCCAAGTCTGATGAGACCCCCATAGATGTGGCGGCCTATGCCTGTCTAGCCAGCCAGAAGACTGGTAAGCCAGCAATTGCGGCTTTCACAAGGGAGGAGGCTATGACGGTTCAGTGTAAGAGACATCCGTTTGAGATAACCCACAGGGTTGGTGTGACTAGGGAAGGGAAGCTAGTGGCTTGGAAGGCTAGGTTGGTGGAGGATACGGGTGCCTACATCTCAAAGGGTCACCTAGTCATAGGCAGAGCCACCTTCCACTGCACCGGCCCATACGAGGTTCCCAACGTCTGGGCAGATGGATACTGCGTCCTCACCAACAATACAATGGCTGGCTCCACCAGGGGTTTCGGCGCTCCCCAAAGCCATTTTGCTGCAGAGATGATGATGGATGAGTTGGCTGGAGAGCTGGGCATTACTCCTGTAGAGATCAGGTGGAGGAACATATTGCGGGTTGGAAGCCTCACCGCCACAAGTCAGAAGATAGAGGATCCCGGTCTCGAGATGTGTTTCAAGAGGGCGCTCGAGGCTTCAGGATATGAGAGCAAGTACAGGGAGTTGGTGGTGAAGCAGGGGAGGCCAGTGAGGAGGGGTATTGGCCTTGCATTGCTTTATCACGGCAACACCCTAGGACCTGAGGGTGATGACTTTGCCACGGTCTCTCTCAGGGTGGAGAGGGATGGCACGGCGGTCATCCAGACAGGGCTGACAGAGTTTGGGACAGGCGCAATAACCTCCCTAGTGATAGTCACGGCCGAGACCTTGGGTGTACAGCCCAGCAGGATAAGATTGGAGAGGCCCGACACTCTAGCCATACCCAATTCAGGCCCAACCGTGGCATCTCGGACAACCCCCATAGGCGGTAGAGCAGCATTCGATGCCGCTGCCAAGATTAGGTCCGTTATGGCTACAGCTGTCTCGGAGATGACTGGACATCCGCCTGAAAATCTGGAGTTCAGGGATGGCAAGATATTTCCGAGGGATATGCCATCTAAGTATGTAAGCTGGGAGGAGGCCGTCAGGGAATGCTACAGGATTGGCCTAGAGCTGAAGTCTCTCGGTTACTACATAGCCCCTCCAACCCGTTGGGACCCGGAGACCGGTCAGGGCTCTCCCTACAACCAATACACTTTCGGAGCCTTGGTGACCGAGGTGGAGGTGGATGTGGAGACCGGCGTCGTTAGGGTTGATAAGATGTGGGCGGTTTATGATGTAGGCCGTGCGATAAATCCCCTTGGACTAGTCTCCACATATGAGGGTGGGAGCATAATGGGAATGGGCTATGCTTTGATGGAGGAGATTGTGCACCGTGAAGGCTATCTTCTCAACCCCAATCTCCATACATACACGATACCCACGGCGGCTGAGGCGCCGAGAAAGATCGAGTGCATAATGGTTGAGTCGCCTGGGCCGATGGGTGTTTTCGGAGCGAAGGCTATGGGTGAGATACCTGTCGTCCTTCCAGCAGCCTCGATTGCCAACGCGGTAGCCAATGCCACCGGCGTCTTCATAAGACAGCTCCCTCTAAGGCCTGACAGGGTTCTTGGAGAGTTGCTAGCAGCCGGAGCTAGGAATCTTAAATAACCGATGACACTCTGAAAAATCATGACCGGTGTCAACCTCAAGGGCAAGGACCTCATATCTAGTCAAGACTGGACATTGGACGAGATTGACCTAACGATGGACTTGGCACGCAGCATAAAGACTTGGCGCTACGCAGGGCGTGTTCCCGAATATTTCAGGAATAGGACGTTCTTCATGCTCTTCTATAACACATCCACTAGGACTAGGGCCAGCTTCGAAGCTGCGGCCACACTTCTGGGAGGACATGCCCAGTTCATAGACTTCGCCACCACTAGGGGTGCTGAGGGTGAGTCCGTGAAGGATATGGCGAAGATGTATGAGAGGATGGGGCACGGTCTCGGAGTAAGAATACTGGAGTCGGCTGTTGATTATGTATATGGACGTGGAAACGCCGTGATACGTGAGTATGCCCAGCACGCCGAGATACCTGTCATAAACATGGCTGACGACATGTATCACCCAAGCCAAGCCATTACCGACCTCTTCACACTTAGTGAGAAGTTCTCAGGTCATCTAGCGGGGAAGAAGTATGTGATAATGTGGGCTTTCAGCGATAGGGTGAGGAGCTGGGGAAGTGTTCAGGATGAGATGCTTATCTCCAGCCGCTATGGGATGGATGTAGTCCTAGCATACCCACCGGGCTTTGACCTGGATGAGAAGATCGTGGAGATGGCCCGGAAAAATGCGGCGGCGAGCGGCGGTAGCCTCACGATCAGTCATGACTTGAAGTCGGCCCTAGAGGGTGCGGACGCCGTATTCCCAAGGAGCTGGGCCAGCCATGAGTGTGTGATGGTGGGTATGAATCGCTTTGGGCGGGAGAGGGAAGTTGAGATTCACAACAGGTATAGGGACTGGAGGCTCTCAAAGAACTTGGCGGACCTTATGTCCAAGCGGGGTGTTATAACCCATGTCCTGCCAGTTTTTAGAGGGCAGGAAGCCGACGACGAAGTCATGGATGGTGAGAGGAGCATCATATACGACCAGGCTGAAAACCTCCTCTATGTTAGGGCTGCAATTCTAGCCCTAGTAGCTGGTTCAGCCTAGCCTCACGTGGGTTCCAGTACGGCCGTCCAAAGCCTCTTTCAGCTTCGACAGCTCCGCTATGATGGCTTCCCTCCCTCCGGCCTCCACAAACCTTATGCATGCCAGAACCTTGGGTAGCATACTGCCCTGCCCGAACTCACCCCTCTCCAAGTATTGGCGGCCCTCACTGGAGGAGATATTGCGGAGAAGTGTCTGGTTTTCCTTCCCATAGTTGATATAGGCTCCATCCACATCTGTGAGTATGAGGAACCTGTCGGCCCTGATGAGCTCTGCCAGCTTCTCCCCGGCTAGGTCCTTGTCTATAACCGCCTCAACACCCTTGGCAACATTGTCCTCCTCGATTATGGGTATGCCGCCGCCTCCGCTAGCCACAACTATGAAGCCAGCATCAACGAGTGTCCGTATAGCCACCCTCTCAGCTATTAGCTTCGGATCAGGTGAGGGGACAACCCTCCTCCAGCCACCCCTAGCCTTGTCCTCTACAAAAATATAGTTCGGATACTCTTGTTTGATGCTTTCCATCTCATCCTTGGTGTAGAACGGTCCCACGGGTTTGGTGGGGTTGGTGAATGCTGGGTCATCTTTATCCACCAAAACCCTAGTCACAACAGTTATTACATACTTGTCTATACCCCGCTTCTTAAGTTCAGACCTTAGACCCTGCTGGATCAGATAGCCTATAAAACCTTGAGTTTCTGCACCGCAGGCATCC
>JAWAEB010000093.1:0-5303 GCA_038891515.1 Nitrososphaerota archaeon | reverse complement strand
TAGATCAAAAATACGCTCGATAAGGCTGTGTACAAAAGCGTGTGAGACAGACAGTGTGTCCTCAACCTTTTATAAGGCTGAATTGATTGCAGCATCTTTAGCGGCTTTGTAGTATATGCAGCTCGATTATCACTAACGTCTGCTTTCAGGCTTCCTCTTTAACGCTGTGACTGTAATATTCAGTCATTGGATGAAATTTTACAAAGAACCCATACCCAAGTAGAGAGAGTGGCGAACACTTTTCTCGGGATGAGACCCCCTCTTCCTAAGAACTCTACCCTCCGCCAAGGGTTCCTACAGGAAGTACTGAAATTTTTGGTCGGAAGAGAGAGGCATCATGGATATGAGTGGGCGGAGGAGAGGGATTGTTTAGGATTTGCCGGAAGCGTTGTGGTCAAGGTATTCGGTGACTATAACCCAGAACCGCATGAATATCATAACATGTATGGTGTAATCTGGTGTGTTGGATAATTCTTGCTTCGTCCTCATTTATATGCTTTCATGGTTTTGGGGGTGGTGGCATTTCTGTGAATCTGTTGTGTAGGTATGTCTTCCACTCCATCTCCCTGATGTGACGTATTCTCCGAATGTCCTCTTTATGGAGGAGAAGGTTGACTCAGCCATCCATCTATAGCCGTAACTCTTATCAGACCCCCACCTCCTATAATCCATCTGCTATACCACAACCTTCCTCTGGATCTGGGTACAGAGTTACTCCTAACCCTAATCCCTGGGTCGATCTTTCTCCATTCCAAGTAGTTGAAGCTGGCTCTAGTATCATATCCCCTGTCCCCAAGGACTCTTACTACCTATCTTCCTCCCCTTTATATCGACTGATAGGTGGAGCTTCAGATATCCCCTCTTCCTCCTCATCTTAGGCCCGTACAACACCCCCATCCACTCACCCCTATTATGTACCTTCACTCCAGTGGCATCCACCGCTAATACGACTCCCCCACCGCAGTCCCCTACCGTCTCATCTATAGAAGGCCTAAGCCTTGACCCCCTCTCCCATATTAAGCCTCTTAACCC
Source organism: Nitrososphaerota archaeon (assembly GCA_038891515.1). Taxonomy (GTDB): domain Archaea; phylum Thermoproteota; class Nitrososphaeria_A; order Caldarchaeales; family Caldarchaeaceae; genus HRBIN01. The sequence continues at coordinate 4,271 of JAWAEB010000093.1, read as the reverse complement.
TCTTGGAGAGGGCCTTAACTATTCCCTGTACCTGCCTGTAACCTACCTTAAGGAGATGCTTTATATCGACTAGGCATCCTATGAAGCTGTCTGGATACCGGTATGGTGCGCCTACCCTGCCGTCGTTCATCGATTCGAGCTCCTCGTCCCATCTATCCAGGACATCGAACGAGAATAGGATCTCCGCCCTCCTCACCAAAGCTTCGTTGTAGACAGCCCAGCCCCTCCTAGCCTTGGATGGCATGCGATAAGGCGTACAAGTCAGGCCATAAGAATTATCCAACACAGCAATAAGAAGAACAAAGATATACATGGCCGCTACAGCCCAGCTGGCAGTCGCCGTAGCCGCAGCAGCCATAGGCAGACCAGAAAAAGCCAGATCATACAGAACGCTGATAGCCAAAAACAGGATTATGAATCAAGCTTAACCTTTACAAGTGTTTGCGATGTTTAGCAAAGGTTAAGATGGAGATGGAGTGGGGGCCTAAAAGGATGACCTCCGACATCGGCGAGCATCTGAAGGAGTTTATGATACGGGTCCCGCAATGCGTGACGGTTGTGACGGCCGTTGGAATGGATGGACCTATAGGAGCAACCGTTAGTTCTTTCACCTCCGTCTCCCTCAGGCCTCCGCTGGTGTTGATAGCTCTGGATAACTTGTCTGAGACTGGCAGGATAATCATGGAGCGTGGATTGTTCGCCGTCAACCTGCTGAGCGAGTATATGAGCGAACTATCTGAGAAATTCGCCTACAAACCATATAGTGAGAGGTTTCGAAACGTTTCATACGGGCTTTCGGAAGCGGGCCTTCCAGTCATCGAAGGAGTGATAGCCGTCATGGAGTGCCGCCTTCGAACAACGTACAGGCCTGGAGACCATACTCTGTACGTGGGTGAGGTTATGTCGGTAACTATACTTGAGGAGAAGCCTCCTCTGGTCTACTACTTGCGTGGGTATACAGGGCTTAAGGTGTGAGCCTGATCCGGTCTCTTGGGAAGAGTATCGCCTCTCTTATGTTGGGTCTTCTCGTGAGAACCATCAACAGCCTCTCAAAGCCCATCCCCCATCCAGCGTGGATAGGCATGCCATAATCATACACCTTCAGGTGATGGGTGAAGGCCTCCGGTGAGAGGCCCTTCTCCACTAATCTCCTACGTAGTAGATTGCTGTCCGAAACTCTCGTCCCACCTGAGGCCAGCTCCAGCCACTGGTACATCAAGTCGAACGACTCGGAAATCTTCGGCTCTTCATCTGAGGGCTGTATGTAAAATGGCTTGAGTGCTGTTGGGAAGCCAACGATGAAGTAGTAACCCCTGCATATCTTGGCCAAGCTCCTCAGTTGGGGCGTCCCCGGATCTTCACCCCACTCTAGCCCCTGGCCTAGCCCCCTCAAAGTCTCCACCACCTGGTCGTATGTAAACCGTTTAAATGGAGTCGCGGGCACCTTAAGCCTGACACCCAGTATCTCCAGCTCCTTTTGGTTGTATTCTAGGACCCATTTGTGGGCGAATACAATAGCTCTCTCCAGTATCTCCATCACCTCCTCCATGTCCATGAAGGCCGCCTCGACATCCACTGATGTGAACTCGCTTACATGACGGCCAGTATGTGACGGCTCAGCCCTGAAGAAGGGGCCTATCTCAAAAACTCTCTCAAAGACTGTGACCAGTTCCTCCTTATACAGCTGGGGACTTTGGGCTAGATAGGCTGCCCGGTCAAAGTATTTTACCTCAAAAAGCTCAGCACCCCCCTCGGTTGCCGTCACGATTATCCGGGGTGTCCTCACCTCCACAAAGCCCTCAAGATGGAAAAACTCTCGCAAAGCTCTCAAGATTGAGCTTCCCATGACGAATATTGCACGTGATTCGGGTCTCCTTAGGTCTAATATGCGGTTTTCGAGTCTCGTGCTCATCCTAGCCTTGACCCTCCCCTTGGTGTCGTAAGGTAGTGGTGAGACTGCTTTTCCCAGCACGGTTATAGAGTCCGCCAGGATCTCCACACCAAGCCTAGCCTTAGGCTCCTTCGAGACCTTGCCCCTCACATGAATGGCCGATTCAAGAGTCAACTCATTAAGCACCTTCTTCAACTCCTCAGTAGCCTCCGATGGATTGATTCGGATTTGGCATACACCGGTGGAGTCTCTAAGGACTATGAAGAGGATTTTTCCCAAATCCCTTATTTCATGAACCCATCCAAAGAGGTCTACCGCCTTACCGTGATCTTCCGGCCTTATGTCTACCGCAAACAACCTTCTATCTAGGGACTCCCTCAGCTCATTCGACAACAAACGCCATAGCCTCTCCACTTCTCCTAATGAATCTTGCTCCCAGTCTTCACATACCTCCTTATGAAGCCCAGTCTAACCCTCAAACCCTTCACCACATTCACCAGATGCGCCGCAACCTCTGGGTCTATCCTGAGAGAACGCTCATCCTCCAACACAATACGGGTCTCCTCCGTCTGGTCGGGAAGCCATATCTTATTTATCGCAGCAATCCTCGCAGGGGCGAGAAGCTTCTGTATGAAGACGTATGGGTCTTTGGAGTTCTCAAGTAGTCGCGCTTTCAGGCCAACAATCTCCGAGAGCTTCTTTCTCAGAGCCGCCTGATGGACTGGACTCACCTTACTAAGGTCCCCCTCATCTAGAATTATGAAAACATGACCATCATGTTGGACACTTTTCACATACGTGGTGTTCGCCAATGTTGGGAACTGCCTTTCAACTTCGGAAAGAGCCTGCATCACCTTGATATCCAGCTGGCTAATCTCACCGCTCTGTAGTTTCCCCTCACACCTGGGGCAGAGGACGCCGGTTCTCAGGTCGAATGAGCATATTGGGAATTCCAACCCATGCACCTAGGTCCATCAGCTCCCCCTCAGCCACGGCCTAGGACTATCTCGATCGTGCTCAGGTTAAGCGTTCTATTCTGCTCACCTGTTATCTGCTCGGTTCCAATTCTAATGTCCTTCACCTGGAGGTCGTTGAGGAACCTGTTCCGCACTATCTGGACTACATCCACCGCCCGGCTAATTGCTCTACCTCGGGCCTTGACTACGACCTCGTTCGAGCCACTCTGGAAAGCAGTGAGGCAGGCGAATACATAGTTCATGGCGGGCTTCTTCCCGATCAGCACCAGAGGTGCGACTTGTTTCTCAGCCAATCGTCCTCACACCATTTCTGAGGGGTCTAACTTCCCCTATAATAGCCAAAATAAATAGGTTGAGCAACAAGTCTTTATTCACCCCCGTGCGGCTTGGTACATGCCCATCAGAGACGCCGCCCTGCTGAGGATAGCCCAGAATAGAAGGCTCTTTATCAAGATATGTCGAGACTGTGGAGCAAGAAACGCCCGAACCGCCTTAAAGTGCAGGAAGTGCAGGGGATATAACCTAAGGTGGAAGAGGAGGGAGATCAAGAGGTAGTGGGGGGGCCGGTGGTCTAGCCTGGCTATGACGCCACCCTTACAAAGAAAGAGATTAATAAGGAATCCATTGGTTAGGTTTAGAGTTTTGGGGCTGTGGTCTAGCCTGGGATGACACCGTCCTTACACGACGGAGGCCCCCGGTTCAAATCCGGGCAGCCCCAAATTTTACATAATAACTTTTTTGAATAGGGGGTTACAGCATTGTTTCACCTAATTAGAAGGAAGGAAAAAATAAGGGGAGAGTTGGCTGGAGGCAACTAGCAGAACAACATCAGAGAACCCATGAAAGGCTAGCTGCTCGTAAGGGTGTCAAATGCGGGAACATCCCCGCATTGTTACAAGGCGGGTCATACCGGCCTTCTTGGGTTTTTCTCTATTGTCTAGGCCGGTATGGCCTCCAGCCTTTCACGGGTTCTCATCGTCTTCCAAACGATGTAGAGTGTTTTTCTTTTCCTCTCTTGCTTTCAACGGGTTTCCGAGAACCATCGAAAGACGTTGTAGCGCCTGTCTGGCCCTGGGATTGTATCTCTTCAGTTTTCCCTTGAACAGCCCGAAGTAGTTGGCTGTTTTAATGAAGTTCTTTGATGGATTGATGTATGTCATAACCTCAGCTAGAGCTCCTCTGGTTGTCAGATAGTTATCGCCGTCAATCCCTAGAGCCTTAACAGCTTCATTGTAGACAGGTATCCTGTTGCTTGCTTCAGTTGTTATCAACGAAGCCATCTCCTTCATGGATTCCTCAACAGCCATAGCAGACTTCATCAGAACATTCTTCTCAGCATCCTGCAGGGCCTTAGCCCTGTTAAGATGCTTGCATGTATCCTCAGCAAGCTCCTGTAAGCAGTT
>JAWAEB010000092.1:0-5465 GCA_038891515.1 Nitrososphaerota archaeon | reverse complement strand
ACACCTAAGAAAGACATCTCTATCGCTGAACAAACAAATCAGACGGGTCATGTCTACTCCCATCTAGGTTCACAGTGAAGGTAGTAGGCCTGGCCTTAACTTGACAGTACCAGTTTTTTCCTGTTTCCTAGGGTATCTATCCGTGTTTCTATATGTTCTACTACATCAGCCACTATATCTGGATGCGTGTAAGGCTCTCTATGGCCTGCTTCAAAAACCTATGGACACCTACAGGACAAGGTCTTTCGTTGAGCATTGGGAAGGTTGTGTGAAGAGTTCTCCGGGGGTTCTCCGACAGCGAGGGCTAACCAAGTGGAAACAAGAAAGGCTCGAAGAACGCCTCATACTCCGGGGACATCTGAAAACCGCCGACCCACCAACATCCCCATCTCCTTATCCTCTTAATTAGAGTCTACACGGAATCTGGGCCCGGTGGGACTCGAACCCACGGCCACCAGGTTATGAGCCTGGCGTTGTAGGGATTATTGTGGATGGGATAATCCTCTCTAACCTAGCTGAGCTACGGGCCCTTTCATAACGGGGTTGTGGGCTTATAAATAGTTTAAAAGGTCGTCAACCCTCCGAAGGAGGGCTATTCCCTGGTTTTTGATCTAGGCGCACGCCTTAAATATCTTCCAAAGCCCTTCTTTCCCACGAACTGCCGGTCCTCCACAATCACTTCGCCCCGCAGGATAGTGTGTAGGATATAGCCTTCCACCTCTACATCCTCGTAAATCGAGTGGTCTAGGTTGCTGTGGAGGTTTTCCCTGTCGAGTCTTACTTTCATATATGGGTCAAAAACCACCATGTCAGCATCGGCTCCGGGTATTATAGAGCCCTTCCGCGGATGGAGCCCATAAATGTTGGCTGGGTTATATGATGTGAGGCGTGCAAGATCTTCCAGCGATATTACCCCCCTCCTAACGCCCATGGAGTAAAGTATGGGGATTATGTTCTCAACACCTTGAACCCCACCGGGAACCTCTGCGAAGCTTTTCCGTGAAAGCTTTAGAGTGGAATTGAAGCATGCGTGGTCGCTTCCCACAACATCAATACAGCCGTCAGCCAATCCTCTCCACAGCGCCTGTCTGTCATACTCATCTTTAAGGGGTGGGGACATGATGTACTTGGCACCATCTTCACGTAGGTAGACCCCCCTGTTGAAGACGAGATAGTGGGGGCATGTCTCAACAAGAACCTTAACGCCTGACCTCCTCAAATCTCTTACTGCGTCTAGACCCATAGCAGAGGAGAGATGAACCACTAGGAAGGTGGTGCCGGTGAGGCCGGCCATGAACCCCACCCGCCTGACAGCCTCAGCCTCCACATAGTCTGGCCTGCTCAGTGAATGGTAGATGGGCTGGGTGTGCCCCTCAGAGAGATGCTTTTCCACCAGAGCATTAATCATGTCATCATTTTCGCAGTGAGCGAGGATTAGGGCGCCCAGCTCACTACACCTATTCATCAACCTCATCATCATCCCATCATCCAGCATCAGCCCCCTTTTCCTATATGCCGTGAAGACCTTGAAGCTAGTCACCCCGAGCTCCCGCAATAGCTTTTCCAACTCAGCCATCCTCTCCGCAGATACGTCTGTCACACTCAAGTGGAAGCCAAAGTCCACCACAGATTTTCCGAAAGCATCATTCATTCTCTTTTCAAAGTCAACCAAGTAGGAGCTGCCCGAAGGTGTGATAAAATCTATCACCGCCGTTACCCCACCACAGGCAGCAGCCACCGAGCCTGTGTAAAAGTCGTCGGCCGTAATGACACCGTCGTAGTTGAGATGGAAATGAGTGTGACCATCAATCCCACCGGGCAGAACAAATTTTCCCGAGGCGTCGATTGTCTTCTCCGCATGACCCTCTATGTTCTTCCCAAGGGATACAACCTTATCGTCCTTTACAGCCACATCTGCCTCAAAGACTCCATGATGTGCTACGACACGGCCGCTCCTCACCAGCAGATCATACATTACAACATCCAGTCCTAGGAGACGTAATTAAGTTTGACCTTGCATGTCTGGTCCTTCGAAAAAACTCAAATCAGCCCCTCAGAGGCTAGTTGGTAAATATTGACGTGATTATTTCTTGAGTATGACGGAGTGTTTTGGAGTAGAGAATGTTTTTATCCGACAATCTCAACGCGGAGGCGATGTCCTTAACACGCACGCTTAATTCCACATCTGACACCTCCACCAGCTATCTGGTTGTGGAGCTCCTCAAGACTTTGAAGGACACCCATGATTACAAGTCCCTCTCCAAGCTTACAGGCATACCTATCTCCACCATGACGCGATACGTCAATGGCAAAACTCTCCCAAGAGGTCGGAAAACGGTTGAACTTATGACAAAGCTCATCTCTATCGTGGATGTAGAGAAGATTGTGAGGGAGAGGATAACAAACGGTCCAGACGGTGTAGATATCACGCCAGCAGTGTCCGAGGGGCACATCCTCAAGCTGATCACTGCACACTTCATCAAGAACCTCACGGCCACTCAGGTGAGCAGCATCCTAGCCGTTGATGAGCCTGGGATAGTGTTGGCTACATCTATAGGTCTCGTACTGGGTAGGCGGGTCTACTTTGTTAGTGAGAGACCCTTATGGCCTGAGGAGTCAGCCATCAACATCAAGTACTATATCAAGGAGTCAGGTGAGAGGAGGAATGTATGGGTTCCTAAGGGTGCGATAAAGTCGAGGAAATCTACACTCGTGGTGGCGGGAATGCTGTCCCACCCAGCACTCTTCAGGGAATTATACAAGCGTGCGACAGAGAACGGTGGCCATCTCGCCGGTCTCTGCACAATAGTATCCAGCGCATCTGCACTACAGGAGCTGAAGCCTCATCAGATCGGGGAGAAACACGTCCTAATAACCATCTAGGCGTACTCACGCCATGTGTGTCCACACTTGGTGCATCTGAAGAACTGGGTCATAGGCTCATCCGCAGACCTTGTCTGAACCGTCCACCACTTCGCCTCGTTGTTGCCGCACTGTGGACACTCAACATCATGAGTGGTTGGTAGCGGGCTGTTGCTGGTATCCCCGGGGATAACTACTTCTCTGGCTAACTTCTTGGATGTGCGGCCTACTGACACGACGGTCTGTTCACCTTCGAGGGGTTTGGAGTAGCCGCATTTCTTGCACGCAAGGAGAACCACTCCGCCCTGCCTCACGTGACTCAACATTTTACCGCAGTTGGGGCAGAAGTCCAACGTCATTCACCGAAAGATTCAACCCAGACCCTTAAACACGCCTATAAGAATCTTTTGAGCATACCCCCACTACAGTCTCTCAGCCTCTTCCAAAAGCTTTTCCATAAGTTGTCCCAGCTCCCTCAACTCCTTCTTCAGTAGCTCTCTAGGATGAGGCGCTCCCGGTCTTGTTTTCATGGTGACCGTTATGACACCGGTCAGGGGATGCTCCTCCCTATAGCCGAAGTATTCAGCGTCCTCCAAGGCGTTAATCCTCTCCGATACCACATCTATGATGGAGACATCCAGTCCGGATACTTCAAAAGCCATGAAGTCAGGCTTTTCTTCAATAACCTTTACTCTCAAGCCATGACACCAGTTCTCTCGCATAGTACTCCATGTCCCCGTATTTTAGCACTAGCTTTCTTCTCTCCCTGTTGCCACATCTGAGACACTCAAGTATGTTACCTCTCTTCTCAAGCGTTGAGCCACAGCGGCTGCAAACTGCTAATATACATCCGCAGCCGGGCGGTGAGATATCAAAGGTTATCATCCCGTTGAATATACTTGAGACAGTGACTAGGATGAGGTCGCCCACACCCACTACGTTGTCTAGCATCTCCCCTCGCCTAGCTAGTATGACTCCCGTCCTAGGATAACGTAGAGGTCTCCCACCCAGCCGTGCTATGGCCGAGGCCACAGCAATCTTGTCTTGCACGTCTTTCACAAAGGCTAGTAGCCTCTCCCCCTTGGAGATGCTTTCAGGCTGACGTATGGGTTTTACTCTCACATCCCTATTCACCCTATCATATTCCACTACACCGAATACGCTTGCATATACCCTTCCGTCATCCAAGGCCTTAGTGCCTAGACCTGGGACGTACTCCTCTATTACGCACAGCTTATCTCCGGGGACTGCCAACTTCTTCTCGAAACCGCCTCACCTCTGATTATTCTCCAAAAGATGGCCCCCTCGCTTGGGCTCCAACCCCATGGATACATTAGTAGCCCATGGTCCAGCACATACTCCCATTCTATGAGCTTTAGTGCCACCAGTGTCTCCATGGGCAGGAGGAGTGGTACGTTGAAGAGTGCCTGGTCTTCTATGCTTAGCCTTGGGCAAGCAGTATTTACGTAGCTGTCTAAGCCGTAGTCCCTAAGCCTGTCACTGTCCACCTCATTCGTCGAAATATTGTAAGCTTCATATCCATTATCTTGGAGGAGCCTCCTTACCATCTCACCAAGCCCCAGCCTAGCCTGACCAGGTTTCATACTTGTTAACACGCCCACCCTCCTAGAGTTTCTGAAGGCTAGTATGTTGGCGTACCGTTGTCTGAGGGTCTTCTCCCTCATCCAGCTGAGCTCCTTAACAGACTGCGTATGTGGGTCAACGGCGTATGTCCTCTTACTGGACAATAGTGCCGCACCAAGGCCGTGAAACACACTCCCAATGATGAGATATGCGTCAACAGACTTGCGTAGAGGCATTAGTGATGAGTAGTCGCAGCCAAGAACCTGTCCGCAGTATTTGGAGAACATACTGGGCTTGCATGTAACTGTCTCAAAACCAGCCTCCTTCAGCCTTTCAGACACTAGGTCAATAAATCCAAGCCACTGCAGACTCGCAGCAAGTCCGACACGCCTGACGTCTCCCAACTTGTCATTGATATGGGGTATGAGTTCAAGGATAGGTGATGGGTCAGTATAGCGGCACTCAAGGTATATAGTTCTTATTGGGTCTCTCCTCATGAAGGGTGTGTGTCCTACATGGATTATCGTGTCCACTCCCAGCGCCTTAGCTTCTTCGTAGGGCATGTCACATCCACCCCAGCAATTGGAGCTGGAGATGGCTGTCCTAAACCCAGAGCTCTGTAAGGCCTTAGCTATATGGACAGCAGTGCTCCGCAGTCCGAGGGGGGCCTGCAACAGGACATATCCAGCACCAGTCCTGCGCAGCTCTGCCTCAAGCCACTTAAGGTCAAGTTCCCGAGCGATACTGGTCTCCGACATCAAGTCCATGGTTCAGCCTTCCGGGCAGTTATTTAGGGTTGAAGGGGACTGTCAAGTTAAGGTCATCCATGCCCTTATCCGCTTCTCTGATACCTTCGGCCTGTGTGTTGGGAAGGATGTGTTGAACTGTTTTATCCTCCTCTTGAGCTTGCTGAACCAAGACTCTATAGCGTTTCTCCTACCGAGCGTCTCTACCCTCCTCCTCAAGCCCAGAACCTTCATAGGCCATCCGTACCATGGAGCCCTATCCATGTATACGGT
>JAWAEB010000091.1:0-5588 GCA_038891515.1 Nitrososphaerota archaeon | reverse complement strand
AAGCCCTCTTACAGAAGCTTGATCCGAGATAGTGGGTGGGATGAAGGTGGTTCCCGCAACCCCGCCGTTTCTCTTCAGCATCTCAAGCTCTTCATCGTCCAAGTTTCTCGCATGGTCTCGCACAGACCTCACATTAGCATGACTAACTATGGCAGGGAGCTTGGACGCCGAGAGAGCTTCGACGGTTGTCCTCTTGCTGGCGTGAGATAGGTCCACTATGACCCCCAGATCATTACAGAGATGGACTAGGTCTTCACCGTCTCCCGTGAGTCCGTAATCCTTCTTGGACATGCATGTGGCCCCATACTTGTTGTCGAAGTTCCAAGTTAGTTGGAGAGAGCGCACACCCAATTTGTAGAAGACCTCCAAGTCCTCCACATCTTCGAGGGGTTCAGCCCCTTCAATAGCTATCAAAAAACCTATTTTTCCATCACTTCCCAGTTCCTCAACATCCTTGGCCGTGAGCACAGCCCTCAAATCCTTACTATATTTCTTAAGCAGGTTGTTGTATGCTACGATGTGCTCCAATGCTGTCAGTGTTGCTGCTCTCATTCTGTAAGCTCCATAAAATCCTCCATATCCCTTAGAGAGCTGGTCAACCCGCTTCTGTGATATAGTGGGTGTTAGTGGAGCTATCGAGGAGAAGACAAGCCTTACGTTGGCACGCCTGTACTTGGGGATATCTCCATGCCTACCAAGAATGTCTAGGTCAAAGTCAGCTGGTTTGAATTTGAGACCTGCTCCAGCTTGGACATAGTATAGGGATATATCCTCGTGAAGATCTGCCAGAGGCGGCAACATGGTTTGATGTTCTCAAATCCTCTATTTAAGCGGTTGGCCGCACACGCCTCAGCATATCCATGACCCTAAAAGGTGTGAGCGGAGTATTGATGACTTCTATACCCAGATGCGACAGGGCATCCTCCACAGCATTAACGATGGCTTGGGCCATTCCAACAGTGGCCGCCTCGCCTACACCCTTGGAGCCTAGTGCATTGGGCGCAGGAGTCACGGTCCAATCCGTCTCCATCATCGGAATGTCTAGTGCGTTAGGCATTAAATATTCGGAGAGGGAGGATGTGAGAAGCGTACCCACCTCATCATATACATGTTCCTCCGACAGGGCCTGACCTATTGCTTGGGCTGCCCCACCATGGACCTGCCCCTCGGCAAGGAGTGGGTTAACAATCTGTCCACAGTCATTCACCATCACAACTTTTTTTAGGAAGACCTGACCTGTCTCTGCATCCACTTCTACCACCGCCACATGTGTTCCGAAGGGGAAGGTGAGGTCCGGTGTGTAGAACCTAGTGGAGACAAGGCCAAGCTCCATTCCCTTGGGAAGGGAGTCTGGGTCATACGCCGCCTTCGCCACATTTTCCAGCGATAGTTCGGTATCATGGGAGCCTCTCACATAAATTCTTCCAGACCCGATCACTAGGTCGTCGGGGTTAGCCTCCAAGATGTGAGCTGCAATCCTGAGCATCTTCTCCCTCACGTCCGAAGCCGCTAAGTATACTGCGTTGCCTCCCGAGGTAAGAGACCAACTTCCCGCCGTGCCAGGCCCTTCTGGGACCAGCAATGTATCTCCATGAATGATCATAATGTCTCTCATAGGTATCCCCAAGATCTCTGAGGCTATCTGGGCTAGGGCTGTAGTTACTCCCTGGCCGTGCGGCGATGTGCTTGTCAAGACATATACTCTCCCGCTAGAGTCAACCCTGACCTGAGCAGCTTGATAGGCGAAGTTGCAAACCTCCACATAAGATGAGAGCCCTATACCCAATAGCCGCCCCTGAGCCCTCAACCTTACTTGTTCTCTCCTAAATCGCCAATACCCAGATAGGTCTAGCGCCCTCTCAAGGGTCTTTTCATAATTGCCAGAGTCGTATAGGTAGCCTGTGGCAGACTTGTAGGGAAACTCTACAACGTTTACGAAGTTGACCCTCCTTATATCGGATGGGTCAAGACCGAGCCTTCTAGCCACATGGTCCATCGTCCTCTCTATGATGTATGATGCTTCAGGTCTTCCTGCTCCCCTGTAGGCGTTGGTGGTCATTTTGTTGGTGTAGACACCAAGCACCTCCAGCTCTAGGTTCTTGATTCTGTAGCATCCCTGCACCATCTTGGCCGCCATAATGGGCACACCCTGAGTATACCCATGGTTGTATGCACCGAGGTCTCCCACAATCCTCACCTTCAGCCCCTCTACGCGACCTTCCCTTCTAACCGCCGCCTCCACATCCACATGCATATCCCTTCCATGACTCATGCAATGAAGGCTCTCCCCCCGTCCTTCAACCCATTTCACAGGCTTTCCAATTTCCATCGAAAGATAGGATGCCAAAACATCCTCCGGGTAGCAGTTGTATTTCGCTCCAAACGCTCCACCCACATCGGGAGCGATGATTCTCACCATATTCTCCCCGAGTCCCAGTATCTCCGACAGGTTTTTCCTAAGGCTGTGGGGGCTCTGGGTGGAGGACCACACGGAGAGAACCCCAGAGCCGCTGTCGAAGCTAGCCACGACACCCCTTGTCTCGATGGGAGCAGGTGCGAGCCTCTGTATTCTAAGGCTGAACTTGACTACCTCATCAGCTACCGCGAAAGCTGCATTGACGTCTCCGAAGCTCCTAGCCCAGCGGAAGCATAGATTGCTACCCAGCTCCTCATGGACTAGAGGCGAGCCTGGGGATATGGCCTTTAGTGGGTCCACAACAGGTGGTTGGGGATCATACGCCACCTCGACCAACTCAGCAGCATCATATGCCAGATACTCATCCCCAGCTAGGACGGCTGCTACCCCTTCACCTACATATCTGACACGCTTTCCTGCTAGTACAGGCTGCCCAACAGGCTTAGAACCCTCCTCAACATAGTCGACGGGGATGGGTCTTACTGATGCAAGGTCGCAACTAGTGAAGACCCCTACTACGCCTGGGATGAGGGCCTTGGAGGTATCTATATCCTTTATCATCGCATGGGAGTGGGGAGACCTAACGATCGTCATGTGGAGCATGTTAGGCAGCTTGATGTCTCCGACGTAATATCCCCTCCCCGTGAGAAGTCGGCTGTCTTCCCTACGTCTTATAGGTCTACCTATAAATCCTCTGCTCTGCTGTGGTAATTCTGCTCCCCTTCCTAGAAAAACTCCACCCAAGTTCCCAAGTTCTTTTTCTTCGCAAGTTGGTAGGCGGTTAGCCCGGCCGCTACGTCCTGTATGCCCAACCCCGATGAGTCCATCACCGTTATCTCCTCAGGCCCTTCCCTGCCCCGTTTGATGCCAACCACAACCTCTCCAAGCTCGGCGTATATCTGGTACGGTTTTAGATAGTCTTTCTCAAGGGCTACCTCACGTTTGTCAACCACGACCTTTGCGTGATCATATATCCTGCTCTCCAGTTCCTGCTTTCCTTTATGGTCGCTACCCACGGTTGTGATATGCGTACCCTTGGGAAGCCACTCAAGCTTGATGTATGGAGTCTTGCTTGGGGTGGCTGTGGAAACCACATCAACACCCCTTAGAGCCTCCTCAACAGAAGCAGCCCTCCTAGCTTTCAAGCCAACCTTGCCCGCCATCTCATCGGCAAACCTATCAGCATAGCTGGGCACCACATCATAAACCACCACCTCAGCAAGATTCAGGACCTCGGCGAGCGCAATGAGCTGAGTTCTTCCCTGAGCACCGGCACCGAAGATAGCAGCCCTCTCCGAGTCCTTCCTAGCCAGATGCTTGGCCGCCACACCTGCCACAGCACCCGTCCTATAGGCGGTTATGACCGAAGCATCCATCACAGCAAGCGGCACCCCATGCTTTGAGTCAGCAACCACAACCACCCCTGTAATGCTGGGTAGGTTGTACTTCGCGGGATTCTCGAAATAGCCGCTGCTCAGCTTGACACCAACCACATCCTGAGTGTTTATCAGGGCTGACTTAACACCCCAGACACCGTTATGCTTTGGCACGTCAATTATGTAGGGCATAGGCATAACTGCCTCACCCGTCGCAAGACCCTTAAAAGCAGCCTCCACAGCCTCTATCGTATCCCGCATCGACATCACTTTCTCCAAGTCTGCTTTGGACAGAACAAGTAGCTCAGTCATACCTTTAGCTACTTCTAGGTAGTTTAAAGACGTTATCCGAACATACGCATGGCCCCAGAAAAACTTAAGTAAGGAGAATGGATATGATCTTTCCGCGTGGGCCAAATGGTTGCAGTCACGCTGGAGACCCTCACAAAGTATTTTGGGGAGAACCTAGCGGTTGACAATGTAAACCTGGAGATCAAGGATAAGGAATTCTTCGTGCTGTTGGGTCCCTCTGGATGTGGAAAAAGCACTACACTAAATATGATCGCTGGTCTGGAATATCCCACCTCAGGGAAGATATATTTTGATCATGAACTGGTTAACAACCTGCCGCCCGAAAAACGTGATGTAGCCATGGTTTTCCAGAGCTTCGCATTGTATCCTACAATGAACGTTTACCAAAATATTGCATTCCCGCTGACACTGAGAAAGGTTCCAAAAGGTGAAATAGGTAGGAAGGTGAGAGAGACGGCTGCGCTGCTTAGAATCGAGCATTTATTGGGGAAGAAACCTTATGAGCTGAGCGGTGGCGAAAAGCAGAGAGTAGCACTCGCTAGGGCTGTTATTCGGCAGCCAAAGCTCTTTCTGCTCGATGAGCCGCTCTCAAACATAGATGCAAAGCTTAGGGTCTACATGAGGGCTGAGCTGATAAGGCTGCAGAAGGATATCCAGACAACGACCATATACGTTACCCATGACCAGGTCGAGGCAATGACAATGGGAGATAGGATAGCTGTGATGAACAACGGGAAGATAATGCAAACCGGACCGCCAATGGAAGTCTTTAGAAAACCCTCTAACCTCTTTGTAGCAGGCTTCATAGGCACACCACCTATGAACTTTTTCGAATGTAGCCTTCTCAGAACATCGGATGGTAAGCATTTCTTGGACGGAAGATATTTCAAGATTGGTATAGATGAGAATACATACGACATGCTCATGAGAGATGTTCCTAGCGGAAATGTCATCATAGGTGTCCGGCCTCATGACCTCAAGATTATGGATGAAAGAGAGCGATTGGGAGTTTTTGAGGCGGAAATATTTGCTGTGGAGCCCCTCGGAACAGAGACTGTGGTTGACCTTCAGGCAGGAGGGGAGATATATAAGGCTGTCATGGGAAGCTCGTTTTCAGGCAGAATTGGTGAAAGAGTCCATGTAATGATCCCATGGGACAGAGTACATCTATTCGAAAAGAAGACTGGGAGGGCCATACTATGATTTACCGTCGACCAGCTTAAGAATCTTAGCAGCTACCACCTTTTCATCCCCCTCTCTTAGACAGTGTGGGTTTATGTACAGTTTCCCGTCCACAACGTAAGTGTATACTGGGGGAGTCTCTGCCTTCAGCCGTTCCATCAGTTCATGGGCGGTCAGCGGTCCACCCTTCACTTCAACCTGCACCCGCGCTACGGAGGCAGGTCTCGGGTGACCAGCACCCGGATAAATCTTTCTTACACTCAAGGATTTGCAGCCTGAGAGTTTTGACACTAGAGACATAG
>JAWAEB010000090.1:0-5620 GCA_038891515.1 Nitrososphaerota archaeon | reverse complement strand
ATAAGACAGTTTAACGCATGCTTCCCAACATACAGGCCTAAGGTATCGGAGAAGTGGATAAGGTCATGGATGGCCTTAAGTTGACAGTCCCTACGACGCTAGCGACGGAAGAGAGGTTAGAATAGTCCTATGGGTTGAGGATGGAATACCAAGATTCACCTATAAAGAATATGAAGAATCTCCGTTCATTCCTTCAGGCGTCCAGCCCCAGTACGACAGGGGACAGTCATCTTGTAGCGTATGCCATCAAACATTCGAGAACAGAGACAGATGTCCCTACTGCAAGAGTGGTGAGAAAGAAGCCGAGAAAAAGAAAAACAACATCACATCAAAGAATCTGATATACTAGACGGACGATCTACCAGACCGATATACCGGCCCCTGCGAGATGATTGTTTTTATTCTTCCTTATATTGGTTAATCTCGTGGACAGCCATAAATGGATGCGGACATGCTTGCTCCTTAGCAGCCTGCTGGGTGCCTTCTTCATTTGGTACGCATCCTCAAGCGTGCCACCATGGCTGCTCGCAACGCTACTGCTGGGTGAGCTGGGGTTCATAGGCACTACGGTGGCAGCATTTCTGGGGTGGCGACATGCGTATCACTTAGGGCTTGCTATGGCAGCCTCTGCTGTGGTTTCGTCATGGATGTCAAGGGCTCACTTATCCTTCCTAGTGTTTGGGCGGACAATCGAGTCATCCATACTCCTGATGGGTAACGCAGTCCAGATAGCATATGTGGTGGCATACGTGAGGTCTAGACGAACTCCTCGATGAAGACGACCTTCTCCAGCCCCTGTATAGCCTCCTTGACCTCCCTAGCGATGGCCCTCTTAGCGACCTGGAGAGCGGGTAGGAAATGAGCGTCTGCGGGAATACTAATTCTGACGACTGGATGGCTCAGCTCAATCCCAAACTTATCCAGCGGAACCTCAGGAATGCGGCTGTGTACAATATGCTTGACCTTCTCCAAGTCATCCCTTATAATAGCTCTGACAGTCGCCTCGCAGACAAGAGTCTTACCAGCCAAGTAGGGGTTGAAGTCTATCTGGACACGGCCTGACCCAACAGACCTCACGACCCCTTCCCGTCCATCGATTGATATGACGGAGCCAACTCTGAGCGGTCTGTCCAGATCCTTCAGCTTTCTAAGTGGTATGGTCTTCACCTTAGATGGGTCTCTTGCTCCGAATGCCTTATCAGGCGGTATTTCAAACCTCTTAGACTCTGACTCCTTCAGACCAATGATCTCATCCTCCACAGCTTTGAGTAGACTTCCTTTTCCCACTACCACTAGGCGGGGCTCATACACACGTGAGGCGTCGTAGGATGACGACTTTTTAGCCTCCTCATCTAACGTGGTGTCCACCAGCTCACCAGTATCCTTAACCGTTATAGTGTAGTCTAAGAGGACATATGAGTTGGTCTGGACCGAGGCCGTCTCCTGTGGGCTTTCGGACATCTGGAGCAATCCATTGACGCTCTGTATTTATGTATGTTGAAACATAGGCCATTCGGAGTAACATATTTATAATGCTTCTTGAAGGAGTGGAATGGTGCTTCTGGCACTACAATAGCCTGGCACGGAGTTTAGAGATTTGCAACCAACAGAGTCCGGCTACCCCCGGACTGTAAAGACCGGAACCACAACTGTCGGTATTGTTATTAGGGATGCTGTAGTCCTGGCCACCGACACAAGGGTTACAGCCGGATTCTTTGTAGCTCATAGAAAGGGCAAGAAGGTCCATCCATTAGCCGGACACGCCGCCATAACAATTGCGGGTAGGGTGGCTGATGCGCAGAGCCTGATTGACATTCTTAGAGTCAAC
Organism: Nitrososphaerota archaeon; assembly: GCA_038891515.1. Taxonomy (GTDB): domain Archaea; phylum Thermoproteota; class Nitrososphaeria_A; order Caldarchaeales; family Caldarchaeaceae; genus HRBIN01. The sequence goes on along the minus strand of JAWAEB010000090.1, from coordinate 3,792 downwards.
ATGAACTATTACCAAGTCTCCCGTGGGATGAGAATGCCTCTGCCCACAGTTGCTAGGCTTGCATCGTCGATGATGTACAGCTCCCGCTTTTTCCCCTACTACGCACAGCTAATTATAGGCGGTGTGGACGATGAGGGACCACATCTTTTCAACATAGACCCATTCGGCTCCATCACTAAGGAGACACTCTTAGCAACAGGCTCGGGAAGCCCCGTGGCCTATGGCGTGCTCGAGCCCCTCTATAACGGAGATATGAACTTCGATGAGGCAGTGAGATTGGCCTTCCAAGCTGTCGCCGCCTCCATAAAGAGGGATGCCGGCTCGGGAGATAGTATCGATGTCGCCTATGTTAAGGTGGACACTGGCTATGGTGAGCTCACCAAGGAGGAGAAGGCACCGCTCTACAGCCAGTATCTCAGGTATATTCCCACTTAGTCAGGTGAATTTGGCTTGATGTCATCGGAGAGGCTCCGGACGGAGCTACTAAGATACTTCTCGACGATGGAGACTAGGGAGCCCGCTATATCTAAGATAGAGTATGAGGGTGCTAAGATAGCCATATACACAAGGAGCCTTGAGACGTTTAGGGAGAGGGATAGGATTGCAAGGGAGCTGGTGAGTCTGATCAAGAAACGGGTTGTCATCCGGTCTGATCCAGATCTGAGGATTAATCGTGAAGAGGCTGAGGAGAAGATTCGTGCTGCTCTAGGTGAAGGTTATAGGCTTATCTTCGATGAGCCCCTCGGCGAGATTGTTATCGAGTCCAGCACGCCTGCAATATGCAACTTGGACCGGAGTGAGAAGCTTAGAGAGCTGATGGACGAGACCCGCTGGGTGATCAGGATATTAAGGGAGCCTCTGATACCCTCCAAGACGATAGAGAGGATTAAGCAGTATGTTTTCTGGGACACAAAGGATAAGCTGGATATTCTCAGGTCAGTTGGCGAGAGGGTGTTCAGGCCCCAGACTTTCGGGCCCAAAGAGGTGAGAATCACCATGCTGGGAGGGGGGCAGCAGGTGGGCCGGTCATGCATCCTAGTCCAGACTAATGAGAGCAGCGTTCTACTGGACTGTGGACTCTCAGCAGGTGCCAACAACCCGCTGGATATGTTTCCTAGGTTTGACACCATCCCAGAGCTTATAGAAAGTTTGGATGCGGTAATAGTATCTCACGCCCACCTAGACCACATTGGTCTCATACCATACCTTTTCAAGTACGGTTACCGAGGGCCTATCTATTGCGTAGAGCCGTCAATTCCCCTCATGGCTTTGGAACAGTTTGACTACATATCGGTAGCCGGGAAGGAGGGCGCCTTCTCCTACTATACAGGGAATGAGGTGAAGCTGGCCCTGCAGTACGCCACCGCCCTCAGGTACGGCGTTGTCACCAACGTCACGCCCGACATAAGGGTCACCTTTTACAACGCTGGCCACATACTGGGGAGCGGCATGATCCACATCCATGTGGGCGAGGGTCTACACAACATAGTGTATACTGGAGACTTCAAGTTTGAGAGGTCCATGACTCTCGACTCGGGCGTCCACCGATTTCCTAGGGTTGAGACCCTCATCACCGAGAGTACATATGGGGCGACACCAGTACCATACACCTTGGATGAGAGCGAGAACATACTGGCTGAGAAGATCACATCAACCATCAACCGTGGTGGGAAAGTGTTGATACCCGTCCCCGCCATAGGCAGGGCGCAAGAGATAATGCTTGTACTCAACAAACTGCTTAACGAGAAGAAACTTGCCGAGGCCCCCGTCTTTCTCGACGGACTTGTGGTAGAGGCGACTGCAATACACACTGCCTATCCGGATTTCCTAGCATCCGAGCTTCAGCCAAGACTTAGGGAGGGCGAGAATGTATTCATGTCTGAATACTTCACGGCTGTGAGAAGCGAATCGCAAAGGGCCGAGGTGCTAGAGAGTCAGGGACCCATGATAGTCATATCCACCTCGGGAATGCTCGAGGGCGGCCCAGTAGTGAGATATCTCCGGGAGTTCGCCCCCGACGACAGGAACTCCCTCATATTTGTAAGCTATCAGGTGGAAGGCACGATGGGTAGGACTCTCCTTAGGGGTGTCCGTGAGGTGACACTTGTCAACGATGAGGGTAGGAGTGAGCTGGTGAGCATAAAGATGGAGGTGTCGAAAGTGGATGGGTTTTCAGGCCACTCAAGCCGTCAGCAGCTTCTCAGCTTCCTACGGAGAATAACACCCAAGCCTAGGAACATAATACTAGTTCACGGCGAGCCAGAGGCTATCAACAGTTTGGCCTCAGCGGCTTCTAGGTCCCTCCCAGCCAACATATATGGACCTAAGAATTTGGAGTCCATCCTACTGCATCCGGCATAACCTAATAAGCAACGGCCTAAAGGCATATGCGGTTGGAAGTTGTCCGGAGATATATCACTTAAGGTCCTCTCCAAGAGTCTAGGCAACATGGTGCTAGTCCGGCTTAGAAACGGTAAGATACTCCGGGGACTGCTACAGGGCTATGACCAGCACATGAATATAGTCCTAGATGATGCAGATGAAATCGTGACGGAGAACGAGTCCAACAAGCTGGGCACAATAGTGGTGAGAGGAGACAACATCATCATGATATCCCCTAGCTAGGAAACACTTTAAGCCTAGCGATGCGGAAGGTGGGCCGGGATGGCAAAGGGAACACCCTCGATGGGTAAATACAACAAGCCTCAGCACATCAGATGCAGGAGATGCGGAAGACACTCATACTCAAGAGCTAAGAGGAGATGCTCATCCTGTGGCTACCCATCACCCAAGTGGAGGTCATACAACTGGCTCAAGCCCAAGAAACTGTAACTTCGGCATCACCACACCTATTCAAACCTCAGAGGCAGATCTATTCCAACCCACTAACGAAGAAAACGGTCTATGGTATAACGAATAAGATCCCGCCAGATATATGAAGCGCTAGTACCCTCTGGGCGAATGATCTCATGAATCAGTATGTCCAGCCAAACCACTAACAATATTCGGCAATGCAGACCATGAACTTAACCGACGAAAGCTCTATATCACCGAAAGTTGTCCACGAGCACATCCCAGCAATAGTGAGACTGCTTTTTTCTCTTCACGAATGCTCGCAAGACCCTAGAGCAAAACTAACTCACGGGATCAGTTCCCCTAATGGGTGACGAAAAAGGACAACGCCTTATTTGATAACGAGCTTAAGAGCATCGGTAAGGCTAGAGGTGTGAGCAGCCCGCCCTAACAAAGATATAAAAATATACTCGGCGTGGAAGACCAGGGGGCGGGGGTAGCCAAGTCTGGTCAAAGAGGCCTAGTTCATATAGGCCGTGGATGCGGCAGGCTTAAGGTCTGATGGGAGACCTGCTCCCGTAGGGGTTCAGGGGTTCAAATCCCCTCCCCCGCAGATTATTATATAACAGATCGCATCACCGATTCGGTTTCTAATTCCCTGGGTGTGGTTTCTGGCATTGAACTTATGGATAGATTTCGAGGACGCATCTGTGACAGCATACTGTCGTACTCAAACATTCTTTCCGTTGGCTAGGCCGCTGTACTAATTGCAGCATCTTTTGATCAGGTTTTAGCAGCTTGAACCTTTGTAGGGAAGGGTTTTCAGGTCTGTCTTTAGCCTATTCCTCTCACCAAGAGCCTTGGTTCTGCTTGTGAACCACCATCTTGTTAAGAAGTTTAGTATTCGTTCTCAGGGCTCTGTTAACTTAAGCCATCTTCATCACCCCTTTTATGCTGTTCATCAGGTGTAGCGTCTCTGGCTGGGTGAGTATGTGGATG
>JAWAEB010000089.1:0-5881 GCA_038891515.1 Nitrososphaerota archaeon | reverse complement strand
ATGTTTTGGATGAGCAACTTAGTATGAATGCTGCCTCCAACTCGTTATAACTCTCAACTTCATGGGTTATGTCTACTAGGTGTACCTGGCGTGTATACCCCAATATTACAGCCTTGACTTCTGAGACATAGCTGTCTCCGGTACCGTAATCAGTGAGAAGTGCCACTATAGGATATCGCACCATCCTTAATTCTTGGCGTCCACACCTATTGATAGACCTTGCCATTCAAACAAGCAATAGTAATTCGGACAGATCTGAAGATGGGCGTGGGAAAACTGGCGGCCCAAGTGGCCCATGCCTCGGTCTCTTCATTGGAGGAAGCTAGGAAAAGGCGTTCAGAGTGGGTGGAAGCCTGGCTTGAGACAGGCCAGAAGAAGGTAGTTCTGAAGGTAACTACGATTGACCAGCTGGTGCAGCTGGCTCATCAATGTGCCATCAATCGCCTACCTCACGCCATGATAGAAGATGCTGGGCTAACACAGCTACCGCCTGGCACAAAGACAGCTCTGGGTATTGGGCCCGCTCCAGAGGATGAGGTTGACAAGATTACTGGAAATCTACCTCTTCTCTAGAATGGTTAAGAGCTACCCATAGGGGCTCGGTGTGATGCAATTCCGTTCCCCAGTTACATTTACCGTCATAGGTCTAAATGTGATCATATGGCTTGCTATTAACATCTTCCTCACCGATATTAGGGCACTCAACATCTTCCTCCTCAACTTCGGCGTGGTGCCCATACTTCTGCTCAACAACGTGAACTACATCTCACTCATATCCCATATGTTCATCCATGTCAACATATTCCACATTCTACTCAATATGTATGCCCTCTTCCTCTTCGGAAGGGAGCTGGAGGAACTAATCGGTGTGTGGCGGTTTATACTCCTCTATATGATGAGTGGCGTTGTTGCAGCTGTTTTCCACATCCTATATTTCGTGATATTCCTTTCTGTGGAGTGCTCTCCATATTTGAGACCACTACCCGCGGTTTGTGTATCGCCGGCCATAGGGGCCTCTGGAGCCATATTCGGGATCATGGCCGGTTACGCCGTCTTCTTCCCAAGAAGGAGGCTCTATGCACTCATGTGGTTCATCCCAGTGGTGGCGCCGGCCTATGTGGTAATTCTGGGATATGCAGCCGTCCAGACACTATTCATGCTAACCACACCATTCAGCACCATAGCCTACACAGCCCATGTAGGTGGATTCATAGCTGGGCTGGTCATCTCGGCGATATACCGATTGTCCAGGGGGTCCCGCTACTTAATGTATTAGTCTGACAATCCTAAAAAGGCGGGCATCACACCAGTGTAGGAGATGCTCCGAGAACTGGGAGATCCTATCCTTATCCGGCCAAAAACCGGTCTGTTCGGTCTCCATCTAACCAGCTCTAGGAAGATAGTGGAGATGGTGGAGGAGACTGAGGTTCCGCCCGAGAAGTCCCCGGATGTGATTAATAGTGGTGGGATCGGTAGGGTAGAAAGACGGAGAAATGAGGATGGGCTGCAGCTATTGACCTACCGCCTCAGAAACTTTAGACTTGTACGGTATCTGGTGAACTGGGGGCGAATGGCCTCACTTTTCCCTGTACACCTCACAACAGCTTGCTGCTCAGTAGAATTTGCAGCCACCCACTCCTCCAGATATGATCCTGAAAGATTTGGATGGCTACCAGCAACAGGGAGCCTCAGGCAGTCCGATGTCGTGGTTGTGGAGGGGACTGTCACATCAAAGATGGCCCAGCGTGTCAGGCTCATATATGATCAGATGCCAGACCCGAAATGGGTGATAGCTATGGGTGCCTGCGCCATCAGCGGTGGACTTTACGCCAAAGACTCCTACAACGTGGTTCAAGGTCTTGATGACATTATCCCGGTTGATGTCTATGTCCCTGGCTGTCCTCCACGTCCAGAGACGCTCTTCGAGGGGATACTCATGCTGAGGGAGAAGATACTCTACGGGAAGGCGGTTTAGCTATGGGTGAGGCTGTCCAAGACCTTCTGGGAGAAATTACATCCAAGTTCAGGGATGCGATAAAGTCCAGCATAGTGGATAAGAAGATCGTTAAGGTTGAGGTGGGGAGCCACCAGATGGAAGCTGTGGCACTTTTCCTCAGGGACAATCATGGATGGGATCATGTCAAGGCTGTAACAGCTGTGGACCTGAGCAGGGTGGGGAAGAAGGAGAGCAAGCTTGAGGTCATATATCATCTCGGCTCCTACTCAAGGGATGAATTGTGGGGGAAGGACCTCTCCCTGTCATGTAAGCTAGACCGCCCGAGCCCCAAGATGAAGACACTGTCAGGCATATGGCCGAGCTGCGAGTACCATGAGAGGGAGGTGTTTGAGATGTTTGGAATAATCTTTGAGGGTCACCCCAACCTAGCCCGACTACTTCTGCCTGACTACTGGAGTGACATGCCACCTCTTCTCAAGGATTATGAGCCTCCTGGGCGATAGGCATGGCAGTCCTAGAGAAGCGTGAAGAGACTAGGATAGAGGTCTATGATACTGGGGAGGCACCATTGACAGTTAGCTATGGTCCTCAGCACCCCGGCACAGGCCACTTTAGGATGATAATTACCCTAAGCGGCGACACCGTTGTAGATGCCAAGCCAGACCCTGGGTTTGTCCACAGGGGTGAGGAGAAGATGGCCGAGTATAAGACATGGATAACCAACATCCCGCACTTGGAGCGGCCCGTCATATTAGATTCGGCCGGCATCCAGTACCCATACGTCCTAGCCGTGGAGAAGCTTATGGGTGTCGAGCCTCCTGAAAGAGCTAAATACCTCAGGACCATCATGGCTGAGTTGCAGAGGCTTGGGAGCCATCTCTACTGGTTCGCACTTTACGGAATATTCGTAGGACATGCCACCATGTTCCTCTGGTGCTTTACAGATAGAGATTACATAGTGGACCTTACATCTCTAATAGGTGGCCAGAGGATAACACATGCATATTTTGTGCCCGGCGGGGTGAGGAACGACGCACCCAAGCAAGTGCCGCTGGGACTGGTGAAAGAATTCGGGCGATATTATAAAATGGTTACGGGCAGGAGACTCGCCCAAGAACATACAGGTTTTAAGAAATACGTATTGGCTGTATGTGAGTTCTTCGACGGCCGGCTGGATGATTATTGGGAGATGTTTTTCAACAACGAAATATTCATTCATCGAACTCGAAATGTTGGCGTCCTCTCACAAGGGGATGCTGTTCGGCTTGGTGTGGTTGGGACAACCTTGAGAGCTTCTGGGATAAGATATGACAATAGGGTTTGCAACCCCTACGACGCATACCCCCACCTCAAGTTTGACATACCTATAGGCAGGAGGGGAGACTGTTATGACAGGGCTGTTGTGGGCTTTAAGGAGATGAAGGAGAGTGTGAAGATAATATCGCAGGCAGTGGAGATGATGCCCGACGGCCCCGTCAAGCTTAAGCAGCATCCGATAAATCTGAGGGTCCCTCCAGGGGAGGCCATAGCTAGGACTGAGGCAGCCAGGGGGGAGATGTTGTATTACATCAGAAGTGAAGGGGGGGACAAGCCGTATAGAGTGAAGATTAGCCCACCATCGTTTAGGCTCCTGCCTGCAATCCCCCACTTGCTCAACGGCGCGCAGATAGCCGAGATACCGCCGATATACTGGTCTCTCAACTACTGGCCTGTCGAGGCAGACCGGTAGCTTCACATAAAGCTCTCCAAGCTGGTGGCACCCACTATACTCTCGAAATCCATCTCCAGAGGGTCGAGAACCTGCTCAAAAGTAGATCGCATATACTCGATATACTTGTCCACATCCACGTTCTCCCTTCGGGCGAATTGCACAGGTGTGACGCCTTCCTTATCCTTGGTTTTCACATAGCTAATTATGTCACCAGCAGCAACCCTAACACCCCTCTGCTGCAGCTTCTTAGCAGCCTTCACATGTTGTGGAGTTGTCTTCTCATATCTCTCAATGGATTTGGAGAGCATAACCCTGAATGCCAGCTCTTCAGGCTCGAAGGTCCGGTCCTTGAGCCTTCTATACCATCCGGCCAGCACCTTCCTAATCTCACCCTTCACTCCCTCCAAATCCTCCACAGTCCTAACCTCAGCTAGTTTTCGCAACATCTCATCGAAAGCCTCCTTGATGAAAACCGGTATATTCCTCTTCTTGCCCGTAAGCCCCTTCACCTCCACCACACCCCTGTCGGTGACCCCCAAATAGTTCTTTTTCCTCCGGCTGAAGACAACGTAGCGGTATGTCTTGTCAAATTCAAGGTCGAGCCTATACTCACGCAACGCCCAGTCAACGATCTCGGATATCTTTTCCGGCCTGTCGCTTTTGAGGAATATGGAGTCAGTGTCCCCATAAATCACCTGAATACCAAGGGATCTGGCTTTTTCGATAGCTGATGTGAAGACATACCTGCCTATGGCTGTTGTGCTCTCAGCTAGGGGTGGGCAGTAGAGTGGGAACTCTTCGAAACCGAGAACACCATAGCTGGCATTGAGGAAGACCTTGAGGGCTTTCTGGACTACGTCATACCAGCTCCTAAGCTCGTTGGGCAAATCCTTTTGAGAGGCCCTCGGCTTGTACCATCTAACCCTGATATCCCTGATAATCCCTATAACGGAGCTTTGCAGTCCTCTGGTCTTTCTGCAAACCCAGTGTGGTGTCTCGGGTATAACATTGCTACGACACTCCTCATGCTTACATCTTATCGTCTCAAAGCTTAGGTTATACTCCTTTAGGATGGAGGGGTAGAGTGATGCGAAGTCCAGAACCGTCACATTGAAGTGTATGCCGGGGAGAGGCTCCACCACTATCGCACCTCTGTATTTCTTCCCCTCGATTATCGCCTTGGTGGTGGTCTCACCCTTAAGTCTAAGAATATCCTCCCTACGTGGAATCAGCCAGTTCATCCCCCGCAACTCCCAGTAGAGGAGGCTCCTTATCCAGCCGCTCACGCCATGCCTGCACACATCCTCCATGGTCATCCGGCTTATCCTAGATATGACTGACATGAGCCTGAGTAGTAGCCTGTCCCCCGCCTCCACCATCATGTGGAGTAGCTGGGAGTCCCTGTACGAGTAGTCTGCCAGCTCCCTTGGTGTGAGCTCTGCAAGTGTCTTTTCCAGGGCTACCTTCCCCCTGCCAAGAATTGCCTGGGCTATCCCATCAAGAGTGAACTCCCTATACTTGTTGTCAAATGCGTATATTTGGACAGACTTGTTATTGAAGAAGCGGTACAGGTCTAGATGGATGCCTGCCCTCAATGTGGCGAAGTCTCTGCCCATCTGTATTGGGATGTCTCCTCGCGGGATACCCAGCTTCTCCGCCCTGTACCGGAGATATGGTAGGTCAAAGTCATCACCGTTGAACGTCACCACTATGGGATAGGCCTCAACTACCTCAAAAGCCCTCTGGAGTAACGCCACCTCGGTGCTGAAGGTCTCTACCTGATATTCCTGCCCATCTGAGGCTTCACCATTCCCTCGCCTCAGTATCAGCACCCTGTTCATCTGTCTGGTCCCTGAGAAGGAAATGGCCACCACCGGGTCGACTGGGTTTGTGGGTGATGGGACATGGGTAGGTGAATCACCTATTATTTCAATGTCCATGGCCACAAAGTCAAGGGGTGGTTGTTGCGCCTCCAACAACCTCAGCCACTCAGCTATACGGGGCAGGACATCCTCGGGCATTGTTCCGAAATTTCTCTTCAATATGTCGGCCACAGTGGCTTCGGATCCATATACCGGTACTAGTGAGGAGTCATCGACGGCGTAGATTAGGCTGGGTACTAGCCGCATGTCGTAGATATAGTTGAGGTGATACTGTATGTCCGCTTCCCAGCAGGGTATGATTTCACGTATAGACTTCTTGGTCCCTCCCAC
>JAWAEB010000088.1:0-6155 GCA_038891515.1 Nitrososphaerota archaeon | reverse complement strand
CTACTTCTCCGCCATAGGTGAAAAGGCCGCAGCATATGCGGGCAGATATGGAGATAGACTGATAACTGCCAACACGTTAGAGATATGCAGGGATAAGATTTTCCCTGCCTTCGAGAAGGCTGCTAGGGAGGCTGGGAGAGACCCGAAGAGGTTGGAGAAGGCTGTCTTGGTGGAGGGCTCGCTCGTGGATATTGATAAGACGATTAAAAGGATTAAGAGGATACATGCAGGTGCCACCATCCTAGAAAACTTTGATGAGGAGGACCCTCGGAAGATCGAGGAATCGGGCATGAAGCTGTCGGACGACACCATCCGGAGCTACTATCTCCTCTACGAGGATGTGGATGACTTCATTGACCACCTCGAGAAATTCAGGAGGATAAGGGCCGACCACCTGGTCTTCACTGACTTTAGCCCGGCGCCGGAGAAAACCATCGAAATATTTAGGCGGAAGATAATCCCTTACTTCAGGGACAGAGGGTAGCAATATAGTGTAACTCTTATATTGGCATTCCTTGATGAGGGGCTGAAGGGGTAGCCGAGGGATTGGAGCGGCTAGATCTGGTGGCTCGCGGCATCGAGCTAGGCTCTAAGCAGATCCACTCAACACCTGCGGGCTATGAGGTGGAGTGGATGGTTAGGTGGAAGAGCGCCGGACTTTTTGAGGCTAGGCCCGATAGCTCGAAAACCAAATTCTTCGTCTGCGTGCCATACTCATACCAGAACGGTCCATTACATCTGGGACACGGTTACACATTCACACGCGGTGACGCTATAGCTAGGTACAAGAGGATGAGGGGTTTCAACGTTCTCTTCCCGTGGGCGTGGCACTGGACAGGTGAGGCAGTGGCTGGTACTAGTGAGAGACTGAGAAGGGGAGATGAGAGCGTCATTAGGATGTTGAGAGAGATGGATGGTGTCCCGGAAGACTTAATTCCTCTGTTCCAGCATCCACCCTTTATCTGCGCTTACTACACCGCTGAGAACAGGGAGATAGTCGATATGATGGGGTGGTCCGTGGATTGGAGCAGAGAGTTTTACACCACGAGCCTCCATCCCTACTACAGCAAGTTCATCACTTGGCAGTATGAGACGCTGAAGAAGCGGGGGCTTGTGGTTATGGGTAGGCATCCCGTGGTCTGGTGCCCAGCATGTATGAGCGCTACCGGAGACCATGATAGGTTGAGCGGAGAGGGAATTTATCCCGAGGAATATACCCTCGTCTACTTCAGCTTCGGCGAGTACAAGCTTGCAGCGGCCACATTAAGGCCTGAGACTATTTTCGGAGCCACCAATCTCTGGGTCAACCCAGAGGCTGAGTACGTCAGGATAGAGCATGCCGGAACCAAGATGATAGTCAGCAGGAGGGCTGCAGAGAAGCTGAACTACCAGTGGGATGGACTGGAGGTCTTGAGCAGCGTCTCGCCTGAGGAACTGATAGGCAAGAGCTGTGTAGTCCCCATAACCGGTGCGGAGATACCGATACTTCCAGCCCGCTTCGTCGACCCAGCTGTTGGAACTGGCGTTGTCTACAGTGTTCCAGCCCACGCGCCCTATGACTACGTGGCTTTGAAGGAGCTGCAGAGCAGACCTGAGCTTATCCAACAATATGGAATAACAGCGGATAAGGTGTCTGGTCTCAAGCCCGTCTCCATTATTTCTCTAGCTGGGTACGGCGAATTTCCCGCTGTCGGCGTTGTTGAGAAGCTGGGAATATTGGACCAGATGGATGAGCGGCTTGAGGATGTGACCCGCGAAATCTACTCGGAAGAGTTTCACAAAGGCTTGATGAAAGAGTGGCTCGGTGAATATGGCGGGCTTACAGTATCCCAAGCACGCAAGGCTGTGACTGAGAGGCTTGTCAGTAAGCGTGATGGAGCTGTCATATATGATCTGTCCGGGAAGGTTGTCTGTAGGTCGGGGGACGAATGCGTGGTCAAGGTTGTGGAGGACCAGTGGTTCCTCAGATTCTCCGACGAGGGGTGGAAGGATGAGGTCCGTAACCTCATTCACGCTATGAACGTGTATCCCCCGGCTGCTCGCCAGTGGTTTCTAAATGTAGTGGAGTGGCTGAGGGATTGGGCCTGTACACGGAAGAGTGGCCTAGGGACAAGCCTACCATGGGACGAATCCTGGATTGTGGAGACTCTAAGCGACTCAACCATCTACCCTGCCCTCTACACTGTCAGCAAATACCTCAACGCTGACAAGTCACTGTCCGAGAAGATTACACCCGATGCTTTCGGCTACATATTCCTAGGAGAGGGGGATGCGACGGAATTGTCGGAAAAAACGGGTGTTCCCCGCGATATCCTCGAAAAGATGAGGGATGAATTTAGCTACTGGTATCCCGTAGACCTAAGGGTCTCGGCCAAAGACCTAGTCCCAAACCACCTAACCTTCTACCTCTTCCACCACACTGGAATATTCCCCAGACACCTATGGCCTAGGGGAGTTAGTGTTAACGGCCTCATCTCGATAGAGGGCTCAAAGATGTCAAAGAGCAGAGGTAACTTCATTTCACTCAAGCAGGCGATTGCCAAGTATGGTGCTGATGCTACACGCCTAACTCTACTCCTCAGCGCTGAGGACTTGGATGATCCTGACTGGCGGGAGAAAAACGTTATAGAAGTGAGGAACTTCCTTACCAACTTTTTGGAAATAGTGGGGCGAAGCGGCGAGATCGGCAGCGGCGGAGCGGATGAGTGGTTGGTATCTATGATGCACTTGACTGTGAAAAAGGTAACTGAGGCCATGGAGCGGATGAAGACCAGGACGGCCGCCGGAGAGGTGGTCTATGGCATGCTCAACATATGGAGGTGGTGGCTGAGGAGAGGAGGAGGGCGCATGGGTAGGATGTTTCTGGAGAATTGGATCAAAGTGTTGGCACCCTTCGCACCATTCACGGCGGAGGAGGCTTGGAGAAAGTTGGGTAAAACGGGGTTCATCTCAGCCGAGCACTGGCCGGATTTTGACCCAAGCATGGTAGATTTGGAGGCCGTAATGGTGGAGGAGGCTATGAGGGACTTAATTGATGACGTGAGGGAGATTCTGAAAGTGGTGAAGGGGGAGATTAAGGAAATCCTCATCTACAAGGCGGACGAGTGGAAGGTGGGGTTAGCTAGAAGCATAATTGGGTTGGAGTTGGGAGAGGCCGTGAGGGCAGCTGCCAAGAAATACGATGATAGGAAGAGGCAGCTCAGCACACTTGTTACCAAAATCATTGATATCATACATAGATACGAGGAGAAGATCAAGCGATACAGTGAGGTAGCCGGATTCGGGGACCCATCGAGTATAGTGGCCGATCTGTTGGGTATGGATGGATATATCTGCAGTGAGGCTGCCAAGCTACTGGAGGGCGATCTGAAAATTCCTGTTACTGTGATTCCGGAGAGCGAGAGTGCTGGCCGGGACCCGGTTGGAAAAGCTGCCTCAGCCCTCCCACTGAGGCCCGCCCTATATGTGTCTGTTGGCTAGGGTTTCGGTGGGGAAGTTGTTCCGTATCGAGTACCTCTATCTAACAGCTGCGGGGATACTTTGGGGCTCAGGTCACCCTGTGATCAGATACATTCTAGGAGCTGGAGACAGACATATGAACTCACTCCACATAGCCTTTCTGAGCACTTGTATAGGAATGGTGATGCTGGTTATGGTGATGACGCCGAGTCACCGTTTGAGCAGTTTATGGAAGCTGGGCAGGAGAGGTTTGGCTATAGCAGGAGCGGCTGGCGGTCTACAGTACGGCCTCTACCCCATATTATCATACACCGCCCTATCGTTCATACCGGCATCACTCAACGCCATCATAGTGGGCTCATCACCCATTCTAATTGCCCTACTCTCTAGGGCTCTACTGGATGAGCGTCTTAGACTGGTAAGCTATGCAGGTATAGCGCTCGCTTTCACTGGGCTGGTGCTACTTGTGGGTGGCTATGGGGGCGGCCCTGTCTCCGTAGTAGGCACATCCCTGTCGGCTCTTGGCGCTCTAGTGGCATCCTTATACGCCGTGGCGGGAAGGTATCTGATGAGAAGTTACGACGCTCTATCGATCTCGCTATTGGGAGCCCTGATAGGCTCCCTACTCCTCGCATACGTCACCTACGCGGTCTCGGGGCTCGATGGTATAATGACATCGTCCCCGACAGACTTGGCGCTTGTGGCGTACTGGGGCGTAGCAGTAACCACCGGAAACCTGCTATTCTACCTATCCCTTAAGAGGATGAAGGCCGTTGGAGCTGGCGCGTTTTTCTTCGTAAGTCCGGTGGCAGCCGCAACCCTCTCCATAATCTTCTTGGGAGAGCCTCTCACTGCCACCGTAGTTCTGGGGATGGCAGCTGCATTAGTAGGGGTTAGGCTGACCCAGCTGGGCATAGCCAAGTGAGGAGGGGCTGGCTGTGAAGGGGCTATTGGTTGTCATCATCTCGGGCCCAGCTGAGTTTGAGAAAGCTAGGCAGGGTCTGAGGGCTGCACGAAACCTCAAGCGTGGGAAGATGTTGGACACTGTTAGAGTCTTCCTAGTTGGGCCTGGTGTCCTTCTCCTAGACAGGGAGAACATCATCTATTCATCGGTGGAGGAATGGCTCAAAACCCTTAAGGAAGTAGGTGTGCAGGTCTCGGCATGTGCTGGAAATATACGTGTTTACGGACTACAAGACAAGATAGACAAAAGCCTAGTGATGGAAGATGACACAGCTGCAGTCATGGCAGAAGCCGTGGAGCATGGATTGGCCATAGTCACCTTCTAGGGTACTGTCAACCAAGTATTACACCTCCTTCCCTTTGGGTGTTGAGTAGTGTGTTGTGTATTAGGGCTATGGCTGATGCTATCTCTTCTATGCTCTTTACCTTCTTGGAGTTTATGTTGTTGTAGAATCTTCTGGTCCTGTCCCTAAGCTCCCTGAACCACCTCTCTATCTCTGCTGGCTACAGCGTTTTCTCCAGCCCATGCCATCGATGGAGGCGGGATAGGGCAGCAGATAGCTCAGGCGATTAGAGGCATCATAGTCCAAATCATTGAAATCCTCACTCCTATCATCACAGTGATAGGGGTGGGTATGGTGGCGATTGGTCTCCTGCTGGCCTTGGGACTGCGGCAGGAGTTCATAGGAGCTAGGCTGGTGATAGGCGGTGCGATGGCTCTGGCGACAATCTATCTAGTCCTACCAATCCTACTGGGATTCATCTAACACCAGACGACATACACCAAACTCCCCACCCTTTTTTCCATGGGGGTCTCATCCGCTGTCAGAGGCGGGGCCCTCGGAGCTGTCTCCGGGGGTCTACCGCAGGACGCGGGTCAGGCTCTCGGAGAATGGTGGGGGTCAGGGATGGGAAGACCGAGAAGAGACCTGTATGGGGAGATGGAGCTGGAGAGGTGGCTGGAGCAGCAGTTTCCCGCTGTCAGGCTACCATCTGGTGGTAAGCCTGATGGATGGTACGAGCTGCACCTCCACCTCATCAACCAGCTCTTCTAGGCTGGAGGATAGGCCTTCCAGCCAACCTTCTCCTTTTTTTCCTTAGCTCGCCATAGCAGGCGACCACCCCTTAGAAACGTTATGGGGTGGCGGGGGAGGGTTTGGCTGGAAACAGGCCTTGGGGCAGTTCACACGGACTGACCACGCATCCGGGCAGTTCACTGGGACTGACGGATGTGGTCCGCGAAGTCCTGCACGCCGAAGCCGCCCTCAGGCTGGGGCAGTTCACTGGGACTGACTGGCCTGCACATGTAGGGCAGTTCACACGGACTGACTATATGTGTCCGGTTTCCGGGGCGGTTCACATGGACTGACCGGGGCCGGCGGCGTGCAGAGGCACGGACAGGCCATTGAGGCTTGATGCTCCTGAAACACGTCTGGGCAGTTCACACGGACTGACAGATGTGTGGAGGGGGACGGACGACATCAGGATAACATTCTGAAGATGCTGGATGACGTCCTTAGCACCATCCACACATGTTTCCCAGACATCATGGGGATGTTTGGGATGCTGTGGGGGGGCGTGGGGCTTCTCCACAGCAACAACTCTCTCAGACCCCATGGAGGGGTTTGGGGGAGATATGGATGGATGCGGGGGACACGGAGAAGTTAAACAGCTTCGAAGATAACCCCATCACCCACAGCCCGACGGCTCGGTTCAGGGGAGGAGTTTCCTAC
>JAWAEB010000087.1:0-6185 GCA_038891515.1 Nitrososphaerota archaeon | reverse complement strand
GTCCCTCCCACAGCAAGAGGGTCTGTGGCGAATATCTTGGTCACAGTTACCTTGGCCTCTTCGAGGGGGTCATATTTCTCCACTGGCTGGAAGTGGGTTGCTCCGGCCTCTCTCAATCTCTGATCGTTAATGACCTCCTCTACTTTCATTGTCGTATAGCAGTACGGTCGGTGTCCGCTCGTATCTTTGAGAACTGTGACCTTCTGGGTCTCGATGTCCAGCATCTTGAGGATGGCACGCTTCTCCTGACCGTCGTATCCAGCACCGAGGAAAAAGAGATGCTTCATCCCCTTAGCGTCTGGAGCCGTCTCAGTTATAAGTGTCTCGCTCCGGAAATGGCTGCCAGACACTCAATTATAAGTCTGGATGCAGCAGCTGCAGTGACGCCCGTATCATAGAGGGGTGATACTTCCACTACATCGAAACCTACCACCCTCCTGCCCACAATTCTGTGGATGATGGTGGTGAGTTGCGCCATGCTGAGTCCACCTGGCTCCGGATTGCCGACTCCGGGAGCATAGGCCGGGTCTAAAACATCTATGTCGAACGATATGTAGACATCTCTGTCTGATATCTCCTGCTCCAACCCTCTCAGGGACTCACTGGAGTCGGTTATGTCACTAGCGCGTATGATGTTGATGGAGTATTTCCTAGCGAATTCAAGCTCTGACCGGTCATAGCCTCTAGCCCCCACAATAGTGATTGGTATCTCTGGATTCTTCTCCTTCAGACGCCTCAGGTAGGTGGCGTGGTTCAGTCTTAGTCCAAGATACTCATCCCGCAGGTCTAGATGGGCATCTAGGATGATCACCGCCAGGCCTGTTGTGCGTAGGGCTGAGATTGATGCTAGGGTGAAGGTGTGCTCTCCCCCAATCATTATGGGCCTCTTATTCAGAGCTCTGATTGCTTTTACGAGTCGGTAGGTTCTTTTGAGCATAACTGGAAGCCTGTAGTCGAAGACTAGATTGCCGGCATCGTATAGAGGTGCTGTCATGGCGTCGTAGTCTCGGATGTAGCTGTTGGACTCGAGATTGGCGCTGAAGTGCCGCACCGCTTCTGGGCCGTATCTTGATCCAGGTCTGAAAGACGAGGTCAGGTCATACGGAACTCCGAAGACCACGTATTCAGCATTCTCGAGAGGGGTCTCAGCACCCAGAAGATTGTCCTTCGTTCGAGCCAGAAACCGTATATCATTCAAATACCTGTCTAGCATAGTGTGGGCTTATCCACCATTCCTTAAATAAGGTTGTTTTTCCCTAAGAACAGATTCCCCATGAGGGGAGCCTACCTAATCCTCCTTCTGGCAGGGACTTTGGCCCGGCTTGCCCTCTCACCTTTCTTCGGCCATTCATGGGATGTCTACGTCTGGCTTCAGAGCGGGGGCCTAGCGGCTAGAGGCATAAATGTATATGAGATTCGGGAGCTCACCGAGTTCCCATGGGGGTTCTACTCTTACCCCCCGCTATGGCTCTACTGGCTTACAATCTCATCATTCATAGGACAGGGGCTCGGACTAAATGCCCAAATAGTCATCATAAAACTTCCCATAATTATCTCAGATCTTCTCTCAGCATGGCTCCTGCATAGACTTGCCAAACGCTACGGCCTTAGTGAAGCGCGGGCCAGCCAGCTGGCCCTCCTTTTCTTCCTCAACCCCATCACAGTCCTAATCTCATCGGTGTGGGGGATGTTCGACTCGATAGCAGTTCTATTCACACTTACGTCCTTCTACCTACTACAGCTAGGCAAGGTAAAGCTGTCAGGGCTGGCACTGGCAGCGGGGGCCGCCACCAAGATCTTCCCAATTTTCCTCATAGTCCCCTTCATAATATACCTGAGAAAGAGTAGGTTTGGAACCCTCCGGACGGTGTTGTCCTTCGTGGCTGGCGTGTCTGCGGGGCTTCTATTTTCTACAACACCATATCTCCCCTCTCTAAGGGGGCTGCTGGAGAAAATCTCCTTCCACCTCACCAACATCGGACAGTTCACGTACTGGGTGGTCGTCTCCAACTTCATTCAAGCAGACATCATAGGCCCCTTATCCTTCCTAGTCTTCATACTGCTATGTTTCTTCACTATGAGGAAGGCCATGAATTCAGGCGGCAGCTTGGACTCTATCCTACTGAATTCTGTCAACGGAGTTCTCCTAGCATTTCTGGCTACATCCACAAAGGTCAACGTCCAGTACACACTCTGGATTCTGCCACTTCTGCTCCTGCAGCTATCTATGGTCAAGAATAGGGAGATGACGGTTAACTTTCTCATCCTTAACCTCCTCGCACTACTCTTTGTTATATCTGGCCAGGTCACCTTGGCTCTCTTCGACCTGAAAAATCTTGGTAGAATTACGCCCCAACCTGAAAACCCGTTCACATCTCTCGCAGCATTCTTCATAATCGCGTCAGGCGTGGCCGCAGGAACCCGATTTGTAGCCCTGCTTCTCAACCATCTCCAGCTGGCAGCATCTAGCTTCTGGAACCCCTCAAGAGTAGCAGTAATCGGCCTTGTGATTATATTAACTGTGTCCCTAAGCACATTCCCCTCACCCAAGGGAGTAATACTGCCCTACTCTGGGTTACGTGTTGGCGTGGCTGAAGGTGTCGAGTCGTTCTTCTCAATCGAGGGTGACATGGGCGTCCCACTCCTCAAGTCAAGGTTCGACATCACCCACGTCGTAATACCGCTGGCACCCGACGCCGTCAACAACTTGGAAGGGGAGGACTTGGCTAGAAATACTAGGTTTAGACTTACCACGGTCCCTTGGTATACAGGCGATCTGAAGGCTCTTATAACCCAGCTTCATCACCACGGTCTGAAGGCTCTTATAGGCGTTTTCCTAAAGTCCTACTACTACTCGGTACACTTTGGCTATCATGGATACAACTCCACATGGCTCAACGGTCAGCATAGGCAACTCACAGATCATAATGGTAACATATACTTCCAATATCTTGTACCGGACATTAACAGGACTTACGCAGACTTCTTTGCAGGGAATGCAATCAGGTTGATGGATTCTGTGGGTGCTGACGGAATTTACCTGATGGGTGTGGACTGGGACGCTGGGCCGGAGGTTTTTGATAGTGTGTCAAGTCTTCTCAAGAGTCTGTCAAGACAGGCACGGAATTACGAGGTTTTCCTAGAGTTGGACCCATACGTTCTAAGAAAGCACACTGAAGTGGGTGAATTGTTTGAACTGGCAGATTACATCCTCATAGAGACTAATCCGTGGGTGAGGAGGGTGAAGGGCAACATCATAGGCAATTACACGGTAGCCGAATTCAAGTCATTATTGGAGGAGGCTGTCTCCCTCTCCAGAACCAGACGAGCCAAGCTCCTCTACGGAGTCTACGCCATAGATGTGGTGGAGGGTTGGCTGACACCTGCTGTGGACTTGCAGATTCAGGTGGATCAGTACTCTTCTGTGCCCGGAGTGGCGGGCTATGTAATACACAGCATCAATAGGTATCTGCCCTACAGGCTCACGGTGGAGAAGCCAGCACCGCCTTACTCTTCCTGAGTTCTTCGCCACTTTGGTATCTGCGGATACGCGACACCATTCCTAGCTACGATGGCCGAGCCTAGGAATACACCTTTATACATCCCGAGGACAATCTTCCCCCCTGTCCAAGCCTTCAAGTGGATGGGGGCGCCATTCATCCATCTCCAAGCCTCCTCGCGGCTCAACTCAATCGTGTTGGTGGCCATTTCATCCCCGATAAGCTGGGCACCCTCAATGGAGAGTATAACCCCCCACTTCCTCCACTTGGCCACATACACGCCCACGGACACGACCTTCCCTAGGCATGAGGCAACCTCCAAAGCCTCACCCGTGCACGCCCTTACACGGTCTCCGCCAGCCATCACCAATTCATATCCCTGCAGATAGTCTTTTACACCATATGTCTTCTCCACCTCCCCCAGGAGCCGATCCCTCGCCTCTAGGTCCAGACTCCTCAAACCCCATCCGGTCTCTTGAGAACCTTGGCGAAGAAAAACCCCTCGGACCCGCTGTGATATGGATATATCCTTATGCATCTCTCCATCTCCTCGGGGTAGGTTTGGCCACGCCACTCCACCAGCCCTGGATTATATTCCAAGCCCCTAAGACTCA
This sequence comes from Nitrososphaerota archaeon, assembly GCA_038891515.1. GTDB lineage: Archaea > Thermoproteota > Nitrososphaeria_A > Caldarchaeales > Caldarchaeaceae > HRBIN01. The sequence goes on along the minus strand of JAWAEB010000087.1, from coordinate 2,071 downwards.
GCTCCATGAGTTGGGCTCTTGCCCTCTCTTGCAAAAGGAACGCCACCACATTCTCATTCTCTAATGGGTGGAGGGTGCATGTGGAGTACAGCATAATCCCACCTGGTTTCAGAGCGTCAAACCCAGATAATATGAGACTCCTTTGAAGTCTGCTGTGGGATTGGGAGAGTTTCTCCCGCCATTCTCTAGCTATTCCCCAGTCCCTAGATACTATTCCCAGCGAGCTGCAAGGCGCGTCCACCAGCACTCGGTCGAAGAAATCCCGGGCCCTACGGCCGAAGCTCCTTCCATCCCACATCGTCAGCACAGAGTTGAGGACACCGCAACGCTGGAGATTTGAGGCGAGGGCCTTTAACCTCGTAGTTGAAACGTCATTCGCAACAATGACTCCCCGACCGCCTAGGAGCTGGCTGATGTGGGTCGCCTTGCTTCCGGGGGCTGCACACATGTCCAGAACTACATGTCCTGGCTCCACGGCAAGCAGCTCGGCAGCCAGCATAGAAACCGGGCCTTGGATATATATGTAGCCCAGCCTATGCCAGATGGAGTGGGAGAGCCTGCCCTCCGGCTTCACGGTATATCCATACCTCAGCCATGGAATGCGCTTGGCCTCAAAGCCCTCCTCGGATAGGAGCTGGAGCATTTTTACGGGAGTTGTCTTGAGGGTGTTTATACGGAACGTCTCGGGCAAGGTGCTCTCATAGCATGAAATAAGACGATCTACCTCTAGATCTGGCAGCTCGCCGAGGAAAGATGATAGCTCATGGCTGATTTTCAGGCTCGTCAACTTCCAATATCTATGTAAGAAATCATTTAAAGACTTCTCCTGTCTCAGCGCTCCACATAACCAGATCCAGTGCTGCCGGTGGTATACCCGCAATTTCGGATAGACGGTAAAACTTGCGCTCAAGTATCATGTATCTCCTGGCGGTGAGGCTTCTTGGAGGTCTCTTGATGACACCTACTCTCACCATCCACCTGAGGACATGTCGGTCGAGGATAGCCACGTCAATGAATCCGATGTTCCTTAGAAAGTGGCTTGCCTCCTTCATTCCCAGGCCGGGGAAGCAAGACATAAGTGTCTTCCGGATAGATTTCCCGTCGCCGGCTCTCACATACGTGGGTAGCGAAGATGCCCTAGCCCTTGAAGCCACGATATATCCGGCCTTCACATTGGGAAATCTAACACCCTCCGAGGCCAGCAATTGCGAAATCTGACTCTTATCCCCATGCCAGAGGAGCTGGGACTCCTCCAGCCTCTTCACCGCCCTATGGGCTGCCCGAGCCCTAGTCTGTGGCGTGCAGATGCAGAAGCACAGTTCGGAAAAGAGCCTCTGCACATCATCTCTGTCGATGCCGGCGAACTCCCTCAAACGCTCTTCAATTTCTCCTCTGGTTCTCTTGTATTGGCCCTTGAGATGTTTCAGTACATACCTGTTCATTGCGCCAGTTCCTGTCGCAAGAAGTTATCGGTGAAGAAGAGCCTCGTAACACCCATAGTCGACAACTCGCTCCGCCTCACAGATACCACAACCGGTATGTCGGAGACAATCTTCCCCATAAGAAGGCAGTGCCGTGGTGGTAATGTCTTACCGATTATCTTCACGGTCTCACCGTCCACACGAGATATTCTGGAGATCTTCTCCAAATCGTTGTCGTTGGAGAAGTTAAAAAGGAATATGTTATCAGCCTGCCTATACACAAGGTCAGGTATAGTATCAGGCTGGTTGGTTACAAATATGGGAAAGATGCCCAAGTGCCTCATACGGGTCACTATGTCCTCCCAATATGTCTCACGGAGGTAGAGATGGGCTTCCTCAGCCATGAGGAAGACAGGTCTTAGCAGATTCTTAGTGAGCATCTGGGAAAGAGTGCTAAGGAGATACTCGACTGTAAGACGCCTCGTGCTGGGCAACAGTCTGGAAAGTTCTACCACTATGACGTTTCCCTGAGGGGTTGCCTCCAAGTACTTTTCCAGAGGTGTGGGAGCCCGCTCATCGTTGATGATCCCGCTGTTCCGGATGCTTTGAAGTCTTGAGACGAGGGCTTCCTTCACAGATTCATTGAGTTG
>JAWAEB010000086.1:0-6187 GCA_038891515.1 Nitrososphaerota archaeon | reverse complement strand
TTGATACCACGGGCCCCTATCTACTACTATTACTGGCTTACCATCGCATACTTCTAGGACCCTCCTGAGGAATGTCAACGCGTTGGGGATAGACCTACCCCTAGAGGCGTATACGGCTATTATCTCTCCTGTGTCTACGTCTATTGCAGACCATACGTAGACCCCCTCGCCAAACCTCCTCTCAACAGTCTCATCGACCGCTACAAGCCTCCTAGCCTTCCTCTCAGGCTTGAACAACGACCTTAGCCTATGAACCCAACGCCTAACACTCTCCCCAGAAGCATGGGTCAGACAATACCTCCTACTAACATCCCTAAGGCTAAGCCCAGCAACAAACAACAGAGCCGCATAAGCCTTCTGTAATAATTATGGAACCTGAAAAGCCTACAAGATAGTCCAATACATGCATGACACCACAAGAAAGAACCAGACCATAAGCCTACTGGAAAAACCTTAAGTAAAAGTTGACAATACCCTACATATCCCCACAGAAACATTTTGGAACTTGACCTTGAATAGGTCCTTGGAGAGCCGTCATAGACCGCATAAAGACGCGGGTATGCTTGACGTCTCCAAGTTAGTGTCCTAATTTCTTTACAAGTGTGTAGGCAGCTAGGAAGCTGAGATAGAGACGCTCCATGGCCGTGGAGCCTTTTGGTGTATAGCATTCTTCTGCTAATGATATGGCTTGACCAGCCACCACTGTCAGTCCGGCCAAAACTCTTCTACCACACGATATAGTAGGTTCAAGTCCGCACGCATCAGGTATTATCAAGTTGGCGAGCGAGCCGAGCCTGATGCGTGCTATCCTCTCGCCAGCTTGGACATGGGACCCTACATCCACCAGTGTTTTAACCGAGGATGCAATGGGAGCGCCGACAACAACAATCCCAATCACCCCATAGGCGGTCTCCAGAACAATACTAACCCTCTCGTTTGTGGTTTCGAAGGTCGGGTCCCTCATTAACTTCAGACCGCCTCCTATCCTTGATATATAGACGACCTTGGCATATGCAGGGGAGCGTATAGTGTGTATGTCGAGCGGTGATATGTGGATTGATATTATTGTACCGTCGGAGCCGAGAACAGCAGTGTTAGCCAGCTCATCAACCCTGAAGCATCTTCCATCCTTGCTGATGATAGGAGCCACCCCAGCCCTATATCTTCTAAGAGAGATTACAGTCCCGTCTGCGGGCGATAGAACCGCATTATCAATCTTTATGACCTTTCTATCGGGATCTCTGTAGAAGTAGAGCACAGACCCGACTACAACTGCTAGACATGAGATGATGAGGATTGTGGCCAGAATCACATATTGCACCGTAACTGACAAGATATAAACCATCGTGACATATTATCTCGTCTATGTTATTGCAGGTCCTAAGGAACTGGCGTTGGCTCAGCAGGAGCCAGTGGCTTGGCAGGGATGAGCTATCTATAATACAGGTAGGGAAGCTGCGGGAGATTGTGAGACATGCTTATAATAACACCGTTTTCTACAGACATTTGTATGGGCCTCAGCGCCCAGAGATTGTCAGGATTCAAGACATTAAGAAGCTGCCCATAATCACCAAGGACGATGTTAGGAAAGCACCACTCGAGGATAGGGTGGCTAAAGGGGCCGACATGAGCACATGTGTGAAAAAGACCACCTCAGGGACAAGCGGCGTACCAGTCACAGTTTTAGAAGATCCTTACTCAGCTGCATATCTCGAGGGACTGCATCTCCGTAGGCTCTGGTCATACAGTGTACGGACATGGGACCGCATATTCAGGATAGTGACCGGGCCTCCTGAGAGGGTGTTCACCCAAACTATCGCAGATGCGGCTGGAATATGGGGCAAAATAAGGACCAGTAGGGTTGAGCGTTTACCATCAGCGGGAGATATTCGAGAACATTTGAAGACCTTCAATGAGAAGAGGGCGTCAGTTCTCATCGCACCACCATCATATTTCAGGGCGCTAAAAGAAGTGTGTGAGAGCAGGGAGACCAGTCTACCCCTGAAGATAGCTGTTACATGGGGTGAGCTCTTGGACAAAAAGACTAGGGGAATGATATCCGATTTCTTTGGTGCAGAGGTTTTCGATGGATACGGCTGTACTGAGGTGGCGCCCATAGGCGGCCTAGCTTGGGAATGCCCTACCCACACAGCCTACCATATTAACACAGACTCTATTGTCCTAGAATTCCTCAGCAACGGAGAGGATGTGTCGACTGGAGAGTCAGGTGAGGTTGTGGCCACCAGCCTATTCAGAATGGCGACTCCAATGATACGATACTATCTGGGCGATAAGGCTACCCCCATAGACGATGAATGTCCATGTGGACGAGGGTTGCCCTTGTTGAAAAACATAGAAGGCCGCATAGTGGATTCGATAAAGAGGATGGACGGTGGATACATATCGCCTTTCACTGTTATGCACACTCTTCAGGATGTAGAGGATCTCGACCAATTCAGAGTTATCCAGAAGGGTGATTATACGATAGATGTTCTGGTGAAGACCGAATCCGATGTGGAGAAGGTAATGGCGGAGATTGATAGGAGATGCCGCATATTGTTTGAAGGGCTAAAGTATGACCTGAGGATTGTGGATGACATTAGGCCGGAGAAGGGAAAGAAGTTCAAGATGGTTGAGTCCCAGGTCGGATAGCATCCTAGTGGGCCACTCTCGACTCAACTATCTCAGGCTTGGCTCCTGATCCTGAGTCAATAGGGTCAACAATCATCACCCTGAGTGGGAGGCCCACCAGAACACGCTTAAGACTATCCTCTACACCGCCGATAACACTATCAGGGCTCTCATCAGGGAAGCACATGCAAAGCACTTCTACAACATAGTCCTCACGCTGAACGATTCGAAACCTTCTCAAACCACCTATCACATGGGGCGCAGAGAGTATAACATATGGTGAGATATAGACGCCATCTCTTGTCTATAGGAAGTCAACCACTCTACCCTCAATTTTCTCAAGCAAAGCCAATCCTCTCCCAACACTTATCATCCCCCACCGCAACTAGATCGCCTGTAACATGCCGAATTATCGGGGCTGCGTATCTGTACAGACACATCACCCCTGCCCCCCTCTTTACGCTGACCGCCCAGCGGCTTAGCCTCATCAAGCTCCAGAACAATAAGTCTAGCTTTCTGGCGGGCCTTGTTCCTATGGACTCAATAACGCCTATCCTCGAAGGAGGAGTGCTGGCCTATGTTCTAGCCACTGTCTAGGCTTAGCCGTCTCTGTCGACTAGCATACACGCCTAGATATCTCTTCAAAGAAAAGCATAGCTCAAAAATATTAACAGAGCCCCAGTTATATAGCTTGGTACATCCTAGGATCTATTGGCTAAGCAATAATTATTAATTACAAATCAACAAATACATCAATGGTTGAAGCAGCCTATTTCGCCGTCGTGTTCATAGGCATGCTGCACGGTTTGGAGCCAGGGCACGGCTGGCCGCTCGCCATGCTCTATGTAACCAATCCCCGCTCTGAAGGCCCACCAAGCCGAACTCTGAAAGCATTTGTTAGCTCCATGGTTATTTCAGGGTTCCATCTTACATCTTCTTTGGCAGTAGTTGTAGCCTACGCAATCTTGAAATCCGTTCTAGACTCTTCCCTACCGTACCTAGACTACGTTGCGGGAGCCGCCCTCATCTTCCTCGGTATCAAGTACTTGTTAGAGAAGCCGAAGCAAAACCTCAAGGAGCAGCATGGACACTTTCACGACGATTTCGAGGAGGGTGAACATGAGCATGAACATGAACACCACGGAGGCATAAGACATACACATCTCCACAGACATACCAAGGCGGTCTTGATCAGTCTTTGGAGCATAGCGGTCTCTGCTTTCTTCTTAGGATTCGCTCATGAAGAGGAGTTCGCCCTCCTAGCTCTCGCCGTCGGAGGAGTAGAGCCGTTGGCGCTCATGTTGACCTATGGTTTGGCGGTGGCAGCAGGTCTCGTCGGGATAACCCTAGTCGCTGTCAGAGTATATAGCAAGGTTGAGGAGAAACTCAAGAGGTATGAGAAGATCATACCAAAGCTGAGTGGTGTGGTACTCCTAATAATGGCTGTAAGTTTCCTCACAGGGCTAAGGTAAGCATGAGCCTCAACACTCACATGCATAAATTCTAACGTATGACACATAAGAATAGGCATCCCAAGGACCATTCTCAATTAACTCAAAGCTCTTAACTCAGAGGTGAGAGTCTTCCGTCCAGAAAGTTATGGAAGAAACGTTGAAACCATTCCGCGATGCCATTAAAAAACACCAATCTATTTTGTAATTATTTACAAAGAATTATGTTCTAACCATAGAGAAGAGGTCTACGGTGTTTGACTGAAATCGCAGACCAGCTACTCGTGCCGACGAGTTCATAGTCCATACAACTGGATAATGATTTAGACTTCCTAAAGCCATCCTCAGAACTCGCCTGCGTCATAGCCGGTAGCAGACAAATTCCACCAACTAGTGGGATTTACAATTCAGGGAAGACAACAAAAACTTGACTGCCTTACACGGTGTGGATTACTAACGACAGCCACCAACCCCCTCTCTTTTCAATCCATTTATACTAAATTAAAACACTTACGCATATATTGCCGGGGGAGGGATTTGAACCCTATCGGCCTTTTCCGCGGGCTCTCGACAACCAGATTATGAGCCTGGCAGTGCAGAAATATTACCTTCCGGTAATATTTTCTCTAACCAAGCTGAGTTACCCCGGCTCAATAGAGTTGTGATTACTGGTCTATAAATATTTTTAGAGTGGAAAAATAGAGGGGAGAGCTTGGCTGGAGGCCCATCATCTGACAACGTCTAGGAAGCAGGATGAAAACCCTGCATTTGCTCTTAAATCGCCGTAAAGGCGTTTGGCACCCTATTGCCCGGCCTTCATCCGGTTTTTCCCCTCTGTCAGGCCGGGCCTCCAGCCATGGTTTGCTTGATTTTCTTCAGTAGTTGTCGGGCTTCTCTGGCTTTGACCTTGTTTTTCCTGTAGTGGCTTATTGCTATGGATTGGACTGCTGTTCTAAGCCTGTGGTTGTATCTTCCGTTGCTGGGTTTATAGAGGCCGACGTAGCATAGGATTTTCCTCAAACCAGCTGAAAAGTCTATATGAAGCAACAGGTTTGCCAGAGCAACCTTTCCATAGAGTCCGACGTAGCATATAATGCTCCTCAGCTTCGCCGTAAAGTCCACGTGTAGAAGAAGGTCTGCGAGAGCAACCTTACCATAGAGACAGTCATCTGATAAACCGAGAGTTTCGCATAATGGCCTGTATATGCTTATTGTATTCGTCGCCATATTATCTGTCGTGCCAGCCTGTCTTTGTTTCTGCGTATGGGTTTTACAGCTTCTGAAGATGCTTTAAACTGCCTCAACAGCTTGAGGATGTTGAGCTGTTTATGGTATTCGTCGATGAGCTTCATCAACCCAACATATTCTACTGCAACCTCCACGAAACAATCCCCATCCATCATGGATAATATTTTCGCATCATTCTCATCGTTCTTGGACAGCGACAGCCTGTCTCTGCAGACGGCTACAAGGTCTGTTCTCCTGAGCCTGAAAACCCTGACTCCACGGCTCAGCAATGCAGAAACATCGTCATACATGGTTGAAGGTATGACGTCCACGTAAACCTCATCACCTTCAACCGCGGGAACATCAACGAGATGAGCCGTCCTAACACACTTATGCCCGTCGAAGACAACATGCGGCCTCGCTCTACGTCCACCGTTTGGAGACGCGTGAACATCGACGTAAAACCTTTTTCCTGCTCTCCCGGAGGTTTATATACCTCTTTCGGGGTTGTCTTAGTCATTTTCTTGGCAGGTAGCTTCTGACCCACTATGACGTATTCGTATTGTAGGTGCTCGTGTCTGTGGCCACGGGCTCTATGGTATTCGGCGAAGGCCGAGGGCTTCTCAAGCAGGAACCTATGGACTTTGACGTCTCTAAAGCCTACAAACCCCATGGCTTCAGCGACCACATCCTCGACCGGCTTTTTCAAACCGCTGGCCACAGCGTCCTTAACGACGACAACGCATCTCCCATACAGCCTCAGCATTATATAGGCCGATGAAACCAGTTGTCCGATGAAGGCCTTGTAGTTGCCGTTTGTTGGGGCTTTAAGCCCCCCTCTGAACCCCCTCACCCTCTCCCTGCTATCGGCTAGCGGG
>JAWAEB010000085.1:0-6211 GCA_038891515.1 Nitrososphaerota archaeon | reverse complement strand
TGCGGGGCTTAAGAAGACGATGACGTAGAGGGAGAGATACATGCGCTCCCCAACGTATACTGGCTCCACATCTTGTCAGACTTCCTCCATGACAGAGTTGCTGGCAAGCCCATGACCAGCGAGAGTCTATACATAGATGTTACTGGGAGAGATTCCCGGCTGGTCCCCGTTCAAGCCCAGCTTATAGCTACTTCAGTTCTTGGAAGACCTCATATAGCTCCCCATCCGGACCTGTGAAGACGGCGAATTTGAAACCCTTCACACCCCATCTATCTCTCTCCGGACAACGTTGAAAGGTTTTGTGTGTAGTTTTACATCTCTCTCCTCAAGCTCTCTCACAGCCTTGTCCATGTCATCGACTTCGAAGGCATAACGTGGAGCTCCTACATCATTGTGACTGTTAACGTTTTGTTCCTTCCCCGCGGGTCGATGTAGCATATTAGCTCGAATAGTGTATCGCCAAGGCGTATCTCAGGTGTGCCCCCTCACATTTGTATTCGTCTCAAAACTCTACTTAGGTATGCCCTCCTCCGGTCTCGGCTCTCCCCCACATGTATCAGCTCAGCGCCCAAGACTTGCTGGAAGAATTCGATGTGTTTCTTGATGTCTTTCAGTGTGAGTCCTGCGTGGCGGATTCGGGTCACCGTCATTCCAAGTGTTTATCCTCTGGACATACACATCCATCATCCCAAATTTGCCATACGCCATATCCTTTCAGTCTTGAGATTTGTGCTCCTGACCCGCCTGCCCAACGCGTTCTCGACAGCCCTAACCAGGGTGGGTAGACCGGCAATTGTTCCCGCCTCACCGATGCCCCTAGCTCCGTGTGAGTACTGCGACGGATATTCAAGGAGCATGGATTCTACTGGGCCCATCTCGAGGGCTGTTGGCAACCCAGCATCTGATATTGTTAGGTTCTGGGGCTGGCCATCTGAGTCATAGAATATCTCTTCATAGAATACCTGCCCCACGGCCTGAGCTACACCACCTACAACCTGGGCCTCAGCTAATAGTGGGTTGACTACACGGCCTGCATCATCCACGCATGCATATCTGAGCAGCCTTACTGCCCCGCTTTCTCCGTCCACCTCGACAATAGCCATGTGGACACCGTAGGAGAATATATCCTTCCCCTCAACGAAAACCTGGGCCTCCAGCGGTCCTGCCTTCTCAGCTATGTATCTCAGGTCAACTGTGGTGGATGGGCTGCCCACAGTTGTTATGTATCCATTCGAATATGAGAGCTGGGATAGGGGAACGCCAAGGAGCGATGAGGCGCGCTCCAGTATGAGTCGCTTCAAAGCTTTGGCAGCTGATATGACTGCCTCGCCACTGATTACCGTGCTGCGGCTTCCGAAGGTGCCCACCCCTGTCTTCATAAGGTCAGAGTCTGGGCCTAGAAACCTTGTCCTCTCAAGGCTTATGCCCATCTCCCAAGCCGCTATCTGCCGCAGTATTGTTGCGAGTCCCTGGCCGTGTGGGCCTGCCCCTGTCACTAGGGAGACTGTACCGTCCTGCTCAAGCCTAGCTAGACCTGACTCACCCCGTCCAAAACCGGCTCTGTTTAGCTCGAAATAGTTGGCCAGCCCCATTCCCACCATCCTGCCACTTCTTCTCTCAGCCCCCAGCTCCGTCTTTAGTCGATCATAGTTGAAGAGCGTTAACGCTCGTGACATGATGTTATGGTAGTCCTCTGGGTCAAGCTCAAGCCCAAGCGGTGTCTTGTATGGCATGCTCTCCAGCTTCACTAGGTTGTTTAACCTGACTTTAGCCGGGTCAAGGCCGAGCTCATCCGCCAGCATGTCTACCGCCCGCTCATAGATGAATGCTGCCTCAGGCCTGCTGAACCCTCTGTATGGCCCTGTTGGTGTCTTGTTAGTGTAGACAGCGGTCACATCCACATGGGCAGCCCTAATATCATAGGGCCCGGTTATCTGCTGTCCAGTAAAGACTCCGAAGAGGGTGTTGACGAAGAAGGCGTATGCGCCGATGTCTGCAGTTATGGACGCCCTTATCCCCATTATGCGCCCCTCTCTGCTGGCCGCTAGTGAAACTCTTCCCCGTATATCCCTTGAATGGCTTGAAGCCATTAGATTCTCCCTACGCGTCTCAACCCACTTTACCGGCCTACCAAGCCTCATAGAAGCATATACGGCTAGTAGATGCTCTGGATAGGGTGGTGTCTTGCTTCCGAATGCCCCGCCAACATCAGCCTGAACTATTCGTACATGATCTTCTTGGAGAGCTAGGTTTTCCAGCAGAAGTTGCTTGAACATGAAGACCCCCTGCGATGCCACATATAAGGTGAGTCTGCCATTTTCATATACGGCAACTGTCGCCCTAGGCTCCATCGGTGCAGGAGCTACTCTATGAATCTCATATTCATCCTCCAACACGACATCAGCTCTGCGGAAGGCTTCAGTAACGTCTCCCCCCAGCTCCCTATACACACATATGTTGGAGCCGATCTCAGGATGTATAACGGGGGCCCCACCATCTAGAGCCCTCTTAGGGTCAACGACAGGCTCCAGTGGGTCATAGTCAACTGACACAAGCTCCACTGCGTCTTGGATGGTGTAAAGGTCATCACAGATGACGGCCGCCACAGGCTGCCCTACAAAGTTCACCCTGTCAGAAGCTAGAATCGGCATCCTAGCCATCTTTACATCGGGGAACCCCATCGCAGGCATAAGCACGGTCTTGAAGATGGTTTCGAGGTCAGACGGCAGGATTACCAGCCTCGACACCTTTGAGGCGTCCGAGGCATCAACCCGCCTAACCATTGCATGAGGATAGGGGCTTCTGACAACACCTAGGTATAGTACCCCATGAATATTCACGTCGCCTGCGTATACTCCTCTCCCCGTGACTAGACGCAGGTTCTCCTCAGGCGCTATAGATGTCCCTATCATTACAGACGCTCACCAAACCTTTATGCCATCCAGCATCCTATCTATGTTTTTTGCGTCACCTCACCATAGCCAGCATAGTATCTGGAGAATAGCTCCTCCTTCTTAACATCCCTAGGACTTCCCGAATAAACTATCTTGCCTTGGCTGAGCATATATAGATGCGTCGCAACGCTCAAAGCTTTATCAACGTTCTGCTCCACTATGAAGAGGGTTACACCTAATGCGTTAATCTCCCTCAGCTTAGAATAGGCGTCGCTCACCACCTTGGGCGCCAACCCCAGCGAAGGCTCGTCCAAGAGGATTAGTCTTGGGCTGAGCATCAAGGCCTTTCCAATAGCCAGCATCGCCTGCTCCCCACCGCTTAGAGTACCGGCCAGCTGATTTCGCCTCTCATTTAATATGGGGAAGAGTTGAAAAACCCTGTTCATGTTCTCAGCTATGGTCCCCCTATCCTTGATTGTATAAGCAGCGAATCTAAGATTTTCCAAGACAGTCATCTTCTGGAAGACCCTCCCGCTCTCGGGGACCATACATATCCCCGACCTCACACGAGTGTGAGGCCCAGAAAGGTTAAGGTCTTCAATCCTGCCGTCAACCTTATAGAGGACAGTTCCACTACGGGCCTTGACAAGACCCATTATAGTCTTCAGGAGGGTGGTCTTACCAGCCCCGTTGGGCCCTATCATGGCTGTTATCTCACCGGCATCAACTGTGACATCCACACCGTGCAGGACCTCTGTATGCCCGTACCCAGCTGTTAGATTCCTTATCTCCAAACTCATGAAACTCACTCGCCTATGTATGCCATTATAACACGTCGGTCGCGTGATATCTCATTGAAGGTACCTTCAGCGATCTTCTCTCCATAATTCAGAACGGCCACCCTGTCGCATATGGTGCTGATTACATTTAGGTTGTGTTCTATGACTATGATTGTCTTGCCCAACCCCTTTAAATCCTTTATCAGCTGGGTTAGCCTCTCAATTATGGTTGGGCTGATCCCGCTGACAGGTTCATCCAAAATAAGTAGATCAGGGTCCTTCATGAGGGCCCTACCTATCTCGAGAAGCTTCTGCTCACCATATGACAAGTTCGCGGCCAACAGATGCTCCTTCCGCTGAAGCCCCATCATAGCAAGAATTTCTGATGTCTCCTGCTGGTTGTAATCCTTGTGAGAGTTTAGGGCTGTCAGCAGATTCTGCATGACTGTCAGCTGTTTGAAAACCCTTGTCAGCTGGAAGGTCCTGACTATACCTCTGTTGGCGATATGGTAGGGCTTGAGTCCTGTTATCTTCTCACCCTTGAAGAAAATGTCGCCCGAATCGGGCCTATAGAATCCTGTGATGAGATTGACCAATGTGGTCTTGCCTGAGCCGTTGGGGCCGATCAGACCCAGAATCACGTTGGGAGGAACCTCCATCGAAACCTTGTTGACCGCCTTCAGTCCACCAAATGACTTGGTCACATTCAAGAGTTTCAGCAGGGACATCCACACTTTCCGCTCCTATGGTGCTTATAAGCGTTTTAGCGGGCAAAGCCTACAGATGCATTGGACTCCTGATTCTCCTGTAACCGGATAGTACAAGGTTGAAGAGTCCACGTGGGAGGAATACCATCACAAACACCAGTAGCGAGCCTAAGATGATGTTGTTAAGCACTGCCTCTCCACCAGCTACAATTTGGAAGATTGTAGTAAGGATTACACCACCAACGATTGGCCCAACCCAGGTTCCCATACCTCCCAGTATGGTCATAAGTATGGGAAACAGTGAGTAGCTTAAGCTGAATACGGTTTCGGGCCAGACATACTTTATCCAGCCGCCAAAGACCGCTCCGGCCACACCTACCAAGAGTGAGCTGATGCAAAATGCTATCATCTTATTCTTGAAGGTGTTGATACCTACAGCCTCTGCAGCCTCCTCATCATCCCTTATTGCGAAGAAGTTCAGACCCAGCCTCGACCGATATATCGCCACCGAGATATAGATGCTGATAAGACACAATATTAGCGCTAGAGTGTAGAAAATATGGGGTATGCTGATGAATGGCCAGAAGGCTTTAACTGAGCGCATGACAATACCGCTCCCCCAGTTATTTATCACTACTATTGAGGAGACAGAGGTTAGGACCACGGTTGTTAGTGCAAAGAGCTGGCCACGGAGCCTCCTGAGCCTGAATGTGACAAGCCCCAGCCCCGCGGCCATCGCCGTTGTAACTGCGCCAGCGATGGGAATTGTGAGGAAGTAGTCTATCTCGAAGAAGAAGTCTGTGACGGCTGATGCGAACGCTCCTGAGCCGAAGAACGCTGTGTGTCCGAAGCTGAAGTAGCCTATGTAGCCTGATAATATGTTCCAACTGACCGCCAAAGTAACCCAAATGAATACGGATAATAGAAAGGATATCATGAACGCGGAAATCCCCATATAGGGTAATGCGAGCAGTATTATGAATGATGACGATAACATGATAATCGCATAGGCTGTCTGTCTTCTAGCCCTCATCTCCACGTCAGCCCGCTGGGCTTGACTACAAGTATTATCAAAAGCAGTAGGAACGCTACTAGTGGTGACCATGACGGTGCGAAGAGTATGGCGGCTACAGACTCGGCGACTCCGAGTATTATACCAGCTATGAATGCTCCTGTGACGCTCCCAAGACCTCCAAAGATTGTAACTGCGAATATCCTCCCTATGAAGAGGCTTCCATGGCTTGGGGTGAATGGGAAGAATATTGCGATGAATAATCCGGCTATTGCAACATAGCACATTGACAGGCCACCGACTACTAGGGCTATTCTAGAATAGTTCACACCCCACATTGCTGATGCCTCCCTATTCTCAGCTATTGCCCTGAGAGCCAGCCCCAACCTTGTCCTCTTCAGTATAACCATGTTGGCAAAAACTATGGCCACCCCTATGAAGAAGGCTATGAGCTCACCTATCGGAACATATATGGAGCCGATTAAGAACGAGCTGCCAAGTAGTCCCACTGGTACGCGACGAACATCAGCCGTCCATACATAAATCAGTGTATTCTCAACCACCACGAATAGGGCGAAGGTGATTATCAGCGACCTGAATATGTCTATCTTGAATCTGTTGAAGAAGAGTTGCATGAGGATGCCGATGATGAAGAAACTGGGGATGGAAAAAATGAGGGAGATGAATGGGTCGAAGCCGAGGGTTGTCACAACCGCATATGTTATGTAGGCGGACAGGACGGCGAATGGGAAGTAGGACATGTTTATGATGTACAAGACCCCCCAGGACATTGAGAGTCCGAGCGCAAACAGGCCGTAG
>JAWAEB010000084.1:5296-6293 GCA_038891515.1 Nitrososphaerota archaeon | reverse complement strand
AGTTTCACATGAATCCATTTCGTACATTTCTATAGTGGCTGTTATGGAGCTGAGCAAACTCTGGGCTACCGCTAAGCCAGTCAGTGACATAATCTCCGATTGACGATGAAGTGTGAAGGAAGGGTAAACCCCTATCCTTTGATATAGCTTTGTTAGGTCGTCTTCCCCGAAGCCCATGTCGGAGCCAGGGATATATTTTCGTTTAACAAGTTTGATATCAAGGTTTTCTGCAAGCTTCTTTATGAGGCTTGGTCTATCTATGGTGGAGGGGTTTGCCTGTATTCCTATTTTGGCCCCACCTATCGGAATCCCTGCTAAGGCTGACTTGAGCGTCATTAATCTTGCCAGAAGGATTGTCTCCGCCTCTGTTACCTCGGGCTGTATTCTTATTCCACCCCAGCACATACCAAAAATTAAAAAATCTATTGCAAACCATCCGCGTATTCCACCAAGGTCCAAATCTGTGGTTTCACCTTGTGCAACCAGCATTTCTGAAGAAATGGGGGATTTACTAAATATAAAACATTCTAGTTCTTGCAGCCAGATACGGCCACTTTAATATCAAACGTGTCTACATGGTTTCAAGCATCTGCTTGATCTTGAATCAGCCCTCGCAGGCGACGTGACTGGGCTTCATGCCAAAGAGGGGCTGGAACGACGTGTCAAAAAAGGAAAACCGGGCCAAACCGTCTTCGCAAGCCAATCACTCGAACTCAGCTCGTGGCTCGCCAGCCTTGCCATGGCACTCTTCCGAATATCTGCTGGATATTGCATGAAGCTATATTTGGGAGCCTTCGCAGGTGCCCCTAGTTGAAAAGGTCCCACTAACTGGATTGTCGACAATACTTCCATCACTGTCTATCATCGGATTTACCTAGTATTTTTATACTGCGCCCATTTCTACATAATGTGCTCGGCCCCGAGACATTAAAGAAATTCATGGAAAAGAATGGTATCAGAGGCGAGTTCATCTTTCTCAGGGCCAGCGAGGCGAAGA
>JAWAEB010000084.1:0-5286 GCA_038891515.1 Nitrososphaerota archaeon | reverse complement strand
GTTTCAGCTGCCAATTCAGTGGGCTGTAGCGTCTCCCAGATAGCTAAGAATGTTGTACTGAAAGGCTCTAAACCCTATCTGGTGATTCTCTCAGGGGATAGGAGGGTTGATCTGAAGAGGGCGTCCATGACAGCCGGCGAGAAGCTGGCTTTGATGGAGTCGAGTGAGGTACTGGAACATACCGGTTTCCCAGTTGGCGGCGTCCCGCCTTTCGGCCATCTGAAGACCATAAAGACTTGGGTGGATCGCTCTGTCACGAGGTTCGGCGTTATATACACCTCTGGAGGCTCTGATTCCGTCCTTCTCAAAATAGAGGTGTCCGAGCTGTTACGTTTTATCAAAGCCCCCATCGTTGATATCTCCATTTGATCAGCCGAAGGCCCTGTCACCAGCATCTCCTAGACCCGGAACTATGTATCCCCTCTCATCCAGCTTCCTGTCAATAGAGACAGTGAATATCTCCACCTCGGGGTAATGTGATATGACACGTTTAATCGCTTGCTCGGTGGAGATGACTGTAGCGAATAACAGCCGCTTGGGCCTGCCCGACTTGTAGATCTCACTCACAACCTTCAGCATAGTTGAGCCTGTCGCGAGCATTGGGTCAGCCACGATTAAGATTTCAGTGCCTCTGATGCTGGGTATCCTCACATATGTGAACTCCACATCGAATTCCAAGCCCCCACGGTATGTCTCCTCCATCCTTCTCGCACTGACTACTCCCTGACGTGCGGTGGGAAAGACTTTTAGCAGCCCCTCCGTCAATGGCATGGCGGCCCTCAAGACAGTTACCAACACAACATTATCTATATCTGGTATCTCCACACCCTCCGCCTGAACGCCTAGCGGTGTTGTGACAACGCATTTTGTGACAGGGAACGTCCTTGCGATTTCGAAGCCTAGGAGCCTCCCAAGCTTAACCAACCCCTTCCTGAACTCAATCTGACCTGTTGACCTGTCCCTCATCCTTGTGAGAACCATTTGGGCATATGGATGTTCGACGAGGTATGTCCTGCCTGCCCCCGTGAGCACCAAGAAACCACCATCCACACTCTTTATAGTGTTTATAAACCTTGCTTCACCCAATCAACACACTGTCGTTCCAACAACCCCCTCACTAATAAGCGACTCGATCTCCGAATCAGTATATGACAGTTCAGCTAGAATCTCCTTGGTATGTTGCCCAAGTAGAGGTGCTGGGGACCTGACCCTAGCCGATGCTCTGGACAGCTTAGGCACAACACCAACCACTGAGATGCTGCCCAGCTTGGGATGCTCCACCACTGGAAACATTGCACGCTCCAAGAGCTGTCTATCATTGACTAGGCTGGACACATCATTGACTGGGCCGGCCGGTATCTCGGCCTCCCACAATATCTTAAGCCACTCGGATACACTCCTCTCGGATAGCTTGGATGTGATAATCTCAGTTAAGGCGTTCCTGTTAGAGGGCTGGATTCGGTCCTGATTAGTCTTGAATCGCGGGTCCGAAGACAGGCCGGGCAGGCCCAAGGCGTTGCAGAACCTTCTCCACTGATCTTCATTCCCCACAGCCACTATAATGTGGCCATCCCTAGCCTTGAAGGGTTCATACGGTGAGATAAGCGGGTACCTGTTACCGAACCTCGTCGGCTTCTTACCCGACCCCAGATATATACTCAGCCATTGCCCCATCGCTGAAACTGCAGCCTCGAACAGGGATATGTCGATTCTCTCACCGTCACCAGCCCTCTCCCGCCTGTATAGTGCCACCGCCACACTGTAGGCAGCATATATCGATGCGAGAATGTCGGTGATAGGTATTCCAACCCTCATGGGCTCGCCGTCAGGCTCTCCAGTCATCGACATCAAGCCGCTCATGCCTTGTATGATCACGTCGTATCCACCAAGTCCGACGTAGGGACCTGTGTGGCCGAAACCAGATATGGAGCAGATGATTAACCGTCTGTTGACTGATGAGAGCTTGTCATAGCCGAGCCCAAGCCTCTCCATCACACCAGGCCTAAAATTCTCCACGAGAACATCGCTCTTCTCCACCAGCTGCAGTAAGATCTCCCTCCCCTTCCCATGCTTGAGGTTGAGCGCTATGCTCCTCTTGTTCTTGTTGTAGTGGGTGAAGTAGAGACTCTCACCGTTAACCAGTGTACCCCACTGTCTAGAGTCGTCACCCTTACTAGGAGCCTCAACCTTGATCACGTCTGCACCCATCTCACCCAGTAGCATTGTACATAACGGTGCAGCTATCGCAGTGCCCAGCTCGAGAACCCTCACACCCTCCAGCGGCCCCTGAAAACCGGACATACCGAAGAGTTTGCAACGGGTCTATTAAGGATAGACTGGGCTGGAAAGGTCTTGGCCTTTGTCCCCCTGAGAGGCGTAATACAACTATATATCTAGGTGAAAAATAGTGAGATGCGATGTCCTCAAAAACGCATATGAACCTCGTCGTCATCGGTCACGTAGACCATGGCAAATCAACAACGATGGGCCACTTCCTCTACAGGATAGGTGCTATAGACGAGAGAACCCTCAAGACCTACGAGGAGGAGGCCAAGAAAATCGGAAAAGAAAGTTTCAAGTATGCCTGGGTCTTGGACAGGATAAAGGAGGAGAGGGAGAGAGGTCTAACCATAGACCTGGCCTTCCAGAGGTTCGAGACCAAGAAATACTACTTCACACTCATAGACGCGCCGGGTCACCGGGACTTTGTCAAGAACATGATTACAGGTGCGAGTCAGGCGGATTCGGCAGTTCTAGTAGTATCAGCCAAAAAGGGGGAGGCAGAGGTGGGGATAGCCCCCGGTGGGCAGACGAGGGAGCATGGTTATCTAGCGTTTGTTCTCGGAATCAAGCAAATAGTGGTCCTGATAAACAAGATGGATGACTCCACGGTCAACTGGTCTAAGGAAAGGTTTGAGGAGGTGAAGCAGCAGTCTGCAGACCTGCTCAAAACAATAGGCTATGATATTTCCAAGATACACTTCATCCCAGTCTCGGGCTGGCTTGGAGACAACCTGGTGGAGAAGAGCAAGAATATGCCTTGGTATACTGGGCCAACCCTGTTCGAAGCTCTTGACATGTTTCAGGAGCCGCCGAAACCAGTGGACAAGCCGCTGAGGATTCCTGTCCAAGCTGTTTACAGCATCAAGGGGGTTGGGACGGTGCCTGTTGGAAGGGTTGAGCAGGGTGTCCTCAAACCTGGTGACATTGTTGTCCTCCAGCCTGGCGGACTAAAGGCTGAGGTGAAGTCCATAGAGATGCATCACCAGTCCCTACCACAGGCAGTACCTGGAGATAACATAGGTTTCGCTCTCAAGGGAGTGGAGAAGAGCCAGATATCTAGGGGGATGATAGTCTGCCACCCCGACTCGCCCGCCCCTGTGGCAAAGGAGTTCATCGGCCAGATATATGTGATATACCACCCCACAGCTATAGCAGCCGGATACACTCCGGTTCTCCACATACACACGGCCCAGACTGCGGTCAAATTCGTGGAGTTAATTCAGAAGATGGACCCGAGGACAGGTCAGGTCACTGAAAAGTCTCCTAGCTTCATCAAGACGGGTGACGTAGCCATCGTGAAGCTGAGACCACTTACACCAGTCTCGGTAGAGCCCGCCAGCGTCTCCCCCGAGCTGGGTAGGTTCGCCATAAGGGATAGCGGTATGACCGTTGCCGCTGGCGTCGTTAAGGAGATATCCGAGCCAGGCTAGCGGGCTGTAACCTGCATCTCTATAGCCACTTCATCCGGTATCTGTATCCTCATTATCTGCCGCATAACCCTCTGGTCGGTCAGACCAAGATCTATCAGTCTTCTGTGAATCCGCATTTCATGCTTCCGCCATGTCTTCGTACCCTCTCCACAGGGAGACTTCCTGGTAGGTATGACCAGTCTCCTCACAGGAAGGGGGACCGGCCCCGATATCTTGGTCCCTGTCTTGAGAGCGATACTCCTTATCTCTCCGCATACCTGCTCCAACTTGCCCAAGTCTGTGCTTGTAAGCTTGATCCGGACCGTTTGCGGCATCCTGTAACACCGTTCACGGTAACGGCTCTTGGAGACATTAAAAAACTTAATGTTATGGTCCCGGAACCATCATATGATGTCTTTGGGGGAGATGGAAAACCTTCGGAAACGTGTGAGAGAGATTACGATAGAGCTATTGAGGCTTCTAGGCGAGAGGAACCAACTTGTGGAGAGGATTGGTAAGATTAAGGAGCAGCTAGGGGTTGAAGTATTCCAGCCCGAAGTGGAGAAGGAGCTTAGGGATCTGATGCTGAGGGAGGGGAGGGACCTAGGACTGAGTCCCACACTTGTGGAAGGTTTGGCCACAGTTCTCTTCCAAGCATCTCTGAATACCCAGGGAAAGAAAGGAAAAAGCATCACACATATGGATATACTCAGGAAGGGGCTGGAGCTACAGAGGGCCGGTGTCGAGGTTCATCACCTTGAAGTGGGTGAGCCCGATTTAGGAGCACCCAAGGAGGTCCGCATAGCAGTATCCCAAGCTGTTGTGGATGGGAGAGCCCGCTATGGTGACCCTAGGGGTCTCCCCGAACTTCGGAAGAAAATATCGGAGCACGTTAACTCTAGGTTTGGGTGTGACCTGGTTCCTGATAATTTCCTAGTCGTTCCGGGAGGGAGGTTTGGTGTTTACCTAGCTCTTAAGGCTCTGGCGGGTGCTGGCGATGAGGTTATACTTCTGGACCCTTCTTGGCCCATGTATAGACAGTGTGTCGAATTTGTGGGAGCCCGTCCAGTTGGTGTGAAGACTCGGCTGGAAAATGGATGGCGACCGTCAATAGAGAATTTGGAGAACATGGTCAACGGCTCCACCAAAGCCATCATACTCAACTACCCCAACAACCCCACTGGGAAGATACTGGACAGGAAGGATTTTGAGGAGATTGTGGAACTGGCCTCTGAGAGGAAGCTCACCCTGATAAGTGATGAGGTATATCTTGACTACAGCTTCGGTCAGCAAAGTTCAGTACTTGATGGCTACGATGTCAGATATGTTGTGATCCAGTCGTTCTCCAAGAGCTTCGGGATGACGGGCTATAGGGTAGGGTATCTCATCACCGAAAAGGAGCTGATTGCCAAGATGACCTCACTCATCTCCCTCATGATCACATGTGTCCCAGAATTTATTCAGCTCGGCGCCCTAAGGGCTCTGGACCTCGAAAACGTTCCGAGAAAGTATTCGGAGATTATCAGGGTGAGGATGGAGACAGCTGCACGCGAGCTATCAAAGCTTCCAGTAACCTTCTACAGGCTAGACGGTG
>JAWAEB010000083.1:0-6417 GCA_038891515.1 Nitrososphaerota archaeon | reverse complement strand
GGTACAAATGGCCCATTAAGGTCCTCAGGATGAGGAGGAGAATAGAGGCGTTCGGCAGGAGAAACACGATAGAGTCATGGTTCAGCAAGCTCAAGAGGAGGATAAGACAGTTCAACACATCCTTCCCAACATACAGGCCTAAGGTATCGGAGAAGTGGATAAGGTCATGAGTGGCCTTAAGTTGACAGTCCCAGCAAAGGTGTGGAAATATTTATATGCTGTTGCTAGGGGTGGTGTGTTATTGAGCCACGAAGGTGTTAGGAGACTTTTCTACTGGCTGCTTGTGGGGTCGCGTGGAGGGCCGACGAGGCTTCTCATAATTCTTAAGCTGCGGGATGGGCCGGCCAATGCTAACCAGCTTGCCGCCTCATTGAAGCTCAACTACAAGACTATTCAACATCATCTCCAGATACTCTTGGACAATAGGATGGTTGTGGCTAGTGGTGAGAAGTATAATGTGACCTATTCTATCTCACCGGAGCTTGCACAGAATATGGATATTCTCGAATCTATTGTGGTTGAGGTTGCTAGGCTTAGGGGGAGGTGGGTGGAGGGATGGGCTTGGGGCCTCTCTGGATAATGAATATCAGCATATCTGTGCTGATCGTGATCGGCCTACTTTACAGTCTCAGGGCATATCTGATCACTAGGAGGGTGGCCCGGACTAGATTCACCAACGCCCTAGTGGCGCTTACTGGAATATTCCTGGTCCAGAACCTCTATGCTGCTTACATGTTTTACAGGCTTGCTTGGGAGACATCTTCAGAGGTAGCATCTCCCCTACTCATCCTCAACTTAATAGGCTTCGCAGGCTTTGCAGTCTTCTTCTACCTGTCACGGACGTAAACCATATAGGAGTCATTCAGAGTAGGCGCCCATATCTTAGGAGGGATAGGAGGCGTAGTGCTAGGGTGGGCCAGTAAACAACACTGGGGCAACCCGTCAACCCAGAGTATATTATCTCTGTTCCTTTGAGCCTCAGCCTCCTTATTGCGGGGTAGTCGAGCGCGTCGCAGGACGTTACAATCGTGACTTTGATTTCTCCAGGATAGCGTGTCATGACTCCCAGCATTATGTGTGCGAGTGCGAGTGAGGCCCCAGTTACCCCACCCCGGGCCGGAATGACCAAGACCACTCAATATAGCGGACCGAGCGCTCGTCACCACATGTCTCAGCCTTTAAGATATTTCAACCCCATTTTCTTAGCCAAAATCATACCAACATTAGATTTACCCACCGCGGCAAAACCAGCTAGACAGATAACTGTTTTCACAGCCATAGAAGTTTTTTCTCTCGGTTTGATTTATGTATGCTTTAACCCTTATAGACACATATAGACACCACGTCGTCCTCGACGTCTAAGATAAAACATGCGTTCAACATACCCAGAGCTGTTCCGGCGTTAAAGAGGGTTGGATATAATCTGACATATGCCTGTTGTAAATATAATAAAAGAGAGTGTGTTATATTATATTGTTTGGATTGCTTGATTCACAACTATTGTTACAGAGCGCTATATCAATATTTTAGACATGCATAACCATCCAACAGCCAAGACCATAAACATATCAAGAAAACCAACTTGACAGTACCAGACTCTTCAGACAATCTGCTAATAACCTAGCTTTTAACAGGTTATTCAGCCTTTTTTCAACAACTTCCGCGCTGAGTTGATTAAGCCTCCTTAATAATATGCGCTTCTTGAATTAAGAATTTGCTGGTGGAAAAACTTGCTTGACTTATTTTAGGGCTAACCTCTTAAGAACCTCATATATTGTAAACGCTTCGTTCGATCCAGCCCAAGCTTAACCGAGGAGACAAACTGCCGGGACCTGTTGAGTCATGAGACGGTGGAGGTATACGCGAATGCAAGAGCCACCCTGTAAGCTATGGACCCCATATTCATCACAGCAGCCATATCACCTATGGCGAAAATGTTTTCAAACCCTGTCTTCAAAGTATAGGGGTCTACGGGCACCCACCCAGTCGAGTCCGTCAACCCTGCTTTCCTGACAACTTTGGGGGCACGGTGTGGTGGAATACCGACAAGCACATCGTAGGATGCTTCACCTCTCTAAAAGACTATGGTTCGTGAGGCACCATCAATGCTTACGACCGTTTGCTGTCTATATAGAACGTTGTCGGAGAGTTTCCTCACGGCTTCGTCTACATCCTTTCCCACAACAGGCATGGGCTTGAGCTTTGGCGTGTAAACCTCGATCGTAACTTTATCACGTATATTTCTGCGTCTCATGAACGAGTCTAATAGAAATGCGGCCTCATACGGTGTTCGACATTTAAAAGGCGTCATAGGTATTAACACAACTATCCTACCCTCATTGAAGACGTTAAGCAAGCGCTGAAGCTTGTAGGCTCCACCCAACTCATACAGGTTGTATGCATATTCTTGAAAACGGGTGTTTATTCAGGAGCAAGCTCAGCGCCCAACGCAACCACTATATGTTCAGCTTCCAAAACTTTGTTTGCTGTTCTAACACGCCTATTCACGGGATCTATTTGCAGGATTTCCTTGTTTACAAATTTTATTCCATATCTTTCAACTGCATCTAAGGGTTTGACAAATTCCTCTGGTATTTTTTCTCCAACCACAAGTCACAGATGGGCTACGTAGACGTTTATATGGAGGGAGGAGGGGTGGGAGTGCCGTGAAGGCTGTAGTCTTGGATAGGTATGGCCCGGCGGATGTTCTCGTTGAAAGGGATGTAGTGGAGCCTAAGGTCGGCGAGGATGATGTGTTGGTGAGGGTGAGAGCGGCTGGTGTGAATAGGCTGGACATATGGATTAGGAGCGGGGTATACACCACTGAGCTACCACGTATTCTCGGCAGCGAGGCTTCTGGGGTGGTAGAGGCTGTCGGCGATAGGGTATCCACTGTATCGGTAGGTGACCGGGTGTTCATCAACCCAGCCCTAACAGACGGCACATGCAGCCAATGCATCCGAGGATATGACTCACTCTGCGAGAACCTCCGACTCGTAGGCTTCGGCTCTGATGGATGCTACGCCGAAATGGTGAAAGTGCCGGCCAGAAACATTCACAAGATTCCCGAGGAACTCAGCTTCGAAGACTCAGCAGCCATCACCGTCAATTATCTCACGGCGTGGCACTGCTTGGTGACTAGGGCTGGGATAGAGTATGGGCAGACAGTTCTGGTGGTGGGTGCGGGAAGTGGTATAGGCGGGGCGGCTGTTCAGATCTCCAAGCTCTTCGGAGCCACAGTCATAGCCACGGTGGGTGATGAGTGGAAGAAGGCTAGGGCTAGGGAGATTGGTGCAGACCATGTTGCGAACAGGCGTACTGAGAATATTGTGGAGGAGGTGCGGCGAGTGACTGGCGGACTTGGGGTTGACCTAGTCTTCGAGCATGCCGGGGAGAAGATGTGGAATGACGCCCTGAAGAGCCTTAGGCCCGGTGGGGTCATGGTCTTCTGCGGGGCCACCTCGGGAGATGAGGGGAGGCTCAGCATCCGATACGCGTATAGGAGACAGTTGAGGTTGATAGGCTCTTACTCGTGGAACAGATATGAGATTGACCGGGTTCTCAGGCTTTTCGAGTCCGGCAGGCTCAGGCCAGTGATTGACAGCATCTTCCCGTTGAAGGATGCGGCAAAGGCACATGTGAGGATGGAGCGTGATGAGCATTTTGGAAAAATTCTGCTGAGGACTTGAGACCCAAGAGTCTGGCTAAGCTGTTGAGAGAGAGGAGGAGAGGCTCCACAGCCCTAGCTAGGCTGGCTCTGGACTGTTTCAGGGAGCTGGCGCATACTGGGATGTCTGGGGAGAGGCTGAAGAAGGAGGTGATGAGACTTGGTGAGGCATTATCCTCAGCCCGACCGTCCATGCCGCTAGTGGCCAAGTTCTCCCAAGAGGTGGTCAAGAGGTTCAGTTCATCAATTGGAAGCGGCGTGGACCCACGCTATGCTCTCCTAAAAAGCTGTAGTAGTGTGGAGAGGGAGTACGGTGTGTTGGTTGAGAGGCTTGTCTCCCAAGCCTCGAAAATTCTCAGCGTTTATGAGACAGTTATCACCTTCAGTCATAGCGGGACCGTGGTGAGAATACTAGCCTCCTCCACGGGGGTTACGAGGGTTATCGTGCTGGAGTCCCGGCCAATGCTTGAGGGTAGGCTAACCGCACGATCATTATCTAGGTATAAGTATGTTGAGCTGCTGGTGGATGCAGCGGCTGGATATGGTGTTCAGGAGTCTGATGCCTGCATAGTGGGTGCCGATGCGGTGTTCCTAGACGGCTCCTTCGCCGGCAAGGTGGGATCTCTACCCCTCTCACTCCTCTGCCAGAAGTTTGGAAGGCCCTTCTACGTTGCCTGCGACCTTTGGAAGCTGTGTGAGAAGCATGGCTATGTGGTGGAGAAGGGTGGCCCGGCCGAGGTGTGGAAGGCTAGGTGTGGCGTGAAGGTTAGGAACCCATATTTTGAGCTGGTGGAGCCCTATCTGGTGACCGCGTATCTGACTGAGAGGGGACTGATACGGTCCTCAGATCTGGCAACTGCTAAATAATGGGCTGTCACCAAGTTGGGGAGCGTATTTTGGGTCTATCATATATCTTGAATGAGGTGGGGATGCTCCGCAGCAACTCCTACGTAGTGTTTGACAGCAGTACAGGCGAAGCCATAATCATAGATGCTGGAGACGACGCATGGAAGATCCTCGAGACGATTCAAGAGAGGGGTCTTAAGGTCAGGGCGATATACGCAACCCACTGCCACTTCGACCATGTGTTAGCCGTTCAAGATTTGCAGGAGACGCTGAAGTGCATGTTCTACATCCACGAAGATGACGCTGAGATACTGGCCCGTATGAGGGAGATGACAAGGGGCTTCCTCGGGATAGATGTGCCCGACCCTCCCAAACCCGACGGATATGTGGCAGATGGTGAGAAAATAGAGGTAGGTGGGGAAACACTAACCGTCATCCACACGCCGGGACACTCACCTGGCAGCGTCTGCTACTATGGCGGAGACATCCTCTTCAGTGGTGACACCCTGTTCAGAAACTCTGTAGGGAGAACAGATGCATACGGGGGGGACTCGGAGAAGATAGTGAAGTCAATAGTAGGTAAGCTCTTCACACTGCCTGATGACGTGGAGGTTTATCCGGGCCACGGCCCAGACACTACCATTGGGTGGGAGAAGCGGCACAACCCATTTGTAAGGGGGGACTGGCTGCCCAGACGCGGATGACCGGGCTGGAGAAGCTCAATAAGAAGATGATCTCATACAGGATGTGCCCCCTTTAACCTCATAGAGTAGCCCTCAAGCCGCCCAGTAGATATCTCGGTGAGGCCTACTGTCCAAACCCCTCACAGGAGGGTTGGCGTTTCTGGCAATCCCTGGTAGCTCAGCCTTCTGGGGTCACCGCCTAGTAAGTGGTTTTCACTATAGTGGCGGTGTCGGGATTGGTTGGCGCTTCGGTGGATTCCGTCAGCCGACGATGGTCTTCGCCTTCAGAAAAACGCTGTCAAGCATATGCTGGGTAAGTCTTCCAGTGTTTGTGTTCTGCCGCGAGGGATGATAGGAAGAGATTAAAACTGGCAGAGGTCTTCCATAAAGCATGCCTTCAAGCTTGTGAACAACACCGTGACTAAAACGGGGAACGCTGTTGTGGAGAACACCTTCACGTCTTACCAACTGGATGTAGGTGGAGAAAGCCAGCCTACCCAAAGCTATGCAGACTTTGATGTTTTTCAAAAGCTTAAGCTCCCAGGCCAAGTATTGAATGCAATTGTTTATTTCACTGCGGGTCGGTTTGTTTTCAGGCGGAGCACATCTAACTATGGCGGTGAGGTAGATGCCTTTTAGGACTAGGCCGTCGTCACAGCTTTCACTCCTCTCCATGTTTGCGAAACCAGCCCTGTACAATGATTTCATTAACGTGTTCCCGCTCGAATCTCCAGTAAACATTCTACCCGTCCTGTTTCCACCGTGGGCAGCTGGGGCAAGCCCAACGACAAGAGCCCTAGCGTTAAAGTCGCCGAAACCAGGTAAAGGCTTTGACCAGTATTTATCTGACCTGTAACGTGGAGGCGGGTGTTCAGCCACTTCCTCACGATATTTGACAAGCCTTGGGCATAGTCTGCATGAGATTATCTTCGTGTTGAGGGCTTCAAAGCTCATAGCTTCATACGCATTATTCTCCTTTTCCTAGTACTATAATTTTACATGACCCGGAAGGAGACTGTCAAGTTAAGGTCTGACTGATGTTTTCTTCTGATATGATGGTATTACCTTTACTCTAGAATGGTTTATAAAGGGATAAATCTGTAAAAGAACAGACCTCCAAACAAAACCAGTTAAAAGATAAACCTACACAACCCTAACTTGACAGTACCGGAAATATATTCAATAAGCTTGATTCATAATGTTTTTGGCCAGCCTAGCGTA
>JAWAEB010000082.1:0-6513 GCA_038891515.1 Nitrososphaerota archaeon | reverse complement strand
TACTGGTTACTGCTGAGTTCAGATGTGCCTTTGATGGACAGGATTGGACTCCAATCATACAAGTATTTGGATGCATTAACACGTCCCGCCTTTCACCTATCCCTAGCCAGAACTTGGGTCATCACAGCCATCACACTACTCGCAACCATGGGAGCCGGATTCTTCATAGCCTACCAGACAGTTTTCCGTGGCGAGAGGTGGGGGCGACTGGTGTTCCCAGCAATGATGATACCGCTCTTCATACCGCCCATTGTCTCCGGATATACCTTTAGAATAATATTTTACCCATCAGGCCCTGTGGAAACTCTGCTAGCTGGACTGGGGCTTCCTAGCATTAGATGGCTCGCCGACCCCACAGGCTCACTACTAGCCGTGACCATGGCAAATATATGGTCCAGCCTACCGTTCGCAATATTGGTCATGTATGGTGGTGCCCGAACAATTAACAGGGAGCTGTGGATGTCCTCCCTTGTCTCGGGTGCCGGTCGTCTACGCACCTTCTTCACCATTATCGTTCCTCGGCTTAAGCGATACGTTATCCTAGTGGGGTTGCTGGTAAGTATACATACATTCGAGATATTTGACATTCCCTACATTATGACGTTCGGCGGTCCCGGCACTGCAACAGAGACTGTCAGCTTCTTCATATACACCAACGCTTTAAGAGCTGGAGACATACCATACATGTCCGCATTGTCGGTGATAACTGGGCTGATACAGGTGGGCTTCACTCTGGCTATGCTAAGGCTGCTTAGGAGAGCCTAGGCAGAAGCCTTCACACGCATTGGAGATGAGAGCAAATCACCACTCTTCCTAGAGTAGATGTAGAGCTTCTCGAGTGGTATGTGAAGTCTAACCCTAACCCCGAGCGGCATCTCCGATTTACTAACTATCTTGACCGTCTTCTCATCGAATTCCACCAAGTAGATGCTTTCGGCAGCGCTCCTCTCAACAGCTCGAACACGTCCATCTATCACCAACCCTTCACCAAATCCGTCGCCGCCATGAAGGACCACCGCATCCTCAGGCTTGAAACCAAGGACCACTCTATCTTCATACTCGATGGCCAGCTTGGGATATGTTAGGGGTCTGTCCAACCCACTTACGGTTATAATGGTTGTCCCAGCCTTTCTCTCCAAAGTGGCTTCCAGAAGATTCATCGGAGGATTGCCGACGAACTCTGCTACGAAGGTGTTGGCTGGACTATAGTACACCTCGTCGGGCCTGCCCACCTGCATGATCTTCCCACTCTGCATGACGGCTATCCTATCGCATGCTGACAATGCCTCCAACTGGTCATGTGTGACGAATATGGACGTGATTTTAAGAATCCGCTGTATCCTTCTTATGTGTCTAAGGGTCTCCATCCTGAATGTAGGATCTAGGTTGCTTAGAGGTTCATCCAGCAGAAGTACACTGGGGTCGTATATGATGGCCCGGCCAAGTGATACAAGCTGCATCTGGGCAGGTGTTAGCCTGAAACCCTTCACTTGCAGGATATTCCCAAGTCCCAGCAGTTCAGCTGTCTCACTTACTTTCCGTTGAATCTCGCTTTTCGGCATCTTCCTAATTCTTAGTGGATAGGCTAGATTATCATAAACCGTCATGTTGTAGAAGATGGCGTAGCTCTGGAAGACCATACCTATATTACGATGCTGTGTGGGCACGTCAGTTACGTCCCTGTCATCAAAGAGGATTCTACCACTTGTCGGTGTCTCTATTCCCGAAATGCAGTATAGGGTTGTCGTCTTGCCGCACCCTGATGGCCCGAGAAGGCCGAAAAACTCGCCGGCGTTGACCGTGAAGCTGATGTCGTTTACCGCCAGGAACTTGTCATAGAGTTTGACTAGGTTTCTAACCTCTACCCTTGTCATCTTCTCCCCTTCAGAGCCCCAAGCGTAAGACCAACAACCAGGTATTTCTGGACAATGTAGCCGAAGACGACGGCCGGTATTAGAGCTATGAGACCGAGGGCAGCCATGGGGCCGTATTGGTAGCCCCCTCCCAACTGTAGCTGGCTTATGGTTACGGGTATCGTGGTGGCTCTACCGCCCACTGTGAACATGAGGGCAAAAGCATATTCGCCCCAGTTGATAATGAATGTGAAGAGGCTGGCTGCCAGCATGCCGTTCTTAACTATGGGTAGGACCACCCTGAAGAAGGCCTTGACGTGAGAAAGTCCGAAAAGGACGGCCGAATCCTCTATGTCTCTTGGAATCTCATCAAAAAATGTCTTCATAATCCAGACAACATAGGCGACACTGACAGCCATATAGATGAGTGAGAGGCCCCAATGGGTGTCCAGCCACCGTATCAGCGCATAGACCACTATTAAGGGTATGGCTATCGCCACTGGTGGGAACATCCTCGTGGCTAGTATGAATATGTAGGTGAAGAGGCCCCCCGTCCTATACCTTGATATCGAGTATGCTGCGAGAGTCCCAATGAAGACGGCGCCAACAGTGGCTGATACCGCTACTATCACGCTGTTAATTATGTTGGGCACCGCGCTGGGACTGGCTGAAAATCCCCTACCCAAAGCCTCTAAAACGCTCTCACGTAGAGGTGTTCCAGGCTCGGAGAAGATGACTATGAAGTTCTCAATCCGCGGGTTGGTGGGAACCCACACGGGTGGGTAGGCAGACCACTCGCCCGGCAGTTTGAGGGAGGTAGAGGCCATCCAGTAGATGGGGAATATGGCTATCCCAGCTGCGAGGACAGCTATTATCGTTCTTACAGTCTTCCATGTAATTCCCATATGCTAGGACCTCGCATAGATGGACTTGGTGAGAAGGTAGGTGGCGAGGCTAAGGGCTAGCAAGACAACAACCGCACCAGCAGCTATGTAGGCTGTTCTCAAGGTGAGGAACCCCTCTTTGTAGAGGAAGATAGAAAGCGTTTCGGTGGCAACGCCAGGGCCTCCAGCCGTCATGAAGACCGCCACATCGAAGAGTTTGAAACTTTCCAGTAGACGTATAATGATTGAGATTAGTATGAATGGCTTTATGTAGGGGACTAGGATATCCTTGATGACCCTCAGCTCTGACGCGCCTGCTATTCTGGCAGCCCTAATCTGGTCGAGCGGTACTAGGCTGAGTCCCGAGAGGGATATTAGAAACACTAGCGGGGTCCACATCCAAGAGTCGGCCAGTATCACTGAAAGTGGTGCTAGCTCGGGGGAGGAAAGCCACCTTATCTCGATGTTCTGCCCCGTGATGAGGCTGAGAAATGCGTTCACGGGCCCCTTGGTGAAAAGCATTATGTAGAACATGAGGGCTACGATGAGGGGAGATGACATCATGGGCATTATCATGATGGTTGACAATATTCTACGGGCGTACACTCCGTAGTAGAAGAGGAGGGCCAGCCCCAGACCAACCGAAACCTGTATCGCGACGCCTGAAAGGGCGAACAGAGTAGTTCTCAATACTGCTCCGAGGTATCGTGGGCTGTTTAGTATCTCCACGTAGTTGTTGAGTCCTAACCATTTTGCATCCAGTGGGTTGGCAGAGACAGCAGGGGACCAGTTGGTGAAGCTGAGATAGATAGCTAGAATAAAGGGGGCCATAACTATGCCCCAAAGCAATACTTCGATGGGAATTATGAAGAGGGTCTCCACGCGTCTGAGGCTGTTTAGGCGGCCGGCCACCATTTACACCTACAAGATTGGCGCAGACCCGCTAAATAGGGTTTTAGGCCCAGCCTACCATTTGTCGGTATCTGGGCGGATAGAACTGCTTCTGGAAATTCCACTGATCCCTCAGCTTTGACAGCTTGCCCTCACTCTCTATGGTGGAAAGTATGCTCTTCCACTCTTCTTCAGCCCTCTTTAGAGCGTCCTCGGCACTCTGCTGCCCTAGGTAGAACGGGTTAAACTCGGCCCTCAGCTTGTCCAGAAGAATGAATGATCTTGGTATGGTGAAGGGTGGTGCCCCATTATTGTAGTTGTCTAGAAGGTTCAGTAGGTTGGGGGCGTATATTTTTACTATGCTGGGATGTAGGAAGTGACCGTATCTGAATGGGTCGAACCAACCGGGCTTCGAGATGGCAACAGTACTATTCTTGGGCGCTGTTATCCACTGCAGGAATAAATATGCCATTTCTTGGTCTGGAGCGTATTTGTTTTGGAATGCTAGAACTCCGCCGAAATACCCACTAATATATACCCTCTCACCGTTAGGATGGATATGATGAGGGATGTGGAACTGCTCAATCAAGTTAACCACCTTCGAGAAGGATGGATCGTTGACATACTTGGCCAGTGATGGCCATTGGAGGCTGGCGAAAGCCTTGCCGGCTGGTACGTCGGTATACTGCTCAGTAAAGTCGCCGGAGAATACAATGTCGTCCATGTTCTCCGTTATCTCTTGCTGCTCCTCAAGAGCTTCCAAGGCTTTCTGGTTATTGAAGTCGGGCTTCATATCATCGGTGAGATATTTCCCACCTCTTGGAAAGTATCTAAGGGCCCAGTCAAAGTTACTATATCTCCGCTCCCTATAGTTCCACGCGCCCCTAGTCCTGTTACCGGCCGTCTGCAAGTTCTGAACATCGATAAACCTGACCAGTTGGTTGTACAGCTTCCAGTCCCAGAGGTTTGGGTCCGGTATGGGGTTGCCGGTCTGTTGTGCAAACTTGTTGTTTATAGCCTCATCCCTGGCAATATCCATCCTAACCAACATGTTCCACACATCTCCATCGGCTACGAATGAGAATCTTCTCCCCAGGACATTGCCCACAGATGCGCACAATGGGTGTGGTGGGCTCGCATCGGCGTTGAGCAAGTCTGCCTCGTTAAGCCCAATAGGGTCATAGTTGGGATCGTACTTTCTCACATACTCGGTTAGGTCTGCTGTCAGGCCTGCGTCTTCAAAATCCCCTATGACCTCGCCGGGGGGAGCACATGTGAGATGCCATGAGCCGGTCTTGGCAGCTGCTTCAGGCAGTATCTTGGCATAGGACTCTCCATAAGGTACTTCGAAATGCTCCACCTTAATGCCGGTAAGCTGCTCCCAAAGCGGGAAGGACCAGCTCCAGTTGACAGTTGCACCCGCAGGAGTCATTATCACCAGCTTGTTCTGAGTTACCTTGCCCTGCCGCACCAGCTCACGAGCAGCAGCGACAGCCCTCTCCTCAGCAGTGTACGGGTATGCGAAGCCATCACCAGGCCCAGGCGCAGTTACAGTTGTAGTAACTGTTGAAGTGACTGTGGCTTGCGCTGCAGTCTGTGTGACCGTTCTGGTCTCCGTCACGGTTCTAACTTGCTGACCTCCAGCGGCAGATGTGGCTACAGAGCCAACTATACCTCCCACAACCAGACCTGCAACCGTTCCACCCACAACCCCTAGAAACCTACGTCTACCGACATCCTGTTGTCCTGTACTCATGTTCTCAGATCACTGTGTCTAGAGATACATAGGATGCATAAAAAGTTTTCCACCGAATGGGTTATGGTGTCGTTTGCGTAACATGACGTTTAATTTCGTAACATCTTTGTCAACCTGGTCCTGTTTTCGTAATGATAAGCAACCCTCCGTGTGATGTGGGGGTCGCTTAATGTTTATATCTCATAGATGGAACTTCGGGCTCATGTTGAGGGTCGGGGTGGACGTAGGAGGTACATTTACTGATTTCCTGATCAGCGACTTGAAAAGTGGGAGTATCAGAGTCTTCAAGCATCCCACCACTCCCCAGAACCCTGCAGTTGGTATTGTGGATGGGTTGAGGCAGTCGGGAATAGATCTCTCCCAAATAAGCCTCCTGATGGTGAGCACAACTGTTGTCACCAATGCGCTGGTCACGAAAACAACTCCTAGAAGCGCCATCATAACCACTGCAGGATTCCGAGGAGTTCTAGAGATTAGGAGAGGTACTAGAGAGGATATATGGGACCATTACAAGGACCCCGCGCCTCCGCCGGTCCGTAGGAGGGACATCCTAGAGGTTGATGAGCGGGTTGACTATAGCGGTAAAGTGCTTAGGCCTCTGGATGAAGGGGGGCTTAGGCGGGCTATCTCAATCATAAAGCGTAGGGGAATAAACGTTGTAGCCGTTCACTTTATCAACTCCTACATGAACCCGGTACACGAGAAGCGGGCTGTAGAGATCATAAGTTCAGATATGCCCAACGCATTTGTCTGCGCCTCCCACGAGGTAAACCCAGAGCCGTTTGAGTTTGAAAGACTGAGCACCACTGTGATAAACGCAATCTCAGCACCCGTCGTTAAAGAGTTCATGGAGAGCTTGGGGAGTATGCTTGCTGAGCATGGCTTTCGGGGCTCGGTTCTACTAATACATCAGGGCGGGGGTGTCATGACACCTCAGTCCTCCCTCAAACATGCGGCCCGGTTAGCTGGCTCAGGACCTATGGCGGGTGCGATGGGCGCCTTGGCCGTGTCCTCAGTGATGGGTTTAAAGAATGTGATTGGATTGGACAGCGGTGGGACTACGGCACTAGTCTCCCTCATCTATAATGGTGAGATTAGAATGCGTAATGAATGGTGGATAACATATGGT
>JAWAEB010000081.1:0-6696 GCA_038891515.1 Nitrososphaerota archaeon | reverse complement strand
TGTTCTCGCTCGGGCGGAGCTTCATGACCAGGTTCTTGAAGGCTTGGCTAGATGTGGGATAATGTCGGCCTTCCGATTCAACTGGGAGGATGTCGAGTTCATAGCTAGGGCGACGGGCGCCAGACCTGTCCACAACTATAAGAACATAGGGTCGGAAGACCTTGGAGAGGCAGAGAGCGCTAGGCAGGTGAAGATAGGTGGGGATCGCTGGATAGTGATAGATGGCTGTAAGAGCTCGGCCGCATGTACCATCGTCCTTCGAGCTAACTCCTTCAAATCGCTAAAGATGTATGAGAGAGCTGTGGTGAAGACCCTGAGGGTTGTGAGCTCATTTATGCGTGACCCCAGGCTGGTGCCCGGTGGAGGAGCGGCAGAAATGTTTATGGCTACACAGCTCAGGTTTTGGTCATCCAATCTAGATGGGCAGAAGGGGCTAGCAGTCCAAGCCTTTGCCGACTCCTTAGAGAAGATACCATTCCTCCTAGCTGTGAACAGCGGCAGGGACGGGGTTGAGAGCTTGGCTTCTCTCCGCAGCATCCATCTCGACGGAAGGACATATTATGGTATCGGTCCAGACGGGAAAGCCGCCGATATGATGATGCTGGGAGTTCTGGAGCCTTTCCACGTAAAGCGTGCTCTACTGGATACGCTGCGGGAGACTCTCGCCCAGCTACTGAGGATAGAAAACGTGGTTATCGCAAGACAGATAAGGGGAAACGTCAGCATAAGATGAGATTAGGAAGTTGGATATGTGAGACCACCGTTCACCAGAAGCTCGTCGACCCAGCTAGTATAAAAGTGACCCGACCTGAAGTTTCCAGTGTTCATCAGGGCCAGTAGGAAGGGTATGTTGGTTTTGATGCCGCTTAGCCTGAACTGACGTAGGTAATTTGTCATCCGGTTTATGGCCTCTTCCCTGCTCTCCCCATATGAGATAGCCTTAGCGATAAGCGGGTCGTAGAAGGGTGAAATGCTCAACCCCGGCTCAAGTGCGTGGTCGAGGCGAACCGAGCCATCCATAGGCGGCGAGAACTCTATTATCTTTCCAGGAGAGGGCTGAAATGTGATGGGATCCTCAGCATATATCCTACACTCTAGAGCATGACCACGTGGCTGCTGGTCTGCTTCCAACGGCAGCTCCTCACCGAGGGCCACCCTCAACTGTAGCTCCACCACATCAAGTCCCGTGGTGAGTTCTGTGACGGGGTGCTCCACCTGTATCCTCTTATTCATCTCCAGAAAATAGAAATTCCCACTGGCGTCTCTCAGCATCTCAACAGTCCCTGCGTTAATATACCCAATCTTCTCCGCAAACCGCTTGGCAAGCCCGTAGATATGATTTCTGTCCTCCTGAGAGACAATGGGTGATGGAGCCTCCTCAATTATCTTCTGATATCTCCTCTGGATTGAGCACTCCCTCTCACCGAGGGCATAGACATTCCCTTGACAGTCTGAGATCACCTGAACCTCTATATGCCTTGGCTTTTCCAACACCCTTTCCACGTAGAGGTCGGGTCTCCCAAACCCGTATTGGGCCTCGCGGGATGCGGAAGCGTATACCTCGGCCGTCAGCGCCTCAGGTGATTTGACAATTCTCGTCCCCTTACCGCCGCCCCCGCGGTCAGGCTTTATCAGGATAGGATAGCCTATTTCAACGGCTACAGCCTCAAGTTGTTCTAATGAAATCGGCTCTAACGTTCCCGGTATTATGGGGATGCCTGCCTCCTTGGCCATCTTCCTCGAATAGGTCTTGGATGATAGGTTCTCCATGACGCTCGGCGGAGGTCCAACCCAAATAGCCCCCATCTTGGTGACAGCTTTGGCGAACTCAGCGTTCTCAGCTAGAAATCCGTATCCCGGATGGACAATGTCAGCCTTCGTCCTCTCAATAGCTTCACAGATCTTCTCTATATTGAGGTAGCTCTTGATAGGGTTAGATGGTCCCAGATGATAGGAATAATCAGCTATCTTCACGTGGGGTGACTGTATGTCCGCGTCGGAATAGACAGCGACAGTTTTTAGTCCCATCTTCCTGCATGTCCTTATCACCCTAACTGCTATCTCGCCCCTGTTGGCTATCAGGACTTTAGGTGAGTTGTCCACCTCTATCCCCGGCTGTCGAGGACTACCAACACGGTGCCGATGTCCACCTCATCCCACTCTTTTACTCTAATCTCCTTGACAACACCATCCTGCTCACTCTGCACATTGACCTCGGTCTTCATCACGTTGAGGACTACCACAGTGTCGCCCACTTTAACGTTGTCCCCCTCCTTGACAGGCACTCTAGCCACAAGTCCCGGAATGGGCGCAACAACCTCAAACATGCTACTCCACCTCCAACATCATCTTTCCAACAGGGACAACCTCTACACCGTTTCGCTCAAGCTCTGACCTCACCGTCCTCGCCACTTCGGGAGCGTTGGGAGTGTCCGAGTGGAGGCAGAGGGTTTGGGCCACTAGCTTGATAACCCGTCCGTCTACTGTCTCCACGGTCCCATTCTTAGCTATGCTGACCGCCCTCCTTGCCACTGTCTCTGGATCCATAGGCTTCTTCACCCGCTCAATAATCCAATGCCCCTCCGAGTCATACTGAAGGTCGGGGAAGGCCTCAGCCACAGTCCTCAGCCCAGCACTTCTAGCCTTCTTCCATGCAACTGTGCCATACTCGGTGAAGAAGATAAGCTCGGGATTGTAGGATCTTATCGCCTCCACGATCGCCTCGGCATATGCCTCGTCATGCTCGGCTACCATGTATAAGGCGCCATGGGGCTTGACATGTTGCATCCTCATGCCCTCAGCTCGAAGAAATGCGTCAAGTGCACCTATCTGGTAGAGCATGTCAGCCTTCAACTCTTCAGGCTCCATCTTGATGACCCTCCTTCCAAACCCCCTCAAGTCTTGGAATGCGGGATGGGCTCCCACAGCCACACCATATTTCTTGGCGTATCTGACCGTGTTCCACATCACAACTGGGTCTCCTCCATGAAATCCAGTGGCTACATTGGCTGAGGTTACATGCTTTATGACCTCTTCATCATTACCGAGCCTATACCTTCCATATCCCTCGCCAGTGTCTACATTTATGTCAATGCGGGAAATGGGCAAACGGTGCCACCGTCTTATTCTAGGTGATAATCTCCCTGCTAAAAAATTTTTCCAACTCGCGCCTAGATCTCTCAGCTTCCTCTACGTCTACGAAGTCGAATTTGATGAAGTCCCTGCCCGGTATGGCTTGGAATACCTTCCAGACATCGGCATATAGTACCTGCCCTATCACGAGGAAGCCGCCACCACACGGTCCATCTGGGCCCAGTATTATCAGCTGGTTTCCCGTCAAATTTAACCCGCCTGGTATTGGGTAGCCGAGGTCCACGATGTTAGATGGATGTAGCCCGGCCACACCCCCATCCTTTCTACCCCAGAAGTTTTCGAAGAACTCGGGGCCAGTGGAGAGCCTGTAGCCCGACCTGTCAGAGTTTCTGTCAACCTTGAAAGTGGTGGCGTACAATCGTTCAAACCCACTATCGGACACGAAGTCAGGTGCTGCGGTGGGGCCCGGCACAACACGCATCCGCCAAATCCTTTCATACTTTGGGATATGAGAAGGTCTCACCCTCCTTCCCACGATGCTTCTATCCACAGTCGCGCCAACCCTCAGGACGTCGCCTTTCTGAAGCGCCCTCCCATTGAAGCCTCCATACTTTCCCCAGAGGCATGTCGACTTGCTGCCGAAGAATAGGGGGACATCAATTCCTCCCGCTATGGCCAGATAGGCTCTGAACCCGATGCCTTTTGAATAGGAAAATTTAACTCTATCGCCACGTCTGACAAGTATCGACTCCCACATAGGGGCGGGAGAGCCGTTAATGGTTGGCTCGAGATCGGCGCCGCATATGGCTATTGTTGTGTCGACTCCAAACTCACACTCAAAAAGCCCGCCTGCAATCTCGAGAGTGGCCTCGGTGGGTGGGTTGCCCACGAGAAGATTAGCGAGTCTATGAGATACGTGGTCGGCAGCCCCTGAGATGCATAACCCATATCTGTAGTATCCAATCCTGCCGGGCCAGTCCTCTACAACCGTCTGTATGCCCGGTGCATGGATAGTCAGACTCCCATATTCCTTCGCTGGCATCGTCACCACCACCATCTACGGCACTGGGACTTTTTGCTGGGCCTCCCTCTTACGTTTTTCAAACTCTCTCACCTCTTCCTGCACATCCTCTCTATTCACAAAATTAATCCAGTCCTTAACCTTGAAACGTTCCTCCTTAATGTAATACCTGAAGCGCGGTGAATGTTCTTCATGGACAGCTTTGTAAATGTCGAGAAGCTTCTCCTCAGGCACCTCCCGATATTTTATCCTGTCAGAATATTTGAGGAGGTAGGGCGAGTCCCGATAATCTGGATGCGCTTGGGCAAGCTGGTAGACCGGCGCAGCCCTGCCAACCAGCTGATATCCCCCAGGCGACTCTGTAGTGTAGATGTAGAAGCATTGTCCGCCTACTCCAAGAGCGCCTTCCGGCGTGTATGTCCTTGTGGGGTTGTATTTGGGGGCCTCGAGCGCACATCTCGGGTCTATGGGAAGCTGGTAGTCGCCACCGGGGTAGAACAGCTGGTGTACGATGAGCCACTCGGTTCCTAGTATCTTCTCTTTCAGCTCATCCACTGAGAGACCATTGTAGAGAGCAACGTATTTGATGTTGTGCCCATCTACTATGTTAGGCGCGTCTCTACGGATCAACTTGGCATAGTATTCGATGGCCTTCCGGGTTACACTGTCTTCAAAGGTGAGCGGGATTTCGAGGAGCCTAGACTTGAAGACAAGCTCCGCCGGTGCCCCCACCTCCTCCTCGACTGACTTGAGCTCCTTTATCAAATCTCGGTAAGATGTCTTGGTTGGGTCGTAGATAACGGTTAGAGTTCTGAATCCCTGCCCGTAATCGATTACACCGTCAATCTTCCTCGTCTCCAGCTTCTCCATGATTGTGAAGAGTCTGAAGGCGTCCATAAGGTCGAAGACCTGCTCCCTTCCATGCTCAACCATTAGATAGCCGTCGCCTGAGACCCGGTAGATTACTTCCTTCCTAACGCCCTTCTCCTCAGGCAGAACATCCACTATTGGACAATATCTACTTCCCTTACATAGAGAGGCTACTGCAGCGGTCATGAATCCAACCCGTAAGAAATCCTATAAAAACCTTTAATGCGGGCCCAAACCAAGTCTATCACTAGTTTGGCAATTCCATGCGTCAAAGCCCAGACAGTATACTCAGTTCCGTATACCGCTGGAAGAACGAGGAAAACCAGCAGATAACCTTCAACCCTTCCTCGCTGAATCAACGGCAAGCCAAAGTATATCGCTGCAGCCATAGCCAGCAGACTCCGACATCTCTCCGAACCCCCAACCTCTTCACGATGGGCTGATGCTCTGCACCGCCGGCGCGGGTCCCTGCGTCAAAGCCCTCATAGAGGAGGGCTGCGGCTTCACCCCGGGAGCCGGGGCCCCCGTATACCCGGGAGAACGGCCCAGAACAGTTAGGCATGACATGCCTCACCGCATCTCTCCACGGTGAGGCTGGCTTTCTTCAGCCGGAGAAAACCCATACATTAGAACCGTTTCCCCTGGGCTTGAGAGGTTGGAGGGGTCAACATGCACGCTGTCGGGATTTCCAACACCGCTCCATGGACGTTGACCAACCATACATTAGTGTTTTGAAATATCTTTATCTAGTGTCTTTCGTATGCAGAACGTATGATGGAAACGCCTTTAAGGGTGGAGCTTTTCATAAACGGCGAGACTGTCGGGCCTTCTTCGGGGAAGTATGTTGAGCGTTTTGACCCTGGGGATAACAGTCGTTTGATCGGGGTTGTGGCGGACGGCGCCATGGATGTTGGCGCCTGCGTTGATACTGCGAGAGAGGCTTTTGACAATGATGCAGGTGGTTGGGTGTCGGACTACAGGCTCAGGGCTCGGGTGTTGTTGAAAGCAGCTGAAACCCTCCGTCAAGAGGGTGAGAAGCTGGCTGTCATGGAGAGCCTCTTCACAGGCAAGACAATCAGAACCAGCCGGCTTGGCGACATTCCCAGAGCTGCTGAGCTGCTAGAGTTTTACGCAGGAATAGCCGACAAACTTCTCGGCACAAGCCAGGTTTTGAAGACCGGGGACCTGATAGCTGTCGTTAAACAGCCCGTAGGCGTCGTGGCAGCTATAACGCCCTGGAACTTTCCCCTAGTCATACTCTGCAGGCAGGTTGCGCCTGCTTTGGCTGCGGGATGCACGGTCGTAGCGAAGCCGGCTTCATACACACCAGCCACGGCCGTAGAGCTTGCCAGAATACTCCATAAAGCAGGTGCTCCGAAGGGTGTGTTTAACGTGGTGACCGGCAGCGGGGAAAAAGTAGGCAGCATGCTCGTTAAAAGCGATAAGGTTGACGTAGTGAACTTTACGGGTGAAACATCCACGGGTAAGTGGATTATGGAGAATGCTGCAGGGTCTCTCAAACGTGTTGTACTCGAGCTTGGTGGTAAAAACCCTAACATAGTATTCGAGGATGCGGACCTTGAGAGAGCCGCTAACGCGGTGGTTTACGGTGCTTACGCCAACAACGGCGAGTCATGTGCAGCCGGCTCACGTCTTCTCGTCCAATCGAGTGTTAAGGAGAAGTTCGTCAGGATGGTTGGCGACAGGGTTAG
>JAWAEB010000080.1:0-6900 GCA_038891515.1 Nitrososphaerota archaeon | reverse complement strand
AAAGCCCGTAGAGGACCGCAGGTAAAGCCGTCCTCTGCCTAACAAGCATGACAGAACAACCGCAACCCCAGGCCAAAAGCCTCAAGTTAACAGAGCCCGTGGTAGAGGCATCAAGGCTATATTCACCCCAACGAAGTCATGTAGGAAGATTGGAATTGGATGAGAAGCTACCGCCGGGACAGGTGTGGGCTAAGCAGTGGGTGATCTATGCAGCTCTGGGCATACCTGATATGAGTCCCATTTCTTGGCGTCTAAGGGTTTCTGGACTGGTGGAGAGGGAGGCCGAGTATACGCTGGAGGACCTAGAGGAGATGGCCTCTGTGAAGTATGTCAGATCCTTCCACTGTGTGACCAAGTGGAGTATTAAGGACGTAGAGTGGACTGGCGTCTCCCTACCAGACTTGCTATCCAAGTCCGGGGTTAAGCCCGAGGCCCGATGGGTAATGTTTCACTGTCTAGACGGATACACGGCCCCAGTTCCCTTGGAGGATGCACTCCACAAGGACGCTATACTAGCCCTGAAGGCTGATGGCCGCCCTCTCACAGTCGAGCAGGGATACCCGGTCAGACCCTTCATCCCCCATCTCTATGGTTGGAAGAGCGCCAAGTGGTTGACTGAGATAGAGCTGCTGGAATCCTATGTGGATGGCTATTGGGAGATGTATGGATATCATGAGAGGGGTGAGGTGTGGGGTGAGGAGAGATTTAAGGGGATGGTGGGCAAGCACTCGAGGAGAACAGCCTACGGAGTATTACCCAAGGTTTAGGGAGACGTAGCTACCTCTGAATCGCCTAGCCCTCCCTACATAGAATATGGGAGTGTAAGCCTCATACTGCCAG
This sequence comes from Nitrososphaerota archaeon, assembly GCA_038891515.1. Lineage (GTDB taxonomy): Archaea > Thermoproteota > Nitrososphaeria_A > Caldarchaeales > Caldarchaeaceae > HRBIN01. Next base: position 6,060 of record JAWAEB010000080.1, on the reverse strand, counting down.
TAGCCGTCAAAGTCTTCATCAGCGTATGCCGCCCTCACAAGTCCCACGAAGAGGGTGTGGTCACCAACCTCACGACTCCACTCCACACTACATTCAAGCCACGCCGCTGAGTCCTTCAATATGGGAACAGGCACAGTCCTACCAAGCTCATACTCAAATCCAGCCCAAGCCAGCTTATCATCCACACCCGCAGCCTTCTCAGCCAGTTTCGCCAGCCTGCCCATATGCTCTTGGGATAATATGCAGACACCAAACATACCCGAGGATTCCACCAACTTGTGGGTATTGCTCTCTGGCACTATATTGACCCCTACCATGGGTGGCTTAAAGGATAGGGTGGAGGGTATGGCCAGGAGAGCACCGACCTTTCCCGAGTGGGTGGCAGTCACTACTGAAGGGATTACAGGATAGAAGAGTCTGTGAATCCAGTCACCCCGCACCTCACGCGCCAAACTCAAACACCCATGGAGATGACATAGTTTATACACTCATCCAGCGAAGACACTCTCACTACACTGTCCGAGGCAACTATGGAAGCATTCCATGGCTGGCTATAGAGCAGAAGTGGTCTTTTGAGCTTTCTCATATGCTCAGCCAGACGTGGCGAGTCGTCTATGTAGATGTCGTAGTGGAAGAGGGTCTTGGAAGATTTGAGGGGGACCCATGTGAAACCGTGATGTCTAACACCATGCTTTCTCAGCCACCTCTTGACAGGCTCCACTGTAGCGGCCGGCCTCTGAGTTAGGATTTCAACCCGGCCAAGTCTGGCCAGCATATCTGTGTCCTCTGCTAGGTCGTCTTCTGTGGGATTTATCTCCTCCCACCTAGACCAAGCCCTAACTATCAAATCCACAAACTCCCGCCGGCTCATGCCGAGCTTTGTCCAGAACTCCCATTCAGTGACGAAGCTCCTATCCAGCCATATGCCTGTATCCTCACCATATATTCGTAGAATCATCCCAGCTAGGTCTGCCAGGACTCCATCCACATCCAGAGCTATTCTCATCCCTTAACCGCCTCATAGACAAGCCAGGCCATGTAGACGTTTCGAACCTCATTTTCAAGATATCTGCCCAGACTCTCAGCTAGGCGCCATGGTATAGTCCTGATGAAGGCTATGCTGGGCCTCCTACTCCTAGCCATCTCACGTCTTATCACAAGATCCTTTAAGCCCACATCCCTACCCAGACCAAGCGCAGCCTCAAGAGTCTCAAGGGGTAGCGTCTCCTTGAGAACATCCTCCAGCTTCTCCCTGAGGCTGATTAGTTTGCCAGACGTCTCACAGCCACGCAGCAGAGCATCCACCATTCTAAGCCCAGCCCTATCCAAACCGCTGTAAATAGTATTCATGTCATAGACAACTATGTGGAACCCCTCATCTAACCTTGCTGAGAACAGCGTGAGTAGCTCTGGGTTAACAGGCTCAGGCTGTCCCAGCTCCCTCAGACCTACTGACACCACAGTCTTTTCGCCGTCGAAGCATGCCACACCATAAAGGCCGGTCCTTAGGTCATCCCTGAGAGTCAGCTCCTCAGCAGCAACCGTCAGAGTCTTCAAGGCTCTGGAAGGCTTCCTAACCGAGAGTCTGAGATCTCCCAGCCTAAGCTCGATCATCTCCTGCAGCCTGAAGTACCTAGCCAGCCTAACAGCACATGTCTTTACAACGCTCCAATCAAGCTTGAGGGAGATGAAGGCTGAGTAGGCTATCTCATCCACCTGATTCAGCAGAACCTCATCCAAGCCGTCTGGCACATACTCTGCAGCTATCCGCTCAACCTCAGACCAGTCTATCCGTGGAATCAACCCAGCGCTCTCAGTCTCATGAATGGCTACAATCTTTCTCTCGCCCATGACGTAGATGTCATACTTGATCAGGTCCAGTGGGATGTTGCGAACTCTCCTCAAGAGGATGAGAGTGTACGCTAGGGCGAGTCTAAGCAGCTCGGGGTCGTCGGAGGGATCTGCCTCAACGCTTAAACCGTATGTATAGTCGCTATAGATCCCTATCGTTGGTGTGGGTACTTCGATGTTTTTACTCTCGCTTGTCACCAAAGTCCTATCACCCACGGTGAAGACCCTCCTCCTACCTGAGATGAGCCTCCACTCAACTCTGTTGGGTATCTTGGTGTATAGCCCGAAGCCGGATGAGGGTGCGTGGACGACACACTGGACCGCGCTATGGAGCTTGCCATGCATATAGTCGCTTCTGAGGTTAGGCTGCTCACCCCACAAACTCTTGGTCCGCTCATACTCTTCAATGACGTAGGCAAGGGCTTCATGATGCCTCATAACTGACTCCCTCAGATCGTCCACTACAATCTCCGTTACAACCCTGTATCTTCGGGGGGCGCTCCTGTGACCCACCACAAGTCCGTCACAGCTATAGTCTATGCATCCTGGCTGAAACTTCTCCACCAGATCCACGTGGGATACATCCTCGAGCCAGCTGAATCCATCTAACCCTCTTAACCTTCGCCTCTTTATCCCAAAAGGCGGGGCGAACTCGTAGAAGTTCATCTTCATCCAAGTACTCTTTCCAGCCCTCGAGAGCTCGCCACCATTCAAGAGCCCGAGTGTTTCCAGAAATCGTATGTTGCCAGCCCCTATCTGGGGCCTGAGAACAGGAGACTGGAACGCATAGAGGGATTCGAAGAGTTTGCTGTATTGGTTCTCTGGGTTGACCATGACATGCTCCATCGGCATTTCAATCCAGCTTCTGAGAGTCCGCACTCCTCGGGAAAGCAGGTCCCTGTCCCACTGGCTGACGGGTATGATGACTGTCTCGGTCCACCCCATCTCCGGCCTTCTACCCTTCCTACCCTCCCTCTGCCTAAACTCTCTCACGGAGGATGGAAGCCCGAGATGGATAACCCTGCCCACGCTTCCTATGTCTATTCCCTGGCTTAGAGTCCTTGGAGAGAAGACAAGCTTCAGCACACCGTTCCTCGCAGCATTCTCTAGATCGGCTCTCTTGGACTTGAGGAGAAGATGGTGATGTGCCGCCACGTTAGCTTCAGTTCCGGCCTTCATAGACACACGCCGCATCATCTCCTCAGCCGTTGCAATACTCCTCGTGAAGACGATGGAGAGGACATCGTCTGAAGCATATGCAGCTAGTATGTCTAAAATCTCCTCATCACCCCGCCTTATGTCAATCCCAAGAGCTTGGGCAGCCTCCGAAACCCTGTAGTAGTTCTCTCTGAACCTCTCGTAGTCAGCTGCGGCTTCCATTACGTCTAGGCCGGCACCCCTCTCACGCAGCAGGGGCAGATACTCCCTCAGCCTGTTCCAAGCAGACCTGAGAGACTTGCCCAGCACTAAGTATGTATAGTTGGCTGGGTGGAATGGCCTGCCGTCCACCACGGTGGTGGGCCTGGAGTTTATCCCCGTGAGAATCTCGGCTACCTCAGCGGGGTTTTGGAGCGCTGCAGTCATTAGGGTGAGCTGGAGGCTTGGATTGACTAGACGGATGAGGAGTTTGAGCATGCTGAGGAGAAGCGCTATGGAGCGAGGGCCGTAGAAGTCAAACTCGTCCACCACCAGTAAGCCAGCCCGTGATATGAACCCTTTTAGAATGGATGTCTTCCCCACCCCAATCCTCTTCACATCATTGAGTAGGAGGGCTGGATTAGTCACAACTAGGTCTGAACTGTCAATCTCACGCCTGAGCCCCCGCATGCCGGTGTCCTTAGCCATCTCAGCCTTCTTCATGGCGTCCAAGGCAAGAGCCTTTCTGCCTAGGGCACGGCAGTACTCCTCAAGCCTTGTTATCTGGTCGTTGGCCAATGCCAATGTTGGATATATGGCCAATGTTCTCCTGTTGTTGACAACCATGTGGAGAAACCAACTCTCGGTTTTACCGCTCCCAGTCCCAGACTTGAGGACTAGGTTCTCCCCACGATTTAGGACTTGGAACCCCTCCTCCTGATGCTTGTAGAGTGTGCATTGAGCCAGCATCCGACATCGTGGGATGCTGGAATCAGCCAGCTGTGGAAGATAGTCTGCGAACGTCTTGGAAGAGTATTGAGGCTTCTGCTCCGGTGTCTCAAATACGTAGTAATCGTATCCCAGCCTATCTAGGAGCTGGCCGGTCTTGATCATCGCCTCACCGAAGCCACTCCGGCGACTTTAAGAGTCATTTTCCCGCAGCAGCCTTCCTTACCTTGGAAATTATATCCTCGCCGTATCCGAGCCTTTTCAGTCCGTTGACAATTCTAGAGAGATATTCATGTGTGGGAGCCACGTGCTTTCTCGGGTTGTTCACAACGTATGTGAAGGCCTCCACGGACTTCCCCTCAATCTCTACGACCACTTTCCTCCTGTTGTATGTGGCGGGCACACCCTCATACCTGTCTAGCACCCGCACCTGCTCCTCATCCAGCAGGTAGGCGCCGCCGTAGACCACTTCACCCTCAGACTCCACAACATCGGCAACACCTCCACCCCATGAGCTTGAATAGTGGTCGAACATCAGTCTAAACCCCTTAAGCGTGGCTGGCTTCAGCTCCTTCCATGAGCCGATCCTCCTCCTCATCACCTCTTGGTCTAGGTTGGAGCCATAGGCGAAATACCATACAGGCAATTACAACCACCTAGACCTAGAGTATGAAATACTCCCTCTCCACCCTCCTCGACTCTATCCCAAGGGCTGAGACCTCAAAAGGTAGGCCGCCATGTAGATATGCCACCCTCTCACCTCTCAACAGTGCAGCAGCTATTCTACCAACGGCGTCTGCCTTCATCACCCCGCTACCGCTACCACCAGTCACAACTGTGCAGTTAAGGAACTTGAAGACTATCGGGTTTCCATCCAAGTTATTCATGGAATAGCATCCAGCCCACATGTTTTCCGGCCTAGCTCCTGAGAACTGGGGCATATATTTTGAGAGGACAGGATGGATGTTGTCGTAGTAGAAGCGAGGTTCTGGCTCAAGGTCTATCTCAAATGGCCTGCCAACCTCGTCAGTGAGGCCAACCCAGAAGGCTCTCTCACTATAACGGGGTGCTATGTAAAGTCCATGGGGGAAGAAGGTCATAGGCATGTGTTCAAACCCGCACTCACCGGGGCTCAGCAGGTTCTCCAACTCTCCCCCAGCCCTTATCACAGCGACTTGTCGCTTCTTCGGTTTTACGAAGCAGTCCACACCAACTGGGTCGAGGAGCTCGGGTGTCCATATACCGGTTGCTAAGACAAACATCCTCGCAGTTATCCTCTCTTCATCAGTCACAACATGGGACACCACCACCTTCTGCCAAGCCCTAGGCTCATTAGGTATTCCTAGGGGGTTGGCTGGCGAGAGGTGTATGGACCTAACCCTTTTCCCCGTTAGGAACTCAACACCCTCAGAGATGCATCGCCTCTTATACATCTGAACCAGCTTATCCACATCCAGCTGGCCACATTTAGGTGCATACAGGCCGCAAGAGATATCCTCCAGCTCCATAAGCCTAGCCTCCTCATCTCCCCCATGCTTAGAAACTATACCCATCTTACTCAACTGGTCAGGAGCAAGTATCTTGGCCTTGCCCGCTTTGACGAAGAGGTCGAGGAAGTCTGCCACCTGCCTAATCCTCGACTCGCCTATCAGTATGAGGTAGCCCACATCCCTCATGGATAGCTCAGCCTCACCGCTCTTCTGGGCCTCTCTGTAGTGGTCAACACTAGTCTCCGAGAGAAGTCTGTTGACATGCGACGTGAATATACCATGCCTATACCCTCCCACGCTTCTAGAGGTGTTCCCCTGACCCACATCCGGCAACATTTCTATGACTGCCACCGAAGAGTTAGGCATGCCTAGCTTGGTGTAGTAGGCCGTGGCTAGTCCCAGTATTCCACCACCCACGACGGCAACATCAAAATCTGTCATGGTTATGGTGTGGGATTGGTGGGAAAAAAGCCTTACATATCTTCAACCGGGACTGTCAACTTAAGGTCTATGGCCTGGGCCTTCCCATTCGTTGTGGGTGAATAGAATTGGGGTCGGCCTAGGCCGTCTTATGGGTTTCTTCGGTGATAGAGATGTCTTTCCCCGTCTCAGGACTCCTCCGTGGGTGAGGGCT
>JAWAEB010000079.1:0-6920 GCA_038891515.1 Nitrososphaerota archaeon | reverse complement strand
ACTAGGTAATTAAACGTCTTCTCATCGGGTGAGATTATGGCTGTTCTCGCCCCCCCCTCTATGGACCTGTTGGTGAGTGTCATCCGCTCCTCCATGGATAGTTCTTTTACCAGTCCACCCGTATACTCTACCACATGGCCTATGCAGCCGCCCGTTCCCAGCCTCCTAATTATGTAGAGTATTACATCCTTGGCCGAAACCCCCTCTTGGAGCACCCCCTCAAGCCTTATCTCCATTTGCTTCGGCTTCTTCACCCATAGGGACTGCGTGGCGAGGACATGCTCCCCCTCGCTTGTGCCGATCCCTAGCGCTAGGGCGCCGAAAGCTCCGTGGGTGGAGGTGTGACTGTCACCACATACAAGTGTGATGCCGGGCAATGTCAGGCCCAGCTCCGGCCCTATGATATGCACTATCCCTTGGAATGGACTGTAGTAGTCGAAGAGCCTAATGTTAAAATCTCTCGCATTCCTAGAGAGCGCGGCCATCTGGGCTGCTGACATCTCATCCCTGACAGGTTCCGACCTATCACCCGTTGGAACATTGTGGTCCATAACAGCGAATGTTAGGTCTGGTCGCCTCACTTTCCTGCCAACCATTCTGAGGGATTCGAAGGCTAGGGGCGATGTAACCTCATGGGTCAGATGCCTGTCTATGTAAATAAGGGTCTGGCCGTCCCCCCTCTCTGCAAGGGTGTGAGCGTCCCATATCTTCTGGAAGACCGTTGATGGCATGAGGATTTTGCGCTAGGCTGCAATATATAATATTTGGTGAGGTCCTACTCTGGAAGTAAAGACTAGACTATGGGCCGATTTTACGGGCAGCGATTTCTCCCCTCAGAAGGCCGGGGGCTTATCCGGAGGAATTCCCCACACCCTCTCCTATACATAAAAAGCCTTTGAACAAACCAGAAAGGACAACATCATGGCCCCATCCTTGTACGGTCAAGGCGGTTTAAACAATAATTAAGCAAAACTCATAACCCGTGGTTATGTGAAAGGCTGACCCAAGCGTGGCGAAATTGGGTGGGGCAGACACACCAATGTGAACTATTGCGTCCGTCTCCGTCACCACCAAAATCAAGAAAGAATTGGCTGAATAGATAGTGGAGTACACTTTGATCAGATCCTACGCCTTCAATGATATGATTGGGGGTCTTAGGCTACGGAGATAGCTTATATTGTTGGTATGCGTAACGGATTTTGTGAACCGTACCCCTCTGGAGGATGAGGTGAAGTCCTTCTACCACTTGACATCCATCGACATCTCCAGCTCATTGTGCCAAGGGCTCGCATGTTTTGTAGCTAGGCACCTGAACCCCGAGAGGTGGGAGATGGCCACGAGACAACCCTGCCGGATATACTGTCTCGGGAAATGCTATCTTGCCCCGTCCGCAGGCTGGGATACTGGCAGGCCCTACGTGGGCGTGGATGCGCCTGAAGCCATCGTCCTATCCAATATTCGTGAGCGTGGCGTTTTAGATGTTGACGATTATAGGAGGAGGTGTGGGTATGATGCTTTGGAGACAGCCCTAGAGAGTAATCCCGGGAAGATAGTGGATGTGGTGGAGGAGTCTGGGCTTAGGGGGCGTGGCGGAGCTGGGTTCACCACTGGCCGGAAATGGAGGCTTGTCTTGAGCCAGAAATCCGATGTGAAGTACGTGGTGGTCAACGGTGATGAGGGCGACCCAGGTGCCTACATAGATCGCTTCATAATGGAGGAGGACCCGCATAAGCTTGTGGAGGCTACGATAATAGCTGGCTACGCGGTGGGAGCGTCCGAGGGCTACATATACGTGAGAAAGGAGTACACCGATGCCATAGCGTCTCTTAGAAGAGCTGTGGACGAGGCTACTAAGCATGGCTTCTTAGGAACCAACATAATGGGTAGCAACTTCTCATTCAATATCAAATTGGTGTCTGGAGAGGGTAGCTACATCTGCGGCGAGGAGACAGCCCTCCTCAACTCGATAGAGGGTAGGAGGCCCGAGGTGAGGGCCAGGCCGCCGTATCCTACTGCTCGGGGGCTGTACGGGAGGCCTACACTCGTCAATAATGTGGAGACACTCGCAAACATACCCTGGATAATATTGAACGGTGGAGCAGCCTACAAAGCTCTCGGATTCTCCAATAGCAGAGGCACCAAGGTCGTCTCACTCAACTCCCTCTTTAGTAGGCCGGGACTGTATGAGGTGGAGATGGGTGTGCCGCTGCGTAAGATTGTGGAGGAGCTTGGAGATGGGCTTAAATCAGGTGAAATGAAAGGCCTGATTGTGGGCGGTCCACTGGCTGGAATAATCCCCCTCAGCCACCTAGACACGCCCCTTGGTTTCGAGGAGTTGAGAGCTGTTGGTGGAACCCTCGGCCATGGCGGCATAGTCGCCTTCGACCGACATACAACAATCCCCCAGCTCATCCACCATGTCTTTGACTTCGGCGCATATGAGTCGTGTGGAAAATGCACACCATGCAGGCTCGGCAGCCGTGAGATTGAGAAGATGTTCAGGAACAGTCCCCCCTCGCTTGATAGGAAGAGGTGGCGTGAAATCATATCAGCCCTAGCGATGACGAGTCTTTGCGGCCATGGTGTGGGGATGGCTGAGCTCGCCTATAGTGTGGAGAGGTATTACGGGGGTGAGCTGATGTGAAGGTAAGCATCAACGGTGAGTTAAGAGAGTTTCCTGAGGGGCTCACGATACTTGAGGCGCTGAAACTGGCAGGGGTTGGGGTGCCGACACTGTGTTACGATACTCGTCTGAAACCGTATGGTGGATGCAGGCTTTGCATCGTTGAGGTGGATGGCTGGGCCAGGCCGCTGACATCCTGTAACACTATGCTGGCGGATGGAATGGTCATCAAAACCCACACACAGATGCTGGAGGAGATACGGCGAAGCCTCCTAGGGATGATTGCTAACAACTATCCAAGGGAGGCATACTTACGCAGCCCTGAGAAGGAGTTCCACCGCTACATAAGGGCCTACCACCTAGAGGACCAGCTCTCCGGCCATGTGGAGGCATCTATGGTGGATGACTCGAACCCATATATACACGTGGACATGTCCAGGTGTGTCTATTGCTTCCGCTGCGTGAGGATATGCGAGGAGGTTCAGGGACAGTTTGTCTGGCGTGTCTGGAATAGAGGTGACATGGTTAGGATAATGCCGGACTCCCGCACAACACTACTGGAGAGTTCATGTGTGAGCTGCGGCGCATGCGTTGACACGTGTCCAACCGGAGCCCTTGAAGACAAGACAATCCTACAAGCCGCCTCTCCCACAGGCTATGTGAGAACAACATGCCCATACTGCGCCACCGGATGCGAGATGGATGTGGGTGTTCTAGATGGACGTATAGTAGCCGTTAAACCTGCTTTGGATGGGCTGGTGAGCCGTGGTCATCTCTGTGTGAAGGGCCGTTACGCCCATGGATTCGTCCACTCCCCTGACAGGGTGACTGAGCCCATGATCAGAAGGGATGGGAGGTGGGAGAGGGTCTCATGGGAGACGGCCATAAAGTACGTGGCTGAAACGCTCATCAGAATAGTCCAGCAGCATGGGCCTGATAGCGTGGCTGTGCTGGCCTCATCCCGCTCCACCAACGAGGAGAACTACCTAGCCCAGAAATTCGCCAGAGTAGTCATCGGAACCAACAATGTGGACTGTTGTGCAAGGGTCTGCCACGCACCTAGCGCCCAGGCCCTCGGAACAGTCTTCGGAACAGGCGCAGCCACCAGCTCATTCGATGATATAGATAGGGCGAGGACCATCTTTATATGCGGTGCCAATCCAACGGAGAATCACCCCATAGTTGGTGCTAGGATAAGGCAGCGTGTGCTAGACGGTGCTCTTTTGATAGTTGTTGACCCACGCAGAACCGAGCTGGCCAGACTCGCCGACATCCACCTCCAATTAATGCCGGGAACCGACGTCCCCCTCCTCAACGCCATGGCAAACGTCATAATCTCTGAAGGGCTTTGTGACATGGAGTTCATCCAGAGAAGGGTAGAGGGTTGGGATGCATATGTTGAGTTCATCAAGGATGAAACTCCTGAGAAGGCAGCAGGCATATGTGGTGTGGAAGCCGAGCTGATACGTAAGGCCGCACGCTTATATGCTCTTCAGAAGCCAACCCTCTCATTCCATGGACTCGGTCTCACAGAGCATGTTCAGGGGACTGAGGGTGTGATGTGTATAGCTAACTTAGCCCTCCTCACAGGGAACGTTGGACGTGAGGGGTCTGGAGTAAACCCACTTCGTGGCCAGAATAATGTCCAAGGCGCGGCCCATATGGGGTGCGAGCCGAGCAGGCTTACTGGCTTTGTGAAGCTGACCGATGGAAAAAATTTATTCGAGGAAGTGTGGAACGCTCGTATTCCTGAGAGACCAGGCCTAAACGCGCTGGAGGCTGTGGACGCTGTAGCGACTGGCAGTGTGAAGGCCCTATGGATTATCGGCTGGGATATCTATCTCACCTTCCCCAACGCTGTAGAGACAGCCAAAGCGCTCAGCTCGGCCGAGTTCATCATAGTCCAGGACATTTTCATGAATGAGACGGCCAAGGCCTTCGCCAGTGTCTTCCTCCCAGCATGCTCTACATTCGAGAAGGAGGGGACCTTCATGAATTCGGAGAGACGCATACAGCCTGTGAGGAAGGTGATAGAGCCTCTCGGCTCGTCGAAGCCTGACTGGGAGATCTTATGCATGGTGGCGGCTGCCATGGGGAAGGGGCGACTCCTAAAATATAGCTCTCCGAGGGAGATTTGGGATGAGATTAGATCTGTCTGGCCGGCTGGAAGGGGGATAACTTATGAGAGGTTAGAGAGGGGAGGCCTCCAATGGCCATGCCCATCTACGGACCATACGGGCACTAAGGTCCTGCACATGGATGTCTTCCCCATCGGCGAGAGGGCGAGGCTACACATCGTGAGATACGCACCAACTCCAGAGACGGTCACCGAAGAATACCCAATAATACTAACCACAGGGCGCTCGCTCTACCAGTTTAACGCGGGAACCATGACACTCAGAACAGGCAATACAATATTGAGGGGGGCCGACTTCCTTGAAATCTCTCCAACGGACGCAGAGAGACTGGGACTAGCCGATGGTAACATCGCACGTGTCACGAGTAGGTACGGCGAGACAACTCTAAGGGTGAGAATCAGCCCCACCGTCAGGACTGGAACAGCCTTTGTAACCTTCCACACATCCCAAGCCTTCATAAACCGTATAACAAGCCCATACCGGGACAGCCACGTCACAACACCCGAGTACAAGGTCACAGCCATAAGGCTCGAGAGAGGCGGGCATGACAGAGGGCGGGTCTGAAAAAAGAGAGATATTCGGGCTAGATGCCTTCTCACCGAGGGAGGTTGCGGAGAGGGTTGAGACGGTTGGTGTCGCTAAGGCACGTCTCCCACTCCTCTCCATGTCCGTCCTAGGCGTTCTTGCGGGCGGCTTCATTGGGCTGGGAGCCCTCTACTTCACACTAATTGCCAGTGACCAAGCCCTCACATTAGCTCTCAGCAGGCTTCTGGGAGGGCTGGTCTTCTCCCTGGGGCTCATCCTAGTTGTGGTTGCTGGAGCTGAACTCTTCACAGGTAACAACCTACTGGTCATGGCGTGGGTCGCTAAACGCATCACAACAACCGAGCTTCTGAGAAACTTCATAATCACATACATCTCCAACCTAGTGGGTGCCCTAGGCCTAGTACTGTTGGTATATCTCTCCAACCAATGGGCCATGGGTGGAGGTGAAGTCGGCCTAATCGCTGTTAGAATAGCAGCCTATAAGACATCCCTGACATTCACTGAGGCCTTTTTCAAGGGAGTTCTATGCAACATACTAGTATGTCTGGCTGTATGGCTGGCGATGGCCGGCAGAAGCGTAATAGACAAGATAGCCGCAATAGTATTCCCCATATCAGCCTTTGTGGCTGCAGGGTTCGAACACAGCATAGCAAACATGTACTTCATTCCAATGGGAATTCTCCTCAAAACCCACTACACCACAGCGAAAATACCGTACATAGAAACCCTAGACCTGCTCGGCTTCGCCGGCAACCTAGTACCGGTAACCTTAGGAAACATCATCGGCGGAAGTGTCATGGTCGGACTAGTATACTGGCTCGTCTACAGAAGGAGTGCATGAAACCTACAGAAGAGTAGCTTACCATCAGCGGGCAAGCACTAGTCAGGAGCAGGAAACGCACAACTCACAAACTGCCTGACCAACATCCTCAACATCTTAAGCATGATTGAGGATGGGGTAAGTACGAACAAGTGTCCCGCATCTAGGAGGGTATTGCAGACATGTACTCTGAACCTACCTATCCTCAACTCCGCTTATATCTCATTCGGCTTGCCTTCTCACGTCTGAAGTGACAACAAAGAAAAGTACTGATTCACAACTATGAGGGCTGTCGCTGAAGCCTATACAACGTCCATGCATAGCCAGACTCTTTCGGCTGTCTCCATTGATTCCAGCTAATCTTAACCAGAATTTTCCTTCAATCGAATAAGTATATTTATGAATAAGGGGTATATTTAGATAGACGATACAATCTTGTTAAATAGTTCTTACATCCCTAACGCAGGCTCTGTTGACTTAAGCCATCTTCATCACCCCTTTTATGCTGTTCATCAGGTGTAGCGTCTCTGGCTGGGTGAGTATGTGGATGAGGTTTAGCCATCTCCAGACATGCTCTAGAATACATTCCCTCTTCCTGCATGGGAAATGGTTCTATCCTTGAGCATCTGTACAGCCCTCTCCATAGCCTGGAACAGCCACTCCCCCAGCCTGTACCTACGATGTCTCAGCCCAAGCCTAGCGCATGCTTCACCGTACCATGGAGCCCCATCGGTCCAGACAGGATGCCTCCCATAAGCCTCCACCAGCGTCCTAAGGAACATCTCAGCCTGTA
>JAWAEB010000078.1:0-7003 GCA_038891515.1 Nitrososphaerota archaeon | reverse complement strand
GTCCTCCTGCTCGGCTTCCCCCATGTGACATATCTCTCCACCTTTCTAAGCATGCCCTTGACTGATGGTGTGTCAGGCAGCAGGACCGCTGTGTGGACACGTCTGAGCCTGAGAAACCTGAGCGTTTCCCTGACGGCTTCGTCCATCCCCACATGGCCCTTAATCCTAACCGCCAGTAAGAGCCCGGCACCCATCCTAAACCACCTTCCATAGGGTTGGAAGCGTTATCTTGTTGGTCTGTTTGAGGGCCTCATACGTGGCTCCCACAACCGATAGTGTGGTCCTTGTCTCGCCGAAGCTGCGGCTCCAACAATCCTTAATCCCGGCCAAGGTGAGGACTATCTTCTGCGTCTCGCCAGCCACAAGTCCAAGCCCCCTCGGAGCAGGCATCAGCGTCACCCTAACGCTGCCGTACTTTCCCTCAGACTTGACGAGGAGGCTGTGAGGGTCTCCGCAGGCGCACTCCCAGCTACCACATCCTCTCTTGACCGGTATGATGTTGAGCTTGGCATTGTTGAGTGCCTTCTCTATGGCCAGAACAACCTGTGATGATTTGCCCGTACCAATCCCCACATAGCCGTCTCTGTTCCCCACAACCATGACAGCCTTGAACCTAGTCTTCTCGCCGGCGTCGGTCTGCCTCTGGACCATTTTCACATCCACCACCTCCTGCTCAAGGTTGGGGATCAGCCTATCCACGACTTGGGGTTCGAGAAGCCTATGATGTTCTTGGAAGACTTGCTCGATGGATGTTATCTTACCCTCATACACGAGACGGCCAAGGGTCGTAGTTGGAGTCCATTCACTCATCGCCCAGCACCTCCCAAAATCCTAGCCTTCACTTCCTCAATCATGATCTCCATGGCAGCATAGCCCGAGGGGTCGCATCTGGAGAATTGGACCACACCTGGTCTGCCGCCGACCATCTCGAAGTAGGTCTTGATGTGGTCTCCCCTAAGCCTCTCCTCCGAAGGTGCCACATTCTCTGAGAATGGTACGGAGAGGCCTGCATCCCTAGCGCCCTTCACAACTGCGAAGAGCCTAGAACCTGCCACCGGTCTATGGAGTCCCAGGTCCATCACAGCCTCACCAACCCCAGCCTTCTTGGCGAGACATCCCACCAGCAGACCTGTTAGGTAGGCTGCGGGGATGTTCTTGGGGCTTCCCTTCCACCCATACCTGCTCAGCATCTTTGATGTGACTGTGGTTACGCATCTGTCACCGCCTATTTTGGGCTGGATTATCTGAGCGATTATAGCCCTGTTGGTTCTCCTCACCACTAGACGGGGAATGCTTGACTTTATGATTTTCAGCCTATATCTATAATCTGTTAGCTTCTCCCTCCTCCGCCTAGGGGGTGTCCTCAACATCCGTGCTACCGTCAAACCATCACACCCCTACCCAGCTTGTTGACTTTTATGTACTCCTCCAATGCTGCCACAGACTTGAAGACTCCAGCCTTCACCAGCTTATAGAGTCGCCTATAGACCTTTGTGTCCAACACACCATCATCCCTCAGCCGGGCTAGGTAGCGCCTCTGGGCTCTAACTTTGTTAATCCACCGTCTCTTGCGGGGGAGGATTGCATACTTCCCACCCCTCCTGCTCCCAGGACCCTTCCGCCTCTTCTCCACCCTAGCGCGGCTCACACCCTTGGCCTTCAACTTGAATATGGCGCCGTCATTGATTAGTCGCCTAACATCAGCCCTCGTGATAGCATCCTCTATATCCTCAAGCCGTTCAGGGACGAACCTGACACGTGTCTCGCCACATTTAAGAAGTTTGGCAGCCATCCGCTTCTGCATATCCAGCTTCACGTTCCACCACCAACCACTGAAGTGGGTCTAGGTGGGTTAAGCACCCTAATCCCCCACTCCTTTGCAGCCTCGTAGATCTCCTGCCTCTTTCTAACACTCAGGCTGGAAGCTATCCTAGCTGCCTCCGTCTCCCTATCAATCTTTCTCAGCTCTTCCAAGTTATGGACCAGTACCTCTCTAAACCCTGATGGATGTAACCCCCTATACTGCTTGGGAGTCCTATATCCCACCCTCACTAGGGGTGGTGCACCACTTTTCTGGAGCCTCATCCTATTGTCAATACCCTTAGGCTTTCTCCACACCTCCCCCAACCGCACGTAACGCCAGCTCTCCTGCCTAACGAACCTAGGACGCCTCCTCCTCATAATGAGTATCTTACGGGGCATTCTGACTGGAGACACTAGCTTCCCACCCCCTTCTGATATATGTATATACCATCTAGGAACTTCCTGGGATCCCTCCTCGGAATCCTGCAGGCGTTCTCGATGTTGGCGGCTGTCTGCCCCACACTCTCCCTGTCCGGCCCAGTGACAATTATCTCGTCCTCCATCACGGTGACTCTGGATTCGCCCACGATGTTGGCATAGCGCATATGCCTCTCGCCCACAAAGTTCTCGATGACCACCTTATTGCGCTCAACTTTTACGGTGATGGGGAAGTGGGAAGTTATCATCTTAAGCCTGTATGTGTATCCCTTTGTGACACCCACTATCATTCCCTCGATGATGGAGGTGATTGTTCCCAGCAGCGCCCTAGCCCTCTTGGATGAGCCTGGCACCTCGATGCTCAGCGTATTGTTCTCAACAGTAAATGTGGCTGAAGTGTGTCCAAAATCCCGCTCAACTCTGCCCTTCTCTCCCTCCGCAGCCACAACGCTCCCTGATACGGTCAGGTGGACGCCGGGCGGTATGGATATGGAGTTCTTCAGCGATTTAGTAGACATACCCCAGCAGCCTACCTCCCTGTCCAAGCTTGCCCGCTTCTATGTGTGATAGGACGCCTTTCGGAGTTGTCATAACTAGGATGCCTATTCCCCTGCCCGGTAGATACTGCTTCTCAAACTGCTCGTAGCCATCTTTCTTGACAGCCCTCCTCGGCCTTATGGGCGCCGACCTATTCACTCTGCCCAGTAGCTGTATCCTATACTTTCCACCCCTACCGTCCTCGATGAACTCGAAAGCGCCAATATATCCATGCCTCTGCAGGACCTTAAGTATCTCACCCACCAGCTTCGACGCCTTGACTATGCACTCCCTATTCCTCACGGACTCGTTGTTTTGTATCGATGTGAAGAGTCCCGAAACAAGGTCCGACATCCAGACCACCTATTCATATGTTTTGAAGCCCAACGATGGGGCTACTTCGTTTATGCAGCGGCGGCAAAGCATCAGTCCATACTTTCTGATAACACCAACATGTGTTCCGCATCGTCTGCAAGTCACCACACCTTTCCCGAACTTCCTACTCTTGGGAGGTTTGATCTTCACTCCGGACCACCCACTACGTTGACCGAAGCCAACTCCCTCAGGAACTCTATCGCCTCCTCCCTAGTAACCCTCTGACGCCTTCCTATCCGAGAAGCCCTACGCCGCCTCAGGCTCACACGGTAGCCTGGTTTGGTTATGTGGACACTAACATCCATTCCAATCATTCCCAGCTCAGGATCATACTTGGTCCCAGGGATGTCAAGATGCTCCCTTATCCCGAATGATACGTTGCCCTCAATGTCAAAGCTTGAGTACTTTAAGGTGTTGTTCACTGCCTTAAGGGCTTTTATGAGAAATTCCACAGCCTTCTGCTTTCTCAATGTAGCCCTCAACGCTATTGGCTCACCCCTGTGTATTCCAAATCCCTTGACAGTCTTCTTGGCCTTCCTGATCTCAGGCTTCTGCCCTGTCAGCGACTCGAGGATCTTCTGGGCCTTCTCCAGCCTGACACCGCCCTCACCCACACTGCAGTTGACCACCACCTTCTCAATTCTAGGCCTATTCATCAAGTTGACCGTTTTCAAGGCAGTGCTATCCAAGGCATATCAACTCCTACAGGCATCACGTTTGACAGAATCGTCTTAACCAAGCCTGCAGACGTTTCCACAGCGACCGTGGGCTTGGCAGGGTAGGTGACATCTTTCACAATCTCCAGAAGCTTGCCATGATATCCCTGCTTTGAGCCGCTATGTATCAATACGTAAGTACCTTTAACCATCCTAGCGATGTCGATTATCTCCTGACTGGGTACCGATATCTTAAGGCTGTCCAATCTGCTTAAGCCGGCGACAAGGTCGCTCTCGCCTGGCAGAAGTATGGAGCGGCCATCATGTAGCCCCAGCAGTAGTCTCGCACCAGCCGCCATCTTTTTCACCTTTACCTGACAGACCTTATACGACGACTCGGCGGCCATTATCTTCATCGGTCGGAGCCCCTTACTAGGCCTGATTAAAATGCGGTAGTATTCGTCCAGCTCCTTCACATATAGGACGTCCATCAGTCCGAGAGGGAACCTGACATCCCTCACCGGCCGCCCATCCACGTAGAAGTTTCCCTCCCTGATGAGGATCCTAGCTGTTCTAGCGTCTTCAGCAAGCTCTAGGATATCCCTCACCACATGGATAAGCGGTAGGCTTCTGCTGGCTGGATGTGGGCCTGGACTGGGGCTGGCTACGAAGACGCCACGGGATTGAGGGTAGTGGCGCGGTGCTGCAAGGGACTTGACGTGCGTCAACCCTGTTTACCACCTCCCTCCAGCTTTGACCTCCTATAAGAGTCATCTAGGTTCAGCTGGGTTATCATGAGCTTGGAGACCCTTATCGGGACATCCACGTTGCTACCGTCGGCCTTCTTGTCGGTTACGTTCTCCACGTAGACACGCAGGCCACGAATGTCCACAGCTTTCACCTTTCCCTCAACCCCCTTAAAGTCTCCCGAGAGTATCTTAACAGTGTCTCCCATCCTTACCGGGAGTGACCGGCGGCCATATTTCTCGCGGAGCTGTGGTGAGAGATGTGCTGACATCAGCTTCACAAGCCTGTGTCTAGGCGCATTGTAGAGCCGGAGCCGCTGTTTCCTAGGTTTACTTGACAGCATAGTCCATCAGCTACACTATAATGCTGGCCGCATTGGCTATCCTAGGCCATCTCTCCGCAGCCTCCCTAGCCACAGGCCCCTTTATCTCAGTACCCTTCAGGTCTCCCTCAGGGGTCATCAAGACAGCTGCGGTATCCTCGAAAGATATCCAAGTGCCGTCACTCCTTCTATAGGGCTTCTTCTGCCTCACTAGGACGGCTGTCTCGGGCTTCTTCCTCAAGTCTATCGGCCCCTTCCTAACTGTGACGCTCATCATATCGCCCACACAGGCAGCGGGTACTCTCCTAAGCCTAGTGGTAACGCCGTGGACCTGAATTATCCTCAGTAGCTGGGCGCCCGAGTTGTCTGCGCAGTTCACCAGAGACCCTAGGACAACTGTCCTAGGTATGTCAGGCCTCCTCTCCAATATACCTACAGCAGCCACAGCCCTAGACCTCTTCGCCATATTAGCCACCACCCACTCTTTCGAGAACTACGAAGCTGACTGTCTTGCTTATGGGCCTACACTCCCCAATCCTCACCGTATCACCCAACTCCACATCAATACATTCAGGGAGATGGGCTGATATCCTACTCCTCCTCTTCTCATACCTCTTAAACTTCCTAACATACACTCTGTACTCCCTCTCCACAACGATGGTACCCCGCATCTTCTTCTTGAAAACCCTACCCCTCAGGACCACGCCCCTAACAGGTAGGCCGCCATGGAAGGGGCAGCATGGGTCGCTGCAGCTCCTAACCGGCATACTTACGGGTATTCCTATGTTGCGTGCCACCGCCATCGTTTCCCACCCCTGCCAATCCTCTCATAGGGTCGTCCCACTATCAGCTCACCCTTCACCTCCACTGTGGAACCGTCGGCCAACCGGAGCCTAAGCTTGGACCCCTTCTTCGGTATCCACCTAACCTGGCCACCCATCTCAAGAGCCAGCATATTTCTTGTCTCCGCCAAGACAGTTCCGGCGAATCTTCTAGCGAGGTACTCCGTCTCCATATGGGTGCCTAGAAACTCTTGCTGTAACTTGCCAGACCTACACTGTCCCCTCAAGCAGCCCACGCCTCCTCTCATTCAAAACTGTCAGGACCCTAGCTATGCTCCTCCTAATATTCCTCGTCTGAGTCGGTTTCGCAACTGCACCGCCAGCCCCTATCTCGGACCTAGCCTTCCTTAGCTCAGACTTCAACTGGTCGAGCTTCTCCATCAGCTCCTTCTCACTCATTTCTCTGAGCTGTTTCAGCTCCTTCACCAACTACCTCCTCCCTCCCCTTGACAGTCAACTGCTCTGGAACAGGCGCATCGGGTGGATAGATGAGGACCCTAATCCCCAACACCCCTGTCTTGAGTCTGACGGATGACTTGCCCTCCAGCACGTAGTCCATCGCCAGCTCACCGGACTTGGGCATGAACCCGGCGGTAAACTTCTCGGTCCTTGACCTAGCCGATGTGAGCTTGCCGCTAATATGGACCTCCACACCCTTGGCACCAGCCTCCATCACCCGGCGAACAGACCAAAAGCCCACACGCCTATACCTCACGCCCTTCTCCAGATCCTGGGCAATCCTCTCAGCCACTACATAGGGGTTCAGCTCCGGCACCTCCACCTCCACAACAGTCACGACAGGGTTCTCGACACCGAACCTTTTCTCAAGAGTTTCTGAGATCTCTTTGATCACCCTACCCTTCGAGCCTATAACTCTGCTGGGCTTCATGGCGTAGATGGTGACTCTAGTGCCTATTGGGGTGAAGCTTATGCTAACTCCTCCGAAGACAGCTGACCTAAGCCTTTCCCTCAGATACTCCTCTATCCCAGCCTTCTTAAGTCGTGTTGCGAGAATCTGTTTCACAGCCGACACTAACTGCTCACCGCCACCAGCTCGATATGGGTTAAGGTTTTATGATATGGGCTTGACCGTCCGAACGCCCTCTCAATATACTTCCTAATCCTCCGGCCCTTATGGGCTGAGGCGTGAACAATCTTCACCCTGTCGAGGTCAAGACCTTTAAACTCGGCGTTGGCCTCAAGCCCGTCCAATAGCTTCAACATAATCCTAGCTACCTTGACCGGGTAGCCACCTGGACCCCGTGTCTGGGCGTGGTGAGCCC
>JAWAEB010000077.1:0-7168 GCA_038891515.1 Nitrososphaerota archaeon | reverse complement strand
TAGAGGCTCAAAGCCAGATACCTCATCCCGACTATATTACCATAAGCCTCATCGCTAAGGGTACTGTCAACTAGGTATTACACCTGCTTCTGTCTTGGTTTTGAGTAGTGTGTTGTGTGTGAGGGCTATGGCTGTGGCTATCTCCTCAATACTCTTGACTGTCTTTATATAGTTATGGAACCTGAAGAGCCTAGACATACAATCCACGATATAATCGAAGACGTGCATGAATGGGAGAGCTACATCTCAGGCCATAGGCCTCTCATTGGTTTAACGATTGAGCAGAAGCCGCTACGGCTCGAAGAACGCCTCATACGCCGGGGACAGCTAAAGACTGCCAACCCACAACCCCACTCTCTTCTCTTGATTACTGAATCTACCCAGATGACCCCCTATATAATAATCTGCGGGGGGTGGGATTTGAACCCACGAACCCCTTCGGGACAGGAGCCTCAGTCCTGCGCCGCTGGCTTTCCCCAGCTTAAGGCTGGGTGGATTTGACCAGGCTTGGCGACCCCCGCCTGTTTTTTTTATGTTGGTGGGGTGTTTTATGTAGTTATATCTTGTAGTCTACCTTTAGCAGAGGCTTCTTTTATCTCCAACGCTATTCGTTCTCCCATGTCTATTGGATGGTCGAAGTAGAGGGCTGAGTAGGGTGAGCCTGTGGACATGTATGTATTTGTGCCTGCTACTATCCGGCCTGAGAATTCAAACACTACTATCTCCATGTCATCTCTTATTATGGATTCAAGGCTGTACGGCCCCAAAAGACCTGGTGGGACGTTTCTCTCCACAGCATCCGCGAAGGCTTCGCCGTATTCTTGGATCTTTGGTAGGAGTGATTCCCGTAGTATGAGGGGCTGGTTTCCCACGACGACGAATGTGGGTTCAACGATGTCCTTCAGCCTTCCATCTACGTTGGACTCGTATCTCACATCGGCTCCGAAGACCTCCACCCTATCCCATATCCTAGATGCAAAGTAGTGGTAGTAGGCTGGGACGCCCACCACGTACTCCTGTACGATGTAGGGCTCGGCCAATCCTGCGCATCTTAGGGCCAGTTCCTCCCTACTCCTAGCTACAAAGTATCCTCTTCCTCCCTTAGCTCCATATAGCTTTACTATGGCGGGAACCTTAGCCTCTGAGGATGATTGGAAGGTTTTTGGGGTGGGTATGTTAGCCTCCCTCAGGAGCTTCATCTTCAGCTCTTGGTCGCTCTCCCAGTCTACGAGGTGCCTGTTGCCGAATATGGGCGTTTTGAGGCTTTTTACCATAATCCCGAAATACTCCACCAAACTTCCATGGGGGATTAGTATGGCGTTCCTCTCCACCAACTTACTATCAACAACGCCGAGGGATGTGGGTGACACTGGCCACACCTCATCTATAAAGCTGAACCTGCTGTAGAATCTGGCCACATCTCCGTGGGACAGGGCGACCGTGTGAAACCCGTACCTGTGGGCGGCCCTAAGTATTTGAAGGGCTGTATGGCTGGCAAGCGTTGCCACTGCCAGCCTATCCGGATCATAGGAACTCACCACGTCACTCATGTAGTGAGCATCTCCAACCTACCACTCTCACGGGCCATACGTATCTCCATAGCTATCCGCCTACCCATCGAGATAGGCTTGCCAAAGTACAGCTTGCTGTACTGGCCCCCGATCCCCATGTAGACGTTGGTGCCTCCTCCAATACGTGTTGCCACATCATACACCACAATGTCGAGGTCGGGCGTAACTATGAACTGGAGGGTGAAAGGGCCGATGATGCCGGGTGGGACCAGCCGCTCACAGGCTTTCACGAACCTATGTCCGATTTCGAAAACCTTCTCCAGAAGGCTCTCCCTCAACGTTGCGGGCTCATGCCCCACCTCCACGTATCTGACCTCAGGGTCTGTGCTAAGTTGGTCTCTTGCAGGCAATCTGTATATGCCGTCAAGGCTTGATTGGATGCGTCTGTCTATGCTATGGAGCTCCAAGCGGTTCATCACTGGGCTGTGGAAGTAGTTGGCGTTGAAGTGGGCGCCGAATACATACTCTTCCGCCGAGACCTTCGGCAGATCTCTCAGATCCACTAGACCCCTAGCTACCAATCTCTTTAGCTTGGATTCTAAATCACTTTTATCGGCCGCCACTATGAAGGCCCTCTCCACCCTACGCCTAGCCTCAGGCAACTTCACGAGGACTGGCCCATCAAAATTATCTACGGTGAATGTCTTGGGCCGGTTTATGCCAGCCTCATCCAAAAGCCTATAGTAGCTGGCCTCTCCCGTCCTCTCCTCCCATCGTAGTAAATACTTATTACCGAATACCGGGACCTCAAACTCCCTCTCTATCCTATCGTATCCCACATAGACTGCAAAGCTTCTGTTGGGGATGAAGACGCTGTCCTCATCCATGAGGGCATTCTGGACATCCCTTCCCACGACTTCGGAGTAGTCAGCCACTATGAGGAGTCTGTCAACGATGGGGAATTCCCTGTAGGCTCTCTCCCGGCCTCTCTTGGCGATAGCTATCACTCTAAGCTTCTCGTCTCTCGCGCCGTCGAGAACATCTAAAGCGCTGTGGCTGGCTATGACAGATATTGACGGCATTACTCTACTCTCGGTGCGATGAGGAATTCCAGCTTCCCCGACGGTATTGGAAAGGCGAGCTTGACAGGCTTATTGGTGGAAAGGGACAGCTGCACCTCATCGGACAGGGACTTGCTTGAGGAGACTATCTTGTCAAGATATGTGAGGCTGAAGGTAGCTGAGACCTCCTTATCCGTCTCTATCTCATACACGGCCGTACCGCCTTTGGCCAGCCTAGTCTGATGGGTACCCATCTCACCCTTACTGGAGAGCACTATACTATCTGGGGTCACCACTATCTTGGTATAGTCACTTACTAGGGCAGCATCGCTTACTGCCTCGGAGAAAGCAGCCACGTTCACCCTGCATCTGGCCTCGAAGGCGAGGTTGGGGACTGGAGACTTGCCGGACCCAGTCTCTAGGGCGTTTAGGGTGAATGTTCTAACCTTACCCCCCGACTGGTCTGAGAAGACAAGGCCCAACTTCCTCTTCTCATCATCATACTCTAGGGTGAGAGACTCCCTCCCAGCCCTCCTTAGAAATTTGAGCAGCTCAACTATGCTGACCGATATGTCCGTCTGTTTGGAGCACCTGTACTCTTCGACGGCCGACCTTTCCAACTCGAAGCTCACTAGGCTTATGTGAGCTGGGTCCATGGATGTGAGTTTAACGCCGTTCTCATCCACGGTGAAGGTCCCCTCATCCACAACGGCTGAGATGGCCTTGACGATATCTGCTAAGAAGTCAGCTGATGTAAGCCTCATCAGGAAGGACATGGTGATTCACGCATTCATCATAGTTGCTCACTTTAAAGATTTACCCAGTCTGGCGCTGAACTTGGCCACCCCCGCTTAGGTCATACCTGAAGAGCATCCTACGCATACCCTGATATCTCTCCAGGTGTTCAGCCTTCTGGAACGCATATATTGGGGTTCCTAGGCAGGCCGAACCGGCTGGAGTTGGTCATAGCCAGAAGACGTATAAAGCTGGAGCTGGACAGTGAGGACGGCGATAGGCTTACCCTTACATTCGAGGGTAGGCTCAATAGGGAGAAGCTGCTCCAGCTGGCCGACTTCCTCGAGTTATACGGAGGCTCCGATCCCACGTCCCAACGGCATGGGAACAAGCTCACAAAGCTGATGGAGGTGCTGGAAAAGCACTTCCCCTTCAACCAGTTCTCCACAAGGGATGTGGTGGAGGCGTATAGATACGAGTATAGGGAGCCTATACCTCTCAGCACCGTGTCCACCTACCTAGCTAGGCTGGCTGAGAGAGGGTTTTTGGAGAGGCTCGGCACGGGTAACATGGCCCGGTATAGGATGCTGCATGGTCAGGAGCGACAGGTGGATGCTGAGGGGGTTTAGATTGTTATGGGCGCCTTCTCGAGCCTGGCTATGGCGGCCTGAGCTGCCGCCAGCCTCGCTATAGGTATTCGGTAGGGTGAGCAGCTCACGTAGTCAAGCCCTACCTCATGGAAGAACTTTATGCTAGCCGGTTCTCCGCCATGCTCACCGCATATGCCCACCTCAAGCCTTGGGTTGGCTCTCCTCCCCTCCTCGGTGCCAATCTTCACAAGCCTGCCCACTCCGGCTGTGTCTATGGTTTCAAATGGGTTCGCCCGCAGTATCCTGTTCTCGAGATAGTTGGCCATGAACTTGGCCTCAGCGTCATCCCTGCTGAACCCAAAGGTTGTCTGTGTCAAGTCGTTGGTCCCGAAGGAGAAAAAGTCTGCAACCTCAGCGATTTCGTGGGCGGTGAGGGCGGCCCTCGGCGTCTCAATCATCGTCCCCACCTTATACCTTATCCGTCGCCCCATCTTCTTGAAAACCTCCTCAGCAGTCCTCTCGATAACCCTTTTCAGGTAGATTAGCTCATTCTTCTCACTCACTAGGGGCAGCATTATCTGGACCTCAGCCGTCTCCCCCTCCTCCTCCAGCACCGATATGGCCGCCATCATTATGGCCTTTGTCTGCATCTCATATATCTCCGGATAGCGGATGGCCAACCTGCATCCACGGTGTCCCAGCATAGGGTTATGCTCCTGTAGCTGCTGAACCTTCCTGAGAATCCGTGCCTTCTCCTGTATCTCCTCAGGCGGCGCGGCCACATGTCCAGGCTCCAGCATCTCCCGCAGAAGCTGCTCCGACGATGGTAGGAATTCGTGGAGGGGTAGATCTAGAAGCCTGACGGTGACGGGAAGGCCTTTCATAACTCTGAATATCTCCTTGAAATCCTCCAGCTGGAAAGGAAGGAGCTTGTCAAGCGCTTTCCTCCTACCCTCCTCATCGTCAGCCATTATCATCTCCTGCACAATGGGTAGCCTGTTAGGTGCGTTGAACATACGTTCAGTCCTGCACAGTCCAATTCCTTGAGCGCCGAACTCCCTAGCCTTGGAAGCGGCCTCGGGGGTGTCAGCGTTGGCCCTGACACCAAGCCTTCTCATGTTATCGGCCATGGAGAGCAGCTTCCTAAACTCAGGTGTCAGCTCAGGCTCAACAGTGGGCACCTCACCCAACATCACCAATCCGCTACCGCCGTCAATAGTGATAATGTCACCCCTCCGCACAACAACGCCCTCAGCGGTCTTGAAATACCCCTCATCCATGTAGATCCTGATACTCTCACATCCTACTACGGCGGGCTTTCCCATCCCACGGGCTACCACAGCGGCGTGAGAGGTCATTCCGCCGCGTGATGTGAGCACCCCTAGGGCGGCTATGAGTCCCCTTATGTCCTCGGGCGTGGTCTCCGGTCTCACGAGTATTATCTTCTCGCCCTTGGCACCTAGGTCTGCGGCCTCGTCGGTGTTGAATATCACCTTACCAGATGCAGCGCCGGGAGATGCATTGAGTCCCTTGGCGATAGGGGTTACCTTGGCCTTGGGGTCTAGACGCCTATGAAGGAGCTGGCTAAGGTCTGTAGGCTCTATCCTCTGTATAGCTTCTTCAGGTGTTATGAGCCCCTCCTCCACCATGTCAACAGCTATCTTGATAGCTGCCTGTGCTGTCCTCTTGCCGTTCCTTGTCTGAAGCATGTAGAGCTTGCCATTCTCCACCGTGAATTCAAAATCCTGCATATCACGGAAGTGGCGCTCCAGCTTTTCAGCCACATCCTCCAGCTGGCGGCGCAGCGTGACATCCATGTCGTCTATGGTCTGGGGCGTCCTTATGCCGGCCACCACATCTTCGCCCTGCGACCTAGGTAGATACTCGCCATATAGCTTCTTCTCACCGGTCGCTGGGTTCCTTGTAAATCCAACACCGGAACCAGACTTCTCACCTATGTTGCCGAAAACCATGGCCTGTATATTCACTGCCGTGCCCAAATCGTCTGGTATCTTGTAGTAACGCCTGTATTCCATCGCTCTAGGATTGTTCCATGACTTGAAGACTGCCTCGATGGCCATTTTGAGCTGAGTCTTTGGGTCCTGCGGGAAATCCACACCCTTCTCCTGCTTTATGAGCATCTTAAACTCATCAACAATCTGCTTGAGATGTTCCAGAGGTATCTCTATATCCAGCCTAATGTTAAGCATCTCCTTGTGCCTCTCCAGTATCTCTTCGAACTTGTGGCCCTCCACACCCATGGCTACTTTTCCGAACATTTGGATAAGACGTCGGTACGAGTCAAATGCAAACCGCTCATCTCCTGTGAGTGATGCAAGTCCCTTAACGATTTGGTCGTTAAGGCCCAAGTTAAGTATAGTGTCCATCATGCCTGGCATGGAGTAGGGTGCACCGGACCTGACCGAGAGAAGCAGGGGTGACTTGGGGTCGCCGAACCTTCTACCAGTCTGCCCTTCTATTACCCTGATTTTTTGAAATACCTCCTCCAGCAGACCCTCAGGCATCCTACCGCCCGACCTATAATATTGCTTACATGCATCTGTCTTTATGATGATCCCAGGCGGTACCGGCAGGCCTATTGCGGTCATCTCCACAAGGCCATATCCCTTGCCTCCCAGCTCGAACCTGTCAAGGCCCGCTAGCTCTTGAAATGTACCTACAAACACCATGCGTGGTCACCGGTATCCCATAGTTGATATGCGACATTTATGCATTGCCTGATCGGAGGGACTCTATTGCCGCCCTCACCTCTTCCACCGAGGCCTCGTCCTCAAGTGTAGACATGTCGCCTACATCCATCTCTGAAGCTACTGCCTTAATCACTCTACGCATTATCTTGCCGCTACGTGTTTTAGGTAGGCTACGTACGAAGTGTATCTCCTCGGGAGTGGCTATCGGCCCCACCAGATTTCTCACATGCTCACGGAGCTCGTTGGCAAGCTCTTGGGACGGCGTGTAGCCCTGCTTGAGTGTGACGAACGCTACTATGACCTCTCCCTTCACCTCATCTGGCCTACCCACCACAGCAGCCTCAGCCACAGACCTGTGACTTACCATAGCATCCTCCAATTCAATAGTCCCAAGCCTGTGCCCTGCCACCTTGAGCACCTCATCAGCCCTACCCAGAAGCCAGAAATAACCATCAGAGTCCTTCATCGCATAGTCACCCGTATAGTATACGCCTTCAAATCTGGACCAGTACACCTGCTTATATCTTTCAGGGTCCTTGAACAGGGTCATGAGCATGCCT
>JAWAEB010000076.1:0-7229 GCA_038891515.1 Nitrososphaerota archaeon | reverse complement strand
CCGGCCGGATGGGGCAGGAGCTTCGACGTCATAACGAGGATCTTCGACCTCAGGGTACGCTTTGTATACGGTGACGCACAACGTCCAGCGGACCCAGCCTACATCTTCACAGCACCCTCACTGGCCCTACCGGAGCAGTTCACGATAGGCGGACAGGGAGCCATCTTCGAAGCCAAACGCCTAGCTAGGAGCACATACGACATAGTGGCGAAGTGGCCTGACGCCAACGGCGAGGAGGTGGGTAGGAGAACCTTCGACATCAGCAGAGCCAACGTGGGAACAGTGGAGGGCACAGTCACGCTGGCCCTACGTGACGTAAGCTTCGGCGTGGTGGACAGACAGGGACGGCCGCTGACAGGAGCCACAGTAAGCCTCTCACCAGCCCTCATGAGACCGGATGACGCCCAGCTGAGACCTGACGGAGTCTTCACCCTCCTCAGGATACCCGACGGCAGAACCTATGAGTTCAGAGTGGAGTGGACCAGCCCGGAGTTCGGAACAAGAGCATCAGCCACAGTGAGAGACACACCGGCAGGGCTACAGAGCAGAGGCAGCATAACGCTGCCGGTTGACGACGTACAGATCAAGGTGGTGGACTTCGACGACAGACCAGTGGCTGGAGCAGCCATAACATTCCAGGGACGTGATGTGGGCAGAACCGACAGCCAGGGCATCATCATAGTGGGACAGGTGCCGCTGGACAACACCTACCAGATAGGCGTGACCAAGGACGGCACCAACCTAGGAGGTGACAGCGTCCGCTTCACAGCCTCAAGACTCTCAGCCACCATACAGGCGGGCATATACGACGTCGTGGTCCTTGTGAAGGGCGCTGCAGGACAGCCAATAACAGGAGCCACAGTCGAGCTACTCAAGGGCGGTGCGGTGATCAAGACAGGAGCCACAGACGAGAGCGGTCAGGTCAGGTTCGAGAAGGTGATAGGCGACGACTACCAAGTCCAGGCCAAGTTCGACCCATTCACAGCCAGCAGGGCCTTGCCCAAGGGAACACGGTCAGCCACACTAAACATAGACCTCTACACAGTCCTCTTCGGAGTACCGATGACATTCGCCACATTCCTAGCGCTGATAATCGGCCTGATACTCCTGGTGATAGTCGTAGTCGTCATTGTCAGCGAATACATACGCTGGAGAGGTAGAAGGCTGGGAATATACCCAGCACCACCGCCGAAGAAATAGGCTAGCAACACCCCAACCCTTTTTTAAACCCCCCACCCTTTTTATCATCGAATCAAAACCCCGAGCGTGAAACATTCTCACATATTTTCGGGAATCTTTTCACACCCTCTTTAATTCTTAAATGCAGGACAACCTCTACCACCGTTAGGAGGAAGGTTCTTGGGCATAACTTACATCGAGGGTAGGGTCCGGGGTCCGAAGGGAGAGGTCGAGGTGAGATTCCTAGTTGACAGCGGCGCAACCTACACCCTCCTACCAGAGAGTATCTGGAAGCAGGTAGGACTGACGCCGATGCGGGAGCATGATTTCACCCTAGCCGACGGTACAGTGATTAGACGCAAGGTATCTGAATGCTATCTGATACTGTCCCAGGGTGAGGGACACACACCAGTAATCCTAGGCGAGGCCGACGACCATGCCCTACTAGGTGTGGTCACTCTGGAAATACTGGGTCTGGTCTTCAACCCCTTTAAGCGAACCCTCCAGCCCATGAGAATGCTTCTAATCTAGGACCGAACCCCCTTCACAGATACACGACGTTAAATATGGCGGAAATACCATACGTGGGGTGGGATATTGTATACAAGTGTTCGGGATGGTTTAATAAGGTTATTCGAAGCTGAGACTGACGTCTTGGCTGCCTACCTCTTCGGCTCCCATTCTAGAGGGAGCCCGACGTTTGAGAGTGACTTGGACATAGCGGTTCTACTCCGAGAAACCCCCAAAAAACTACTGGACCATTTCCTTCACCTACTCAACAAACTATCTGAAGTCCTCGGCGACAAGGTGGACCTAGTTATCCTCAACACGGCGCCCCCCCTCCTCAAATACCAAATAATAAGATGGGGAAGGCCGATTTACAGCAGAGACGAGCGGGCTAGGACCCTCTTTGAAGCTAGGACCACGAGCGAATACCTTGACTTCAGCAGAGCCATCAAGAGGTATGACGAATGCCTGATGAAACATATCCTAACATAGATGAGACGCTAATCCTTGCCAAGATAAGCAAGCTCAGCCAGTACGTTAGGTATCTAGAGGAGCTGCGGAAAAGCAGCCTCAGAGAGTTCCTAGGAGACTTCAGAACAAGCGGAGCCGCTGAGAGGTACCTTCAAACAGCTATAGAAAGCATAATCGACATAGGAAACGAGATAATATCCTCACTCCAGCTCAGGAGGCCGGAAAGATATAGAGATATCCCCTACATACTCTCGGAGTCGCAAATAATTCCGAGAGAGCATGCGGATACCATCGCTTTAATGATAGGCCTGAGAAACCTGCTGGTCCACGACTACGCATCTGTCAACCGTGAGATGGTCTACGAATTCCTTCAGACAAGGCTCGAAGACTTTGAAACATTCATGAAAGACATCTCCAGATGGCTAAGGGGATACAGGAGAAGAACACCATCCTAAAATTCCTAACTCCTATCTAGGTTGACGTCCCCAACGTAGTTTTATCTGTTCTGCAACCCCCCGCTTGGATGGGCTGCAATTGTCGTGAGTCCAACCTATATGGGATCATGATGATTCTGGGCATGAGCACCCTGGCTCCCCACAGACAGTTCACCAGCAAATTGTCGACTATCATCAAGCCCAGTCATCCATTGAGCCGATAAACCATCGCAGGCGGGAACGCTTTTTAGAGAGCCTATGGCTCCTACGCCAGGTTGGTGAGGTCTAGGGTAAAGGTTATCGGCAACATACAAGCCGTGGGCTATAGGGCCCTCACCAAATACGTGGCACGCATGCTCGGAGTCAAAAGCCTCATCAGAAACCTTGAGGATGGCTCCGTCGAAATCTTCGCCGACGCCCCGGAGGAGATGCTCGAGAGATTTCTAAAAGCAGTCGATGTCAAGGGAAAGCCAGACGACATACTAAGTCCAAACGTTGAGAAGATGGAGATATACAGGGAGGGCGAGCCTGGATACGCTGACCCGTGGAGAAGCTATGGCGCCTTCGAGATAGACTACGGCGATGAAACAATCAGGCCCGTGGAAAGAGACATGGCTGAAAGCCTCGAATGGGCCAAACTATACTTCACCAAGCTGGTCTCAGAGTTCGGTGGACTCAGAGATGGCTTCAACGTATTCAGCCTAGACTTTAGAGACCTTAGACAGGAGTTCAGGGATTTCAGAGATGAGTCCCTAGCTCTAGGCCGTGAGACCCTCAAGGAGGTCAGAGAACTCAGAAAAGACCTGAGGGCAATACTCGATGAAAGGCTCGCGAAGATGGAGAGAGACATAGCGGAGATAAGAGGGAGGCTTGGACTAACAGGTGGGACCTAGTGAGCCTGTCTCCGAGTCGTATAGGTGTGAAGATGGCTGGGAGGGGGTGGGCCTAGATGCGGCTGCAGGGGGGTGGTTGTTGGCAAGACTATTCAACCTCCAGATTGAGGGACATGTTCTAGAGAGACGGCCCAAACTAGGAGCGGGTGATAAAATATGTTCATCCGCTATGGCGTCATGAATTGGGGCCCCACTGGCTGAGGATATTCCTAGGACTCATCTGTGAGCCATATCGGGGTATCTCGAACACACCCACTATGGGAAAGATATTTTAGGGAATATTGGGCGGGAGGACGGGATGCGTCTCAACCCAGTAGTAGTCATGGTGCCCGTGCTACTCCTCATCACAGCTACGCCCCTACTATCGGGTCAGATGACAGACCCATGCATAGGCGCGGACAGGAAGTTCGACCTACAGGCTGGGGTGCCGCCCATAGAAGGTGTGCTGGCTAAGAGGCTGGAAGACCACTTCTACCGCTTTGAGGGCATAAGGCCCGGCCAGCGGATTACAGTGAATGTGGAGGTTAGCGCCAATATCAGCACAGCCATCAGCATGATACTCCTGAGGGAGGCCCAGCCCAAGAGCTTCGCCAGAATAGCCGGTGAGCAGCTCATAGTGGGCCGGGAGAAAACCACGGCCACGTTTTCATGGATGGAGGCTAGCCCTGAATGGGGACAGCCAGCCCTATGCTTTAAGGTGGGGCAGTTCTCAGAGGCGAGACCGGTGGAAAGCAACTATAAGATACTGGTAACCCTGGAAGATACCTCGGACTATGGAGGCGGAGACGCACCAGGAAAGCCAGAGAGGGCCGTGGACCTAGGCAGCCTATCAGCGGAGACACCCGCCACGATAGCCGGCTACCTCTCATCATCCAGCGGAGGCAATGACCATACAGACTTTTACACCTTCTCGGCCAGCCTCACCAGAGGTGACAAGATCATCGTGGAAGTCTCGTCAACACCTGAAAACTCGGTTCTGGATATAGCCATCCTCGACAGGGATATCTTCGGACTCAAGTCCAACAAGACAACCAACGGCCGGGCTGAGCTCAGCCTCCCCTGGGAGAAGACAGAGACACAGTCCTTCTACCTCAAGTTCTCCAACAACGGAGGTGTCGGCGGCGAAGCCAGGTACACAGCCACAATATCGATCAGGAAGACCACGGCAGCCCAGACCGCGGAGACAACACAGCAGGAGCAGCCCACCATGGAGCCCACCACCGCTAGGATGATAGTCTTCGGAGGGGTCACATTCGTAGCGGCCGTATCGGTTATAGCCCTCTTGATAAGGCTAAGGGAGCCCCGGGTACGTGAGATAACACCCGAAGAATGGGAGGTATGACGAAAGAGGGTTTCAGACAGCTACCCCACATGTCCGACATACGCATAGAAGCATGGGGGCCCACCTTGGAAAAGGCTTTCGAGCAGGCTGGCCTAGCCCTCTACAGAACAATCATACCAGAAGCAGAGGGAGTTGAGAGACGGGTGGAAGTCAGCGCGGAAGGGGCTGACCCGCAGGAACTCCTCTACGACTGGCTTGAAAAACTTCTACATGTCTTCGAGCTTGACCAACTTGTCGGGACAGAGGTTAGGGTCAAGAAGATAGTAAAGAACGAGTGCTACAGGATTGAGGGTGAGGTCGGCGGCGTCACCTACGACAGGATGAAACACAAGACGGGAACAGCGGTCAAATCACCTACCTACGCTTTCATGGAGATAGATGGGGAGAAAAACGTCCTGCGATTTCTCCTAGACATATAGAACACCGACACCAGTAGTAAGGCCTAGGGAAAGGTGCGGCGGGCTTGTTATTACACCGGTGAATGTATAACCCCTCTATCAAGGTATAAACCATCAAGCTTGGTCACGACGACTTTTTACCACACGACTTTTTTATTACGGAACTCGTCTCCAAACTCCATATCTCAAACATATTATTATGCGTGTTATTGTTATGAAGGGTACTGTCAAGTTAAGGTCTGACTGATATTTTCTTCTGATATGATGGTATTACCTTTACTCTAGAATGGTTTATAAAGGGATAAATCTGTATCTGTAAAAGAACAGACCTCCAAACAAAACCAGTTAAAAGATAAACCTACACAACCCTAACTTGACAGTACCTCATCTAAACACTCTCCCTAGAAGCATGGGTCAGACAATATCTCCCACTAACATCCCTAAGCCAATAAGCCCTCTGTAATAATTATGGAACCTGAAAAGCCTACAAGATAATCAAATACATGCATGACACCACAAGAAAGAACCAGACCATAGGCCTACTGGAAAAACCCTAAGTAAAAGTTGACAGTGCTGCATACTACTAAGGCTTGTATGTGAGTATAAGGAGTGCATTAAGACTTAAACTACCTTGGACCAGTCTGGCAGACACAATATTCCTGATAGAGGAGATTTAGTCTGTGTCAACATTACAACTGGATTACCTAGATGTTTCAGAGCCGACGATAGTATTGGATAGGGCTTGGGTTTACGGCTATGATGTCCGGCTGAACACCCCCAACAATCTTTTTCCCGGGGGTCTCTCCCCATTTCTCCCAGAATGGGTTGGGTTCTATCCTACCGTCAAGGACAGTCCGATGAACTCAAAAGGGTCTAAGTTAAGAGGCTGAAAACCCTCAATGAGGCAAAAAGAACCCTTACTATACTCTTGTGTAGACCTCAATATCAAGATG
Source organism: Nitrososphaerota archaeon (assembly GCA_038891515.1). Lineage (GTDB taxonomy): Archaea > Thermoproteota > Nitrososphaeria_A > Caldarchaeales > Caldarchaeaceae > HRBIN01. The sequence goes on along the minus strand of JAWAEB010000076.1, from coordinate 1,052 downwards.
CTTTGCCGCTTCCAAGGCCTCGTCTTCTGCATACGGTGTAATAATCAGTTTCCTCTCGGGCGTCTTTCCCGTTTTCAAGCTGTAGAACTCTATCTTTTTCCGGAACTCGGTGACATCGGAGCGTCTAACATGGGACTTAACCTCTACTAGGATTGTTTTACCGTCTTTAATAGCTATGTCAATGTCTACAACGCTGGGATATCCATAGACGACGCCCTCTTCGTCGTATGAGGTCCACTTCTCCACAGACAACCCAATCTCCTTCTCTAAAACACCTCTGAGCCCTTCGCGGAATGCTGATTCAGCCATGATGCCCCACCTAGCTCCTATGGCGTCGAGGTGGCGGTTGATGAGTATGAATCCGGTTTTCATATCCTCCCTTAGTTTAATGAATTCCTCATCATGCCTCTTAAAACCAGCTATCATATCCTCCCTTAGCTTGGCTATCTCCTCATCATGTCTCCTGAACCCGGCAATCATATCCTCCCTTAGCTTGGCTATCTCCTCATCATGCCTCTTAAAACCAGCTATCATATCCTCCCTTAGCTTGTTTGTTTCTTTTCTCAGTTCGGCCAGTTCTTCATCATGTCTCCTGAATCCTGCGATCATATCCTCCCTTAGTTTGTTCGTTTCCTCTCTGAGTCTTGCCAGTTCTTCATCATGTCTCTTGAAACCCTGCAGCATGTCCTCTCTCAGCCTGATGAGTTCGGCTTCGTTTCTGTCGAGTCTTTTCAGGATCTCTTCTAGGCCAAGGAGCCCCGCGACCGCGTAGCGGAACTCCTCATCCTCCTTGAGGAGTTTTAGGATTTCTTTTTTGTGTTCTGTAGTGCTCATCGGGTTTTATCCGTTCTATTGATGGGTGACTCTGTATAAAAGGGTGTACCTCACCGACATTCACACCGGCTTCGAGGGGGATTTGGGCGGCCAAGCCCCTGTTTATCCAACGTACCCGGACATCCCATCCAACTACCTGTAAGCCACTCCTATAGATTTATACATGCGAACTCATCTCTAAATCACTGGTGTGTTGGATAATTCTTGCTTCGTCCTCA
>JAWAEB010000075.1:0-7323 GCA_038891515.1 Nitrososphaerota archaeon | reverse complement strand
TGACTGTTCTCGAGGAGCCCCCAAAATCCCTAGGCGGGTTCCAGATTTTCGGCATGGAGGTTAAGCTGGGAAAGGGAAGGCATGTGGATTTCGGCCCTAACATGAGGGAGCTGGAGGTTGAGACGACCCAGGAGCCTCTACCCATGGATGTGGAGGTTAACGCCAAATATCAAAAATCGGAGGGGAAGACCGTTATAGTTAGGCGTAGGTCCTTACTCTTCAGAATAGAGAGGGCTGATAGCCAAGCTAAGCGGCTTTAATCTCAGCCATACCGCCTTCACGTGCCATCACTTCCTCCAACTTTTTGTAAACCTCCTCTAATAGTTGGGAAGCCCTCTCAGCAGTAGCAGCCCTAACCCACACACTATAGGCCGGCGCACCTTTCGTCCTAACCTCAATGCCTTCACCGGGTTGCGCCAACAACTCACACTCAGTCACAGCCTTCCTTATCACCTCAACACCAAGCCCACCATCACACTTCAGGACCACTTCGCCTCTCATCACAGCCTCTTTACGCTTAATCTCCTCGGACACAGCCTCCTCTAGTGCCTGTACTACTTTTTCATCTAGGAAGGGGAAGAGCTCCTTGGCAGGCTTTCCCTCAGCTATCTCCTCCAAAAGTCCGTAAAGCTGGAGTATGTCTCCACCGGCTGACTCGAGCATCTTCGGCAGGGGGTTGTCGGACATGGATTTAACCCTCTCCATCATGCCTCTAATGATTATCTGGACCTTTTGCTTCTTCTTCAGCTCCAGCAGCTTTTTCTCCCTCTCTCTCTTGGAGACACGCCGAAGAGACACATCCACCTGCATTGATTCTGGGTTGACCCTGATAACTTTGAAGATGTTTCTCTGACCCTCCTTCAGATGGTCTCTGATGTTACGCACCCATTTGAGAGATATCTCCGAGACATGTATGAGGGCCTCAACCCCCGGATAATCCTCCAGCGTCACATATGCTCCGTAGTCCTTCACCTCAGATATGCGTCCCACCACCAGCTCGCCCAATTGGGGTACTTCCTTTCCACTAGTCATAGACTCTCTCAACTTTAGCGACGATGTGCGCCTTACCTCCCCTGGGGTAGGCTAATACTGATCCACAGACATTGCATTTGATCTGTATCTTGGCCGAGTCGTAGACTATCTGTCTGTTGCTGCATTCGTTGCAGACCACCTGGAGGAATCTTGAGGATGGCTTGGGGATAAGCTTCTCCCAGCTTACCTCCGACATAGCTATCTCACCAGCTCCAGCTTCTTGAGCCTAACTCCCTCCCTCATCACCATTCGACCACAGCTGCCGCACTTGAGCACGAGGGTCTTTTTATCGGTTGTCTTGGATTTCTTCCTCTGAATAGGGTATTTCTGCCCTCCATACCCATGTAGCTCCCTCTCATGTCTCCTGGCACCCAGAGCCATTTTCCTCTCCTTTCCCTTCCTATAGAGGGAGACCGTGTGCTCGGTGTGGCTGTTGCACTTAGGACAATACGTCTGCACCTTGGCAGGAACTTTCAAGGACCACCACCAGCTTTCTGAACATCGGTATTTAAATAGGTTGTTGATGGGTGGGACAACATATAGGATGGTTTTGGACGGAGTTGACATGGAAAAAGGCGATGGACAGCTAGTCAGAGATGTGATGACAAGGAACGTACTGACAGTATCACCTGACACCTCCGCATACCGGGCCGCTTTTCTAATGGCTGAGAGGGGTGTGGGTAGCTGCGTGGTAATGAGGGATGACAAGCTTGTGGGCATAGTCACGGAGAGGGATTTGGTGAGGCGGGTCTTGGCCAAGGGGTTGCCAGCCAAGAGAACTCGGATTGACAGGGTCATGTCTTCTCCAGTCATAGTTGTGGGTGAGGGCGCCACACTCGATGAGGCTATCGATATCATGGCCGACCAAAATGTAAAGAGACTGGTGGTAGTGGGGGATGCTGGTGTTGTGGGGGTGGTAAGTGTCACGGACCTAATGAGGGTCATGGGGAGGACTGGTACCTATCTCAGAGGGCTTCCTAGGGTTTTTATCGGACGTGAGTCAGAGACCTAATCAGTGACGAGAACCTTTACATTTTCGAGGGCCTGCCCGTATTTCTGCCTAAGTCTGTTGACAAAGTTGTCGGGAGAATAGGTCATCCTCCCTGTCACCACAATATCCACATCACCGTAGACCTCATCAACAGACTCCACCTCATCCCATCCCATCAGGTCCGCAACTATCTCCCCAGCCGGAAACCTTGGGTTAAGCTTAGCCAGAACGTAGACCCTTTCACCTGTTAGGAAGCTGGCTAGATGGGATGGGTCGAGATCCATACCAGTCTCCCTACTTATTATCTCCCTAACCCTCATGACGCTGAGCAGACCGCTGCTTGCCCTCGCCTCCTCGGCTAGAATGTTTGTGAGGCGCCGGACATCTTCCTCACTTCTTCCGCGTCCAAGGATTGCAGCAACCAGCCTATGGCTAACATATGGGCTTAGGTTATAGGTGGGTGCCGTAAAGTCATATGCTAGCTTCTTGGATGGCATGTATCCCTCGGGCTTGGTCACAGCCATAGCTTGATGGACTCCAGCCCTTATGGTCTTAGCCTCTTCCGAGAGGGGGTGTCTCCAATGTAGTCTCATCCCAGTAATTCTCGTGAAGAATTGATAAAGTCGCCTGAGTGACTTCCTATCGATCCCTGTGTCCAATCCGTGAATGTCCTCTAGGACGGAGACCACCTCATACAGGTCTGCTATACCATTCCTATCGCCTATACCCATAAGGGAGACGTGCACCTCCTCAACACCCTCCAGCGCAGCTTCCACAGTATTGGCTGAAGCCATTCCATAGTCGTTGTGGAAGTGGGCTGCAAGGGGAACGTCGGTCCCGCGTCTTATGGCACGTATCATCTCCGCAGCCATTCTGGGTGAAAGGAGGCCAGCAGTATCTGGTATGCTGACCAATGATGCACCGGCATCCCTCAGCTTCTCTGCAGCCTCCACAATCTTCCTCACACCATCCTCACCCTCCAATAGATATGTCCTTGAAACGTCTTCGAGAGTGGCCCGCACATATCTAAACCCTAGTTCCCTAGCTCTCTTCACACTGAGAGAAAGGCGATATAGGGCTTCTTCGTAGGTCATTCCATGGAGCTTATATTGTAGATGAAGCTGGCTTACGGAGATATAGACGGCACACCCATGAACACGATACTTCGCCATGGACTTTAGGTCCTCATCATAAGCACGCCCATGTAGAATCACCTCTACACCCTTACCATCCAAGGCCTGAAGAACTGGCTGGAGATCCGCCTCGAATGTCCTGGGGGGATAGTCAACGGTAAGCTCGATCCGCCTTACGCCTGCCTCAGCCAGCTTCTCCGCTACCTGCACCCGCACAGAGCGGGGGAACATCTTGAAGAGTTCGCCCTCTCTCAAGGTTGTGTCCAGTATCGTGACGACCATCTCCGGAGCCTCTTCCAGGAGTTATCGTATAAGCATTTCGCAGTCTGCTAAGAGCTCCAATAGGTAGTTGCAAAAACCGTAATATCTCTACGTATTTCGTGATGGTGCCTTCTGATCACTGCCCATTAAACTCCTCACCCGCTCCGCCACATCCGAGTTTTCCATTAGAACTTCACCCAACCTCTCAAACAGCCTAGCCGACTCCTCACTGAGACTATGCTCCATCCTCTCAGCCTCCAGCTCGGCGGTCATCGGGTCCATCCCCAGCTGCTGAAGCGCTGCTGAAAGTGAGTCATGACGCCGTTTAAGCCTACCCACAGCCTCCTCACCCCGGTGTGTGAGCTTGAGAACCCTATATGGCTCGTAGTTTATGTATCCCATTTCCCGGAGGCGGCGGAGCACCTTATTGACGGTGCTTGGCTTGACGTTGAGAGCTCTGGAGACATCTATCGGCCTCACCATTTTGTGGGTAGCTGTCGTCAACTCGTAGATCGCCTCAAGATATTCTTCAGAGATTTTGCTGGATCCGGTCTTCTTGTGCCCCCGTTTCAAAACCTCAAGTCTTGACCTCAGCAACAATCCCGACACATCTTATATGAAGTGTTATTTATTTAACCCTCACTTTGGCCTCGCAGGTATCTTCACAAGACTGCCCTGACCAAGCCCAGACGGGCCACCCTCGGATATAGCCTCACTTTGGAACCTAACACGTAGGGTGTCGTCCTCGTAGATGTCCACAACCCTGCCCTTCCATACTACTCCCTTAAAATCTTCATAAAAAACCTCACGACCCACCAAGTCACCCACATCCAGATTGCCTAGTCCTGACGTTACCGAGACAACACAGTCATCATCCTCAAAACCTATTACAACAGCATCGAGAAACTCCGACTCATCTTCAGACATTCAGTCTGATTAGTGCGGAGCGTTGATTTAAGTCTTGGTCTTACCATCAAAGCCATAATCTAAAGTGTTTATTAGAAGGTTTTGGGCCGAGTGGGCGAGTAAGATGGACGATGAGCTGGAGAGAATAAAATTGAGAAAGATGGCTGAGATGTTGTCGAGAATCGCGGAACCTAGGCATCAACAGTCCATTATAGATGAGCCGGTTGAACTTACCGACGCCACCTTTGACGGTTTTATCTCCAAGTATCCGTTTGTGGTGGTGGATTTCTGGGCGGACTGGTGTGCCCCATGCCGGGCGATAGCTCCTATTATTAAGGAGCTGGCGAGAGAGTACGCGGGCAGGGTTGTTTTTGGGAAGCTCAACGTTGATGAAAACCCGGAAACCACAGTTAAGTTTGGCATAATGAGTATACCCACCCTGATGTTCTTTAAAGGCGGAGTTCCTGTGGACACCGTCATAGGCGCTGTTCCCAAGCGGGTTCTCGTCTCGAGGATATCGAGTCACCTGTAATACTTATAAAACGGATAGGCAGAGAATAGCTCTGCGGTAAAGGCGTCCTTGACGATTCTGGCTGCGACAACCCTTGAGGCCATCGTCTCTGAAATGAGAAGGGACATAGAGGGGGCTCTCGAAAGGAAAATAAGCCAGAGAGTGGATAGGTTTTTTCTGAAGCGGGCCCTCAGCGGGGGGAAGAGGCTTAGGCCAATACTCCTCCTGATGGTCTTCAAGGCCATGGGTGGGAAGGATTATGAGAAGGCTCTTGATGTGGCTGCCGCATTGGAGATAGCCCACAGCGCCAGCTTGGTTCACGACGACATCTTAGACATAGATTATAGGCGTAGAGGAGCCCCCTCACTCTGGAGGCAGGTGGGTGTTGGGAAGGCTCTTCTAGAGGGGCATAGGATGATAAACTTGGCTTTCTCGACAGTTCTTGAGAAGGGTCTGGAGATTGCGAAGGTCTTCGTTGAGGCTTGGGATAAGGCTTCCAAGGGCATCTTGGATGAGGTGATTTCCCAGTTCAACCCATCTTCCGGATTGTACATCCTTCTGATTAGGGAGAAGACAGCTTCGCTCTTTGAAGCTGCTGCTCAGGCAGGGTGTATATTAGCGGAGGCCGACCCGCAGGCTTCCGAAGCTATGAAGAAATATGGGCTCGAACTTGGGACTGCGTATCAGCTTGCAGACGACCTGAACGAGATTATTAAGAGGACGCGTCAAGGTCGGATGGCGTATCTCGTGGCGGAGATTAGGCAGAGGTTTATCCGTTTCCTCATCTCATCCAAGACAGGTAGGTTTGACTGGATGCTGAGGTCCATATCTCCTAAAACGCCGTCAGCAGATTTTCTGATTGGTGAGATTGTAAAGAGAATAGCTATCGCTAGATCTCTAACCATCCATCCCTGCATACCAGACACGCCATACAGGGAATTCCTCCGCAGTCTACCTCTTTATTTCGTCACTCAAATCTTACGTGAGGGTGTGGAAAAGGGATAAACCCTCGTCTTTCATTGATTTTTAACGAGTTTGGGACCCGCTGATACACTGGTCGTGGCGGCCGCCGCCCTAGGAGCGTCATGGCTGAGGATGGGCGTTGCACTAGCCATCTCGGTGGGTTTCTCCCTAGTGGTGGGGATAGTGGCAGGTACTAGCAGACATGCCGAGCGTGTAATCATCCCACTGCTGGACATTCTCCAGTCAATCCCGATTCTCGGCTTCTTCCCTATAGCCCTCTACGGCTTCTACACTTTCATGCCAGTACTCGGAGCTGAGATAGCATCAATCTTCCTGGTCTTCACGTCGCAGGTCTGGAACATCACATTTGCGGTCTACGAGTCCACGAAGGTTATAGGCTCAGACCTTATGGAGTCAGCTAGGTCTATGCGCCTCTCATTCATGGACAGAGTGAGGTACATCTACATTCCCGCCTCCATACCTAGGGTCATGCAGAACCTTCAGCCCTCATGGTCCAACGGTATATTCTTCCTTGTAGGGAGTGAGATACTATCCTTGGGACAGTCCGGCGTAAATCTCTTCGGACTTGGCTCTGTTATCTCGGAGTTTACTGAGCGAAGCGACATGTCGGGTGTACTCATACTGCTAACCCTGCTGGTAATAGCTGCAGTAGCCACCAACGTACTTGTCTTCATACCGCTCGCGGGACTCACAGAGAAGAAGCGTAGTTCCCAGACAACGGCCGAGACTCAGGTGACGGGGCGTAGTACTGTACCCCTAGTCAAGTTGTGGGCCGGGTTCAGGTGGGTGACGAAGGTCCCACACCACAACATAGAGATCCACAAAGCTATTGCGGGAATAACCAAGAAGGTTACCGGACATTGGTCAATTCTCCGCAACATAGTATTCTTTACGATTCTGACCCTAGTTTTGCTGGCTACAACCACCAACACAACCGACGTGATAAAAACATTGGAAGACCTCCGAAACGCTCTTGCTACGATAGGCCCGGTAAACCTCCTCACATCCACAGCATACTCTCTCCTCAGGGTGGCTGCGGGCGTTGCAGCATCAATAGCTTGGAGCTTGCCGGTGGCTCTTCTCATCTTCAGAAGCCGCAGGCTGACAGGCGCTGTAACAACGCTCTTTCAAGTGCTAGCCTCGATCCCCGTAACCATCCTCTACCCAGTCATATCATCCGCGCTACCCCAAACCGATGAGCTGAGGGCCCTCATCCTAGTGCTCATGGCCACTCAGTGGTATGTCTTCTTCCAAGTCTTGGGCGGGTTGAGAAACATCCCATCAGAGGAGATGGAGGTTGCTGAATATATTGTTGTAAGTATAGCAGTTGCCTTCAATCCACCAATACTTCAGAAGACTCAAATAACCGATGTGGTGAAGCTAGTGGAGTTGATTAGAGAGATGGGTAATATAGGAGATAGATTACTTGGGTTAGAGGTTGTATGGGACCCTGTAGATGAAGGTGAAGTCTTATCAAGTGAGGACCTTGATCTGCAATATCCCGA
>JAWAEB010000074.1:0-7614 GCA_038891515.1 Nitrososphaerota archaeon | reverse complement strand
GAAAATCTGGAACCCGCCTAGAGATTTTGGGGGCTCCTCGAGAACAGTCACCCGGTATCTATAAAGCCCGCGGTTTCTTTCAGACCTTGCCCTATGGTCATGCCTAGGTATTGTTGTCGTCATAAACTTCGGGGTTATAAAAAAGCCAGGCACCTAAAATACCCTAAGCTCAGGGCTAGAAGAGTCACAGGAAAGGAAAAGCCCATCCAAGCTTTAAATACCCTACTATCCGGAAAGCATCGGATTATGAGATGCGCTGGTTTATCCCCCGGCATTTACACCACACTATTAAGTGAGATGTATATTGTAGCAATTGTAGGACAGCATATATAAACAGATATGAACTCGCGTAGGCTACAGGCGACCCGTGAGTTCACACATGATATGGAGCTACCGTTCCTAGACGACCCAATAGCCAAGCGAGAGACCCTAAACTTTATCAATATTAAGGCTACTTTACTATGCCCTTCTCCTTGGCCCTCTTCAGAACATCCTGAACAACCGAAGCCGCCTTAACCAGTACTTCTCTCTCCTCCAGAGTGAGAAGCCCCATCTCCTGTACATGACCAGAGCCTATGAGAATTTTCAGGTTGATGAGTGCGTTGCCCAAGCTTGAGCGGATGACCTCATACTTCTGCTCCTCTGACCACCTGCCCGGCCTTTGCATAAGACGGGGCGGCAAACCTGCCTTTTAAACAGTTACGTCTGCCATCTGCTCTGTTAAGTCATCGTCATCACCCCTCTGATGTTATGGATTATGGTTAGTGTCTCTGGCTGGCTCAAAAGCTGGAGTAGGCTAAGCCATCTCCAGACATGCTCAAGCATACAATCCCTCCCTCTGCATGGGTATTTGGGTGTCGAAGCTCTCCACCCCGTCCTTGAGCAGTTGGACAGCCCTCTCCATGGCTTCTTAAACCCAATCCCCAAACCTATACCTGCGGTGGGCTAAGCCGAGCCTTGTGCATGACTCAGGGTACTAGGGCGCTCCATCGGTCCAGACCGGATGGCTTCCATAAGCCTTCACGAGGCTCAATAGGAATAGCTCAGCATGGATGTCGTTCCCCCTCCATGAGAGCCAGAAGCCTGGGATACGCTTGCTGAAAGGCTCTTAAGCAAACAAACCCGTGCCATCAGGCCTCCAACCACCACCGCCTCATACCAGGAAAATGGATACCCTACACCCAGCCTTGAAGAACCTCCTGAAGCTCAAGCCAAGGAAGACTAGGTAGAGGCCGTACAAGACCAGCGGGTAAGGCTCCCTCTCCCAAAAACATAAAACAACGAGAAAACACCAGACCAAAGACCTTAAGTTAACAGAGCCCATCCGACTGACCGAAAGATTTTTCTTGTCCTACAGATTTTGTTGAGGCCCTAGTCCCTAAGTGCAGGAAGTCTTAACAACAATAGCGACTAATGGGTCTTTATTGGAACGTCTACTCCGCCTATAACTCCGTATATAGTAACTTTGAGCCAATAAGGCGTAAGCTTGGTATCCTTCCTGAAGACATCCTTTCTCAGAATCAAAGGATACTCTTGTTTGCTCTTGTTTGAATCGAACCTTTCTCCAAACCTTTTAGGAGCCTATCAGCCTGCTATCTTGTAGCAGAATACAATGGAGCATCCTTATCCCCCGAAGATAGCATTGCCAGTTTTTGTATTCACGTCTCAAAGCTCCACTTTACCTTTACGAAGCTCAAGAATCTTAGCCTTAATAGTCCTCCTAACCTTCATCTCAAGAACATTATCCTAAACAATCATTTAAATCCATCGGCAATTCATCACGGCTCTGTTAACTTAAGGCCTTTGGCCTGGGGCTGCGGTTGTTCTGTCATGTTTGTTGGTTGTAGAACTGCTTACCCATTGGTCTTCTATGGTCTGTACCTCGTGGCCCTAGGCCTGAGCTTTAGATGCGTCTCCAGGGCTCTTAAGCCTTTCATCGACAGGAGTCATGTGGCTGTCTGGAAGTGGGTTCAGAGGCTCCCAGGATTCAGGAGGCTGTTCAGGGCTAGGTGTAGTGTGTCCCTATTCCTGTTGGATGAGGGGGCTGTGGTGGTGAGAGGGCTTCTGGCATGGGTATGGGGATGTTCAAATCCTTTTAGACGTAGGTTCTGGGCTTAATGAAGAAGGGAAGAACTTCTTAAAGCTCATTCAAACGGTTTTTGAAAGGAAAACCTCTAAAGTCATAGTCGCTTACAAAGATGGGCTTACAAGGTTTGGGTTTGAGACTTTAAAGAGGACGTTCTCAGCCTTTGGAACCGAGATAGAAGTAATAAATCACGAGGAGAAAACACCTCAGGAAGAGTTCGTGGAAGACTTAATCACTATAGTCGCCCATTTCGCTGGAAAGCTCTATGGTATGAGGTCTCATAAATACAAGGAGGTTGTTGAAGGTGTCCAGAAGCTTGTTGGCTAAGGCATATTCGATACCGCACAGCCTTGAGGTAAACGAGCTTATAGAGGATTATATGCGCATCTTAAACGCTACCTTAGACGACTTGTGGAAAAACGTTGTATGGAAAATTAGGGGTAAGAGGCTTATACCGTTTTTAAGGAAGGACAGGGCTTTTAGAAAAGAGCTTAGAGACAAGCATCTTAAAGGATGGGGTTACTCCAAGCATTACGTGGATTCTGCGATAAAACAGGCATATTCTATACTCGAATCGTGGAGGAAAAATACCTTCGTGGAAAAGCTGAGAGAAGAAGGCCTGAACTGAGGAGGAAAATTGTTAGAGTTAAGGAGACGCTTTACAGTTATAGGGATGGTGTTCTCAGAATCTCAGTAAGACCTCACGAAGAAAGCATAACTATGGATTTAAGAAAGACATGGTGCTGGAGTAGGATAGGGGGGTTTGAGCTCGGTGAACTTATACTCAAACAGGACAGGATCATAATAACTGTTAGAAAAGAGACAGAGCTGAAGATTAAAGACCCGATGGCATGGGACACAAACCTCTTAACCTTAGACGGCTTCGACGGCCAGAATCATCACTCGATAAGTCTGAAGGAAATCTACACAATTCACAGAACATATGAGATGAAGAGAAGGACTATACAGAAGCTGCCCGAAAAAAGAGGAAGAAGCTACTGAGGAAACACAGTTCAAGGGAGAGAAACAGGGTTAGTGATGTATTGCATAAACTTGCAAAACAATTATCGGATAGAACAAATATATTCGAGGATTTAAGAAACTTCAAGGAAAGAATTGCTAGGACAAGGAGCAGAAGCATGAACAGACAAAACTCTAAGCACGATTACATCATGGGGCTTTGCTCCTTTCGGGGGGAGCCCATAACTCCCCACATCCTAAGGAATTCGTTCCATAGATTTATTGATGCATTTTTCTGTCTGTCGATTACAAGTCCGCAGTTTGGACATTTGAATATACCCGCTCCTCTTAGGTCTTTATTATAATACCCGCATCTGGAGCAGGTCTTCGATGTGCCCTTCGCCCTCGTATATACGGTGGCGTAGCCGTTCCATGCAGACTTGTACTCCACGTATTTCTGGAGCATGAGGTCTCCGATGAACCCTGAGGAGACCAAGGGCGATGAGGCTCAAGGATTAAGTATGGATTCCATACATATCCATACTTAGTTCAGAACCCTTCTATCAGCCATACTTCTCTCGGAGCGTTCGGGCGGCTTCAGCCATGGCCTTCAGCTTCCCGTAGGCTGTCCATGATGTGTTGACAGGTGATTCGGCGAATGTTCCGAACCCGCAGTCGGGGTTGAGGAATATCTTGTCTGGGTCGAAGTATTTGACGGCTTCCTCAGCCTTTGCAACTATAGCCTCATGGGTTTCAACCGTCTCTGTTCTGGGGTTTACCACGCCCAGTCCCAGCTCCCTAATGTCTGAGACGTCTTTGAAGACTGATAGCTCGCCTGCACGCTGTGTGGCAAACTCTAGGACGAACTGGTCAACCTTCATCTCTTGGAAGTATGGAATGAGGGGGCTGTAGTCTCCCTTCAGCAGGGACTCTTCACGGGTGCTCCAGTTGCCCCTGCACACATGTATCCCAATCCTCACACCTGACAAGCCCTTGACCGTTCTGTTGATCAGCTCTGTGGCGAATCCAAGCTCCTCCTTCGGGTCCACCTTGGAGAAGATGGCTGCGCACATGAAGGTTTGGCGTGCTGATTGGCCGTATACTATCTCGGTGAGGGTGGGCTCGTCCAGCTGTATGAAGGATGCACCACCATCACGTAGCCGGTTTATCTCTTCCCTCAGAAGCCGTATATACTCCTTGGCCAGGTCCTCCCTATCCCAGTAGGCGTTTCGTGATACTGGGTCTATCCAGCTGGCCCTTGTAAGCATATACGGGCCTGGCAGCGGTATCTTAATCCCATGCTTGGTGTGTTTGCGGAGAAACTCCAGCTCATCCAAGGCTATGGGTCTCTTCTTCTTGATGGTGCCGACCGCTACAGGGCTTTTGATGGCGAAGGCTGGCACGTCTAGGGCCCTCAACATCTGCTCATACCTCGACTTATCCTCCACATAATCCATCACCTCGGCCACGGTCATCAGCTTAATCCCGTCCAGCTTGTCAGCAACGAATGAGTAGAAGTTATCCCTCCGCTGCTCTCCATCACTCACTATTTCGATGCCTGCATCTTCCTGATACTTAACGGCTAGGAGGACAGCCTCATCCGCCACTATGCTGAACGTCTCATATGATATCTCGCCCCGATTCTTCCGCTTAAGCTCGGCCAGAAGCCATGTTGGCCTAGGCCAGCTACCGACAACTGTGATGGTGAAAGGCTCGACCATGAGGCTAGTCTACCACGGATACTTCTGGGATTATTTTTACGTTTCTAGTGAGTGTATTTCCTACGGGTGAGGTCTCGATGGTCTTGCGCCAGATATCTTGGATGGTCTTGGGGTCTGCTGGTGAGCGGACATAGAGCTTTGCCGCTATCTCACGGTATCCAGGATGACCTTCATCGCTCAGGCCTAGAAATGTGAGGATATTGTCTATCCTACCCTCAAGACTCACCTCCAAGTCATCTATCCTGATGTTGTTCTTTGTGGCGTTGAGGACGAAGCCAACCGTTAGGCATCCGCCCAAGGCTGATAGCACGTATTCGACTGCGTTGGGCGCTGTGTCCACACCTGCCAAGTCTGAGGGCTCGTCTATGGTGAAGGTGTGGTCCCTCACATAGGCCCTTGCCCTAAATCCTCCCAGCCATCTAACACGTGCTCTCCAGTTGTTCAGCTCCTCAGCCTTATCCGGCTGCGATGCCACATCCCTTACAATCTCCCTCAGCTTCTCAAGGTTCAGACCGTTAAGTTGCGCAGAGGTTTCTGACATATGTCTACCACCCAGTTCATGGATATATTACGCGTATATGTATGATATAAGTTTATACTAATAACAAGCGGTTAGTGTCAGCGTCCACAACCACGTTGGAAGCGGCCACCATGGACTGAGCGTTTGTCCCCATAGTGGTCTTCACAGAGCCTCAGGTGGGTTCTTTCGGTTTGACTGAGAAGGTGGTGAGGGCGAGGCTTGGCACATGCTCATGTAGGGTTGTACTGTTGGAGGATATCGCCAAGGCCAGAATAGCTTGTGATAGCCCCTGAAACTAGGAGGGCGCTGGGAGTGCATGTTCTCACCCAACGCCGCAGAATACATCATTGAGGTAACCCTCACGGTAAGGCTGTGATGGACATGGTGGATATAATACACGTTTTCCCAACATACACCGAGGCCATCAAACTCTCAGCCCGAGCATTTCTAAGGTCATCACAGCTAATGAGCTGCTGTGTTGAATAGGTCACTCGGCTAGGAACCCTCGCAGCTTTGGCTTTAGATACTCTGGCATCCTCCTCTCATACGCATCTATCCTATCACGGTACTGGGTGAGGGTTATCTGGATGTCGTCCAACCCTTTTATCAGTCTCTCACGTATGTGGGGCTCCATATCAAAACGTATCTCACCCGATGGGTGCGCCACCACCTGCCTCTCCAAATCAACGGTCAGGGTTAGTTTGCTGGATACGGCCATGTTACGGAGCTGCGCAACAGTGTCTTCCGCCAGCCTCACACAGACCAGCCCGTTCTTGCTTGCATTGTTATAGAATATATCTCCGAAGGATGATGCTATCACACATCTTATCCCGAAGTCGGTGAGGGCCCAGACTGCGTTTTCACGGCTAGAACCTATGCCGAAGTTGCGGCCTGTCACGAGAATCTTGGCGTCACGGAATTCAGGCCTATCCAGTATAAAGTCACCTCTAAGCCGCCCCGCATCATCATAACGCCACCTGTAGAAGAGATATCTTCCAAGGCCCCTTCTCTCTATGACCTTGAGAAACTCAGCTGGAATAATCTGGTCCGTATCTACATCATCAGCCTCAAGGGGTGCAGCCCTACCCACAACACGGACAACGGCCTCCGGCATGACCTACTTATCTCAACATGATTATATAAATCCAGCGCCCAGTCTAGTCCACAGCCTTTGTCAGACGTATTTCTGCTCGGCTGGGCACCAGTATTTCTGATACTGTGGGACATACTGGAGCTGGGCGCCACAGCTGGGGCAGTAGTTGAGCTGGGGTGGTGGCTGTTGGATAGCCTGCTGCACTGGTGTTGGTTGGGTGACTGGTACGGTTCTGCCTCGCCTACCTACTACAGCCACAATCGCTGCTACGGCAGCCATAACACCAGTAGTTATCATGAATATGAGGCGCTGCTGTTCCAGGCTATTGGCCCTAGCTGTCTCGGTTGAGAGTTTGTCGGAGAGGTTTCTATTCTCAGCTTGGGCCTGTTCCAAAGTATTTTTCAATGCATTGTTTTCGGCCTGTGCTGTGTTGATGTCTGCCCTGAGGTTGGATAGCTGTGACTCCAGCTGGTTGTTCTGGGTCCGCAGATCCTCCAGCTGGTCCATAGCTGTTTTAAGCTCGGAGGTAAGATGCTCGTTCTCTGCGGTGAGCTGGTTGATTCGGTTGGCAATGTTTTGAGGTGTCTGGAGGAGGAATGGTGCTTCTAGGATCTTCTCATTGTTGTAGTATATGTTTACCGTCCATACTCCAAGAGGCCGATCTTCGTTGAGTATTAGGGAGGTCCAAACCCAGTATGACGTAAATGTTGCCTCTCTTGTATCTCTTATAGGAACTTCCGCTACCTTTACGCTTTCGGGGTCAACCCATTCGAAGATTATTTCGAATGGTGCTTTGATGGTTTCAAACTCTATGTATAGGTAGGCTCGGGGATTAGCTGTTGTGAAGAAGCCTACTGGAGTATCTTCCACAACCACCGTCGCTGGGTTGATTACCCTAGATTGGCTGTCAACCGCGCCGTAGAACCCATACTCCTTTATCACGACATCTTGTGCGGTGGCTACTGGAGCGAGTGTGGCAATGAGTATTAGAGTTGATACAAGGAACCAGTATTTCATGGTTAGCTGTCTATTTGGGATGATATATATGTGATGTAACCTGTTTTCTCGGGTTGCTACCCATTTTTGATTTGTGCCATGTATGGTATAATCTTCTCAGCTACCAGCTTCACGGTCTCCAGCGGTTTGGGTCCGAGTGGGTGACCTAGGCAGATGTGGGAGACACCTGACCTAAAGAGGCCATACATCTTTTCTATAGTGTCTTCGATGTCTCCGT
>JAWAEB010000073.1:0-7644 GCA_038891515.1 Nitrososphaerota archaeon | reverse complement strand
CCCCATTATAGCCAGGCCAGCCCCTCCTAACCCTGGACGGCATAGGATAAGACATACCAACCCAAGGCCATAAGAATTATCCAACACACCACATTAATGGCAGACAGCGCCTTGGGCTGCTGAGCCCACAAGCCTTGCATACTTTGCCAGCACGCCTGTAGAATATCTTGGTGGCGGGGGTCTCCACTCCTTCAGCCTCTTGGCTATCTCATCCTCACTCAGCTCCGCATCCAGCCTCCTGCTGGGGACATCTACTACCACACCATCACCATCACGCAGTATGGCTATCGGCCCGCCCACAGCGGCCTCGGGCGCCACATGCCCCACCATGAGACCGTGGGTTGCGCCTGAGAACCTGCCGTCAGTTATGAGGGCTACCTTCTCTTTTAGGCCCTGTCCCACTACTAGGGCTGTTACGGCCAGCATCTCCCTCATACCGGGCCCGCCCCGAGGCCCCTCATACCTTATCACAACCACATCGCCTTCCACTATCTCTCTCTTCAGCAACGTCCTGTATGCATCCTCCTCCGAGTTGAAGACCCTAGCCCTTCCTCTGAAGCGCTGTATAGCTGAGGCCGTGGCCTTTACCACACTGCCCTCAGGCGCCAAGTTCCCCTTCAGTATGGCTATACCGCCAGTAGGATGTATGGGCTTATCCAGCGGCCTAACCACATCTCCGCCATCGGTCTTCCTGAACTCTCGGAGGTTCTCCGCCATCGTCCTACCTGTGACGGTCAAGGTGTCGCCGTGTAGGAGACCAGCATCCAGCAGCTTCTTCAGCACCACGGGAATACCCCCCACCCTATCCAAGTCTGCCATGACAAATCTACCGCCGGGCCTCATATCCACAATATGCGGCGTCCTCCTGCTAACCCTGTCAAACTCATCTATTGAGAGCTTCACACCAGCCTCATGGGCTATGGCCGGGAGGTGTAGGACAGAGTTGGTGGAACCTCCCATGGCACATACTGTTGTGACAGCATTCTCGAAAGCCTCGAAAGTCATGATATCACGCGGCTTGATACCGTTCTCCAGAAGACGCATCACCTGAACACCTGCTCTGTAGGCCGCCTCATATACCCGGTCGTCCACAGCTGGTATGGATGCGGTGCCGGGAAGTGATATTCCTAGGGCTTCGAATGCTGAGGCCATGGTGTTGGCGGTGTAGAGACCTGCGCATGATCCCTCACCTGGGCATGCGGTTTTCTCCATCTCAAGCAGCTCCTGTAATGTGAGCTGGCCGGAGCTGTAGGCTCCTACAGCCTCATACATGTCCTGTATGGTTATGTCACGGCCTTTGTATTTGCCGGGCAATATTGTACCGCCGTAGAGGAATATTGATGGTAGGTTGAGTCGAGCCATGGCCATGGCTATGCCGGGTAGGCTCTTGTCACATCCAGCTATTCCCACCAGCCCGTCAAAACGCTGGGCGAAGACCATCAGCTCAACGCTGTCAGCTATTATCTCACGGCTCACTAGAGAGCCTTTCATCCCCTCAGTGTTCATGGATACACCATCACTCACGGCTATGGTCGTGAACTGTATGCCAACCCCACCGGCCTCCCACACACCCTCCTTAGCCCGGCGGGCCAGACCATCAAGATGAAGGTTGCATGGTGTGACCTCATTCCACGTGCTCGCCACGCCAACAAATGGCTTATCGAAGTCAGCGTCCCTCAAGCCCACCGCACGGAGCATAGACCTCTGCGGAGCCCTCTCAGGCCCCTCTGTTACATCGCCACTATGTATCCTGCCCTTGACCTTCATATGTATGATTATGCCTCAAGGCCATTTAAATGTTGCCCATAGGCCGGTGGCTGATGTGAGGCGTGGACGTCTGATTGCGGTAGAAGGTGTGGATGGTGCGGGTAAGACTACTCAGGCCCGCACGCTAACCCGATGGCTTAACAGAGAGGGCTTTCGGGCGGTTTATACATGTGAGCCCACCCAAGGGCCTGTTGGGAGACTTGTGAGGAAGCATCTCAGCGGTAGGCTGAAGCTTTCGGAGGAGACTGTCGCCCTTCTCTTCGCAGCTGACAGGCTGGAACATCTCAGAACATTTGTGAAACCATATCTGAAGAGGGGTTTCACTATAGTGTCCGACAGGTATCTCCACTCCTCGATAGCCTACCAGACAGCCCTAACGGGTAGGCCGGACTGGGTGGAGCAGATAAACGGTCTAGCACCTGAGCCTGATCTCTCTATACTGCTGGATGTTCCAGTGGGGATGGCTATTGAGAGGCTCCGTCTAAGGAGGTCGGAAAGGTACGAGAGGATGAGGTTTCTCAGAAGGGTTAGACGCAACTATCTCAGGCTTGTGCGTAGCGGTAGGATGGTATTGGTGGATGGCCGTGGTGGCAGAGGCGATGTGGCCCATATGATTGCCGAGAAGGTGAGGCGGCATCTCATCGGGTTTGGGAGATAACCCGGCCAGCCACCTCGCCCACCCTATCCACATCCTCCACATACCTATCCACGTAAACCCTCACCACATGGATGGGCTTGGACAGCTCCCTTAAAATCCACGACTCCGGCTGGACAACCCCCTCCCCCGAGTAGAGCCTGATCTCGCTCGGCCCATATTTTGTGAGTGGAGGTGCTAGAGAAGAGTCCACGTAAACCCATTCGGAGCTGACATGACTCTCCATAGCTATCTCCTCCTCCAGCCTCCGTCTACTCTGCGCCAGAGGAACCTCACCCACGCCCGTCCGCTCATAGACCTTCTTGGGCAGCATACGTCTCTCCAGCCTCTCCACCACCCACCTCGTCTCTCTCTTCCCACGCATCATACACCAGACCGTGAAGTCATCATAACCCAGATACTCGTGCACACTCATACTAGCCAGGTCAACATTCTCGAAGATTTTTTCTGCGCCATGTAGGAAGAGGACTTGGGCGGCCCGTACTGCGTGGTGGAAGTATATGTTGACGAATGAGTGGTATCTGGCTAGGGCTAGCTCCTCCACGGCGCCTATACCCTTCACATCAACTGCGGGCCCTTCGCTAGATAGTGTGGAGAGTCTGATAATCCTCTTCACATCTATCACACCGTATGTGGCGCCAGTGAAGTAGGCATCCCTCACTAGAAAGTCAAGCCTATCCACGTCCAGCGGCCCCGAGATGAGGTGGCTCAACCTACATCCTCCCCTCAGAATATCCACGACCTCATCCGGCGATACTCCCACTGAATCAAGCCTCCCACCCAGCTCGTCATCCTCCATGATTATGCGGGCGCTCAACTCCTCGTGCCCAACACCTCTCTCCATGAGAAGAGTCTCGAGAAGATGGGAGTATGGTGTGTGTCCTATGTCATGTAGGAGCGCAGCAGCCTTTAGAAGATTGGCGTCATGACTTTCTAGGCCGAGATGTGAGGCGAACTCGCCTGCAAGGTGGAAACATCCAAGCGAGTGATCGAACCTACTGTGTCTAGCACCAGGATAGACGAGGTGGACGAATGGTAGCTGACTGATACGCCTGAGCCTCTGGACAGCGTAGGTGTCCACCAGCTGCATCTCTTGGTCTGAGAGAGCTATGTAGCCGTGGACAGGGTCCTTTACCAGCTTCAACTCGGATACTGGTGTGGGCCGTGTCCAATAAGGCTATACAGTAACACTTGGCTAATCTCCCAACTCTTCTGAATCTATCTTCTTTCCAAGGTATGTGTAGATGGCGGTCTTGAGGGCTTTAAGTGAGAGGAGGGCGCATTTCACTCTTACAGGTCCCACCTCAACACCGAGCATGTCGAAGATATCCCTCTTCCCCAGCTTCACCACATCCTCCAAATTCCTGTTCTGGATAGACTCTATAAGCATGGAGGCCGAAGCTTGGCTAATGGCACATCCGTGCCCTCTGAAGGTGGCCTTAGATATCATGCCCTTGTCATCCAGCTTGAGGTAGACCTCCACGACGTCGCCACATAATGGGTTAGAATCCTTTACCTTCACCGTGGCATCGGGCAGCTCGCCATAGTTGCGTGGATTCCTGTAATGGTCTAGTATTATCTCGAACTGGGTCTCTGACAGCTCTGCTCACCCTACCTGATATTACACGCACCTACGTACAATATAATATTTGCATTTTAACAAATCTCCATATTCACTGAACAGTTGTCTGAAGCGTTTAATGGCATCTCGTGCTTCTGCCCTCCTCCAAGATGTGGATGTCGTCTTGGCCATGTCGTGGAAAGTTGTGAGAGGCTTGATTCTGAGGTCTTCCCAGAACTTTCTCATGAGGCTGAGATTGTGACCCCCATCCCATAGAATCTCCAGACCTAGGGAGTTGAATATCTCGCGCCACTCAAAGTCGCTGCGCAGCCTTACCCCACCTCCAAAGTAATGTTCACCATCCAAGTATCCTTCAGCAGTAATCTCCACAACACCCACAAACCGATGTAGGTCAGCCATCCTGCACAGAAAATCCCCGGGACTACGTAGATAGCTCAGAACAACCTCTATAAGGCAATGACCACCAGCTTGACACACATCCTCATAGGGGTTGATATACGCAACTCTCACCCACTCTACACTCGACACCCTGACCCTAGTCTTCTCCACCAACTGTGGGTGGATGTCATAGGCATGGACCCTGCTGCCGAATCGCCTCGCTGCATGTATTGCTGTGTCGCCGTAGCCGCAGCCTATTATGCAGAGTGTGTCGCCTGGTTGTATGCGCATCTTCTCCAATGCTTGAATGGGTAAGCTGTGGCCATAGACCCACTTACCCATCATATAATTGAGTATGTTCACTGTGTTGTCTCTGGATGCTGTGTTACTTATTCTTTTGATTTGCAGAAAACTAAATATATTTATATATCAATGCGCGAAATTCATCGTATGCAACCCAGTATAGTTACGGAAACCACAAAACACTTGGCAGTAATAGCCCTAATCTCGGCACTCTACGCAGTCCTCGGAACAGTCTCGGGACTGTTGCTGGGCCCAGCCTTGAGAGGGTATCCAGCCCACTTCTTCCGTGGACTAACCATGAGTATGACCGCAGCCTACTCAAGGCGCATGTGGAGCACAACGATCATGGGCGCCATCTCAGGACTAATCTTCCTAGCAATAGTCCCGGCACCGGCGCCATATCTACTGATAGCAAGCCTCTCTGCAGGCCTAATCTACGACCTCACCACAAGGATTGGAGGCAGCTATGCCGAATCTTCTAGGAGAAGTCGGAGAATAGCGGTTGCCACGATTCTCAGCGGTGTAGGCGAATCTGTGGTGGCACTTACCCTCCTCACATACTTCGGACTCTTCAAAGTAACGCCCACGGTCTTGGCAATAATATGGGTGAGCGCTGTGGCAGCCAACATAGTTATAAGCTTGGCAGGTGCCTCAATAACCCTGCTACTCCTCAGGAGATACAGATAGATGGAGCTGGATACACTGGCCCGCATAGCGGCCACATATTCGCTCATAATATGGCTTGGAGGCCTGCTCCACCTAGCCGTCGCAGCTATGCCGCAGGTTAGGATGGTTGAGGATAGGAGAATGAGGATATTCCTGACGGTGGGTATGATGAGAAGATATAACCCCCCCTCTTGGGCTGCCTTGTCAATCTTGCTCATCTCCACACTTTATCTATCGCTGTCATTGTGGACTGGTCTCCTATCCGTTCTGGCCCTAGCCCTAGTAATGGTGGTCTTCATCATGGACTTCACCCACTCATTTGTCTACGGACCTAGAGCCGCAAAAGGTGACATCCACGCCAGAAAGATAGCAAACATCCTCGCAGTCTCGGAGATACCGCCAGCCCTAGCCCTACCCACAATACTCACGCTGCTCTAGTAAAACCACCAACCAGCGTCAGTGACATAGCATGCTGACGCTGAAGTTGTTGGGGGCGGATCATCTATGACAACAACACCCCAACCGTTAGAGGAAGCGGTTAAGAATAAACAAGCCCTAACCCTCTTCGATGTCCGAGAGATATATCTGCAAGATATGCAAGATTGACTTCCCTAGAGTCCGAGCTTAAGAAACACACCAAGGAAGCCCACGGTATGTAGGGCTTCCATATTTATATCTCCTGCTATGCATCATACATGTATGGCTAGGCTTGCAAGCATCCTGCTATTCGTTGGCATAGCCCAGTTCATGGTGTTTCTCAGGGTTTCCGAGGCTGTTTACCCCGGATATAGTGTCGCAGGCAACTACATAAGCGACTTGGGTGTCGGACCGGCTGCACCCATCTTCAATACATCCATAATCGTGTTGGGCGTCTTAGTCATTTCGGCTTCTCTGCTTGTCTACAGGGTTTTCCATGATTTGGCGTTTACTGTATTGGTTTTCATGACTGGATTTGGGGCGGCCGGTGTGGGTGTATTCCCCGAGGGCAGCCCCTATAACCTTCACATGATAATGTCCTTCATGGTCTTCTTCTCTGCAGGCCTATCAGCTATAGCAGCCTACAGGGTTACACCACAACCCCTCAAGACAATATCCATCTTCTCAGGCATACTCACCCTGACCACACTCATACTATTCGCCTCGGGGACATATCTTGGACTAGGCCACGGCGGTATGGAGAGAATGATAGCCTACCCACCGCTAATCTGGGGGCTGGTCCTAGCTGGATATCTGATGATGTTAAAGCCTGAGGAGTGATGCCTCCACTCCGCCAGATTCCACGGTTAGGGATGCGCATAGCCCATCTTTGGCCGGACCAGCATTGATAACGGTTGTCCGGCCAATTGTGGTGATGCCTCTAGCCTCGTGTATGTGGCCGCAGCATACAGCTAGGGGCTTCACCGTCTCAACGTATTCCCTTATGGTATTGCTTCCGAGATGCCTGCCCCTAGCGTAGTCTATGTCGGTGCCGTATGGTGGTGTGTGAGATACGAGTATGGCTTGGCCGCTGCGGGGGTTTAGACCATTGAGAATATCCCTGAACTGCTCCTCAGTGAACTCTATGAGGGTGTTGAAGGGTGAGATGTTTCCGCCGCCCAGCCCCAGCAGCTCCACACCACTGACCGATGCATACCCACCATGTATGTTGGTGATGCCACTAATGCTCGGTTGCCATGTGAGAAGTATCTTCGGGTCGCAGTTACCTGCGACGAAATATACTGGCACACCGCCTCCCGCCACCCTCTTCAGAATATCCTCAGCCTGTGCTGGGTTTCCAAAATGGGTTATGTCACCGGCCACTATGACTGCGTCAAACCCTTTTCCAGCCATCCTACCTATACGCCCCGCCATCTCCACACTACCGTGAATATCCGAGACTTGTAGGAACCTCACCATACCAAGCCACTCCCTAACCGTTTCATCCACCACCATTTGACCTTTCACCACCCAGTTGAAGCTCTGCGGAATTGCTTGGAACCACACACAACCCCATATTTAAAAGAACATAATAAAGACGGGACTGTCAACTTAAGGTCATTCATGCCCTTATCCGCTTCTCCGATATCTTCGGCCTGTATGTTGGGAAGGATGTGTTGAACTGTTTTATCCTCCTCTTGAGCTTGCTGAACCAAGACTCTATAGCGTTTCTCCTACCGAGCGTCTCTACCCTCCTCCTCAAGCCCAGAACCTTCATGGGCCATCCGTACCATGGAGCCCTATCCATGTATACGGTAGGGTTATTAGCGCACCTATCCCTAACCACCTCAAGGAACCTTATACACCCGGCTATTCC
>JAWAEB010000072.1:0-7829 GCA_038891515.1 Nitrososphaerota archaeon | reverse complement strand
TACACGTCAACTGGTAGCCCTTCCAGCAGCCAGGCTACTTCCTCGATCCCTGACGCAACTGCCCACGTATAGGGTTTGGGGAGGCCGTATGTATGGGCCTCTGCCACGGACAATTTCCTTTCAGAGTGGGTTTCCTGGAGAACAGCTCTGGTCCTCTGGAAGTAGATATCCGTTGTCCTGCCCTCCTTTACCTGATTGGGCTCAGCTACATATAGTCTAGGCCGTCTAGCTCCGCTCATCCAGCTAGCTCAACTCCAGCCTATCCACCTCTGTAAGTACACCCCTATAGAGAAACGTTATCTGACGCAAGGCTGCTCTATAGTCAAATTCAGTCAGAGCCGATATCGTGTCCACAGGTATGTAGATCTTCCACCATCTGAGGGCTGCGCTTCCCGCCGTATGGAGGACACATATGTTGGCAACTGTCCCGCATATCACGAGGTTCTCAACATCCTCAATCCTCAAGAGATGGTCGAGGCTTGTCCCATAGAAGCCATCGTATCTCAGCTTCCTCAACACCCTGTCGTCGGGAGATGGCTTGAGCTCATCCACAATCTCAGCTCCCCAGCTACCTTCCACCGCGTGCTCACCCCATATAGCGAACTCAGGGTCCTGGGGGCTGTGCCAGTCCTGCGTGTAGAATATCTTGGACCCGCCCTTCCGAGCCTTATCAAGTAGTCTTGCGATGGCTGGGATTGTCTCCCTAGCTTGGGGAACGTAGAGCTTGCCCCTCGGATGTGCGAAGTCGTTCTGCATGTCCACGACTATGACCGCCGTCTTGGAGCTACTCAGCCTGACATGCTGTGGCTCAGGTATCTCAACATCTTCCAAGACTGTCGTGTATGGCTGACCATCCCCTTAAATATTAACCTGCCGCAGGCAAGCTTAAGCACAGCCCATATTCAGAATATGCATGGATGAACTGGGGAGGAAATTAATGGAGGCTGTCAAGTCTGATGATCTGCTCATAAAAGACTTGGACAGATTGGTGGGACAGCCCAGTGTATCAGCTACTGGAGAGGGGATGGATAAGTGTGCAGCTCTAATGCGTGAACTCCTCGAAAGGGACGGTTTCGACGTCAGAGTCCAACGTAGTGGTACGTCGCCACACATAATTCTCGCAAAACTCAGCAAGCCCAAACCGGCAGGCACCATCATCCTCTACAACCACTATGACGTCCAGCCGCCAGACCCATTGGAAGAGTGGCTCTCCCAGCCGTTCAAGCTTGTGGAGCGTGACAACCTCCTCTATGGTAGAGGTGTGGCTGACAATAAGGGCGACATAGCTGCCAGACTAGCGGCGGTCCGCGCCTTGAGGAAAACGCTGGGAGAGGTGCCGGTCTCGATGACATGGGTCATCGAGGGTGAGGAGGAGATTGGCAGCCCGAACCTCGGGAAATTTGTAAAGGAGAACGCCCACAGCTTAATTGGTGATATCTGTTTCTGGGAGGGCGGAGATGTCTCGCATGATGGTAGGCCCAACTTCTACCTCGGTGTGAAGGGTATGCTCTACGTGGAGGCTGAGGTTAAAACAGCCTCTGCTGACAGGCACTCTATGTATGCCCCCATACTGCCCAACCCTGCTGAGATGATCTCCCACCTCATTGCAGGTCTGAAGGATGGAAGGGGGCGGGTGAGAGTCAGCGGGTTCTACAAGGATGTGAAGCGGCCGAGCAAACGCGAGAGAATGCTGCTCACCAAGATACCGCTGGACTTGGTTAAGCTCAAGCAGTCCCTCGGCGCCACCATGTTCTTGGAGAGAAGTCCAAGAAAAGCCCTTGAGAAATTGGTCTTTGACCCCACATGCAATGTTGCGGGACTACATTCGGGCTATAGTGGTCCCGGAGCCAAGACAATAGTCCCCTCATCCGCCACCGTTAAGATAGACTTTAGACTTGTTCCAGACCAGAACCCTGAAAAGGTTTTGCTGCTTCTGAAGCGCTACATGAATAGATATGGGAACTTTAACCTCAAAGTGCATTCCCTCTCCTGGCCTGTTAGAACAGATCCAGACCACAAGGCTGTCCTGCATTCCGTGAATGCTGCGAGGATTGTCTACGGTTCCAACCCACTCGTCTGGCCCAGCATGTTCGGGACCGGGCCGGTGTATCTCTTCGCGAGGTTGGGGATCCCCTCAGCCATGCTCAATTGCGTCGCCTACCAAGGCTCCAACCTACACTCACCCAACGAGAACATCTCTCTCCAGCATCTCCACCTATCGGCGGCTCATATGGCCCTAACCTTTTACAACATCGCTAAAGGAGGGAGCGGGCCAGCTTCATAGCAAGTATTGGGTGTGCGAGAAGTTTTCTTGCCACCCTACTGATGTCGAGGCCGTTGGCGAGGTCCAGTATGTCATCAGCTTTCAATATGTTGGCGAGGGTGTCCAAGTCCTCGTCCGATAGCTTCTCCACAGCCCTCATAGCCTTGAGACTCTTCCTAATGCGTGTGAGCCACCCCTCATACAGCATGTAAAACTCTGAAAGCCTCTCTTTTGACACATCTTCCTCGAGGACAGCCTTAGCAGCCACCCTACCTGCGGCGAGGCCAGCGGCCACGGATGAGTGTATCCCAGCACCTGTGAGCGGTATTACATGGCCGGCCGCATCACCCACCAGCATCGCGCCATCGAAGACTGTCTCAGATATGGCACCGCCTATCGGAACCGGAGCACCCCTGTAGTCGATTATCTTGGCATTTCCCAACTCCTCAGAGAATTGTGATACAAACCTGTCCAGATATTCCTTGGCCACGCCGCCTCTCACACCTATCCCCACCTCAGCCAGCCTCTCACTCCTGGGGAATATCCATGCATAGCCTCCGGGAGCAAGCCTGTTGCCTAGGTAGAATCTGACGGCGTCTGGATGGGCGAGTCTGCAGTTCGCCATGATATATTGGACTGTGGGGATGGGCTCCGGCCTCTCCGACACACCCAGCGCCCTAGCCACTGTTGAGTTGTACCCGTCCGCACCTATAACCACCTTGGCCCGGTAAGCGCCCCTACTGGTCTTCACCGCCATGTGACCGTCCTCACGAGCCACAGCTATGACCTCTTCACGGACATGGATGTCCGCACCATACTCGGCCGCCTGAGCAGCTATCTCCTGTATGAAGAGTGATTTGTTGATGTTATATCCTATCTGGGGTATCTCCACCTCAATCATACTGGGCGAGTAGACGAGGGCATACGCCTCATGCATGACTATGCGGGGCGTTGGCTTCACCCCGGCTGTGTCAAGTGTCTCCTTACTAACTGCCTCACCGCAAGGTTTGTTGGCCATTATAGTCGGATACTTCTCCAGAAGCAAAACCTCCACTCCCTCACCGGCTGCAGCCTTGGCAGCTGAAACTCCTGCCGGCCCTCCACCCACGACAATTATGTCCGGGCTTGACCTTTCTGCCATGTCCACAAAACGCTTCCATCAATATATAAGCGTGGTAGAGCAGTGATTTTTGGATACAGTTATAACTGGGAGCGCAATAAACAGACATATGAAAGTTCTTCCAATAGCGGTCGTCATATCGCTGGTACTAGGATTCGCGCTAGGCTATATCATCATCCAGTATGTGCAGCAGCCGCAGATTGAGAATCTCCAGACCCAGCTCCAAGCCAAGGAGAACGAGATAGGGGCTCTCAACGCACAGATATCACAGCTCCGGAACGAGGTCAGCAGGCTCTCAGCTGATATCACCTCTGAGAAATCCACGTCTGCGAACCTTCAAGAAAACTTGAACCAATATAGGGAGCTACTGGCAGGTCTTGAAAATAGGGTCTCCAGCCTCACATCATCCAACGAAGAGGCTATGGCACAGGCAGCTGGTGCCGCTAGAAGACTGGAGCAGGCCAAAGCCAGTCTAGAGCTCCTGAAAAATGATAGGGTTCTCCTCAGCTGGCTCAACGCTGATAGGCCCGGAACTAGAGATGGTGATAGGGAGTATTGGAATGAGACAAGGTCCTTGGCCGCGAAGAGCGAACCATCCCTCGCTTTCTCGGTGGATAAGATACTCTCCAACCTAGATATATACTATAACTGGCAGGAGAGGTTTCCCAACCCTGCAGGCAACACCCGAGAAGACCTTCTCAACTGGTGCCCCCTCTTCATAGATTGGATATTCTCCCAGCCGGCTGGAGTAGACCAATACAATGCTGCGATAGACCAGTTTATGGAAGAGGTTGTCCTAGTGATAATAAGCCATATAGACAGCCTCGGCAAAGCCCTTGAGGGTTAACGCCTCTTCCGAAGCAGCAGAATAGCAGCAACGGCGACTACTGCGGCTGCTACGGCCGCCATAAGCCAAGTGGTGGATATCGGCTGCTGCTCTTCAGCAAATGTAATCTGTGTGGTGGCGGGCGTAGTTGCGGTTATCGCTGTTGTCGTGGTGGGTGCTGAGGCTCTTAGTCTCTCAACTCTTGTGGATACGACTGCTACTTTGTCACTGTAAGCTAGGATTGTGAGCTCGTATAGCCCCGGCCTCAGTTTCCCAGACCCTATGATTATGGAAGCGCTGCCGCCAACAGCATCTAGGACGCCCCTCTCCACCATTGTCTGGGTTGCCGAGTCCACCAGATAGTATACCACGTGGATAGTGTCACCACCTAATAGGCTCAACCTTATCCTAGACTCCTCTCCCACCACCAGCTGCCCCTCTACGGCCTCCACAGATGGCCTAGCTGTTTCACCGAAATACCACTTCCCAGGCTTGAACGGGTATGTTGGGTCCCTGTAGGCCTTCAGCTCTGCGAACTGGGCCCCCGGATCAAAAGCTGTGAGCATGTACGGACCACTGCTAATCACTAGAATTCCATATTTTGAGGCCCAGTCGATTGAGGACCTGTATCTTGCCACAGCATTATCTGGTGCCTCATACGTCCTTCCACCCACCGTGAAAATGTTACTGGGGAAGAACTTTTTCAGGATGAATGTGTTGAGGGCGTCCCTCATGTCGGCTACATGGTTGCTTAGAACTAGGTTGAGCTGGGGTATGCCAAACCTAGCAGCTGCCGTATCCGAGTACGCCAGCCTCCTCGCCTCGAAGACCAAGTGGTCGCCTGCAGCTAGTATCTCCCAAGGCATGCCGCCTCCAAAGAGCTCCGCATACTCTGCTATGTAGCTCACATCAAAGTGCCAGAAGTCCACATAGACTTCAAGCTTGGAGTCGTCCAATATCCTAAATCCTTTGAATGTCTCTAGGACCGGCTTGGAGGTAGTGGCTATGGCGAATTCTATCCGTGACTTGACATCATCATACGCTAGATCAAAGACTTGATATATTCTATAGAGTATGTCGGCCATAGAGATTTGTATTCCATGGTGCCACTTGGAGTTGGTGTAGGCGGAATAGTCAAATGTAACCTTACTTGTGGCGGTACTGCCTGATGGGACTGGCTTCCATGACTTGGAGGTGGCGTCCCATAGAAATGCGTCGGATGGCACGTTGAGTTTTCCAGCTGGGCCGGCTGACTCCACCTCATAGCTGGCTCTGAAGGGTATTGGCAGGCCTGTGAAGGGGTGCCTTGTGATGGGAGGGTCGTAGACAGCCCGCCATATGTCCGCACTGTATACATCGCCAAATCCGGCTACTGGGTTCCAGACTGTCCTTGGTGTCCATACCCATAGGTGCCCCACGTTGAGGACATCCCTGCCCGGTATGTAGGCCTCCCTAAGCGTCCAAAGACCTCTAGCACCAGCACCCAAGTCCTCTGTAACACCCTGCATCTTATCAATGATAGGTGTGCTGGTGAAGACAACAGCCACCCAGACCCTCACAGATTCCTCGAGACAGAGCTTGAGAGCCTGCTTGTATAGGGCGTCCCTCTCTTCTCTATCTCTAAAATCTCCCTTGAATATGCGTTGTCCAAGCTCATCCATCTGGCTGTTAACATACTGCCAGTAGCCCACTTCAAGCCATCCCGGCATATTACCGAGCCACGGGGCGCAGAACTGATTTATCGACGCAAAGTCATACCTCTCGAGGGAGCCTCTACCCCACCCCTCTGTGTATATGTGCCACTGGAATTCCTGGGGGTCCGTGGTGTAGATTCTCGAGATGGCTTGGGCGAATGGATGATATATCCTCTCAACCCTGAATCCTATCTCGGAGAGACGTGTAGCCACCAGCTCCCCTATCTCCCTCCTCTCATCCTCGGTCCTTATGATGAACTTGATGGTTATCGGCTGGCCTTTGAAGGTCCACACACCATCTACCTTCTCAGCGCCTTCCCTAGCCAGAGCATCTGAGATAATCCTGTTAGCCAGCTCAGGGTCATATCTTATGCCTGCTTCTCTTATGGTCTCGAAGACTACCGAGTAGTCATAATCGTATGGGCTTACGTGGGTTGTCATGGGTGCCGCATGGCCTAGATATATCTCACGGGTTATGAATTCCCTGTCAACCAAGTATTGCAATGCCCAGCGGACTTGGGGTATGCTGAACGGGTTGAGTTCTCCCTCGGGGGCTGGGGCTGGGTTCAATATGAGTGAGAGGGTTAGAGAGGGTGCTTCCACGAGCCTGATGCCGGGCTTGTTCTCCAGTTGGAGTATCCTGGAGATTCGCATGTTGTAAAGGTATATGTCCATGTCACCTTTCTCGAGGACGGCTGGGGCGTTCTCCTCGGCGTAGGCTCTGATTCTGATGGTTTCGGTGGCTGGGCCTGGCTGTGAATGTGGTGGTGCATAGTCCTGACCTTGTCCCATGAGTGGCAGGCCCAGCATTACGACTAGAAGGGTGACGACTAATGTCCTCACGTCCTCTTCCCAGGCCTCCTATAGGTGATGTATATGGCTGCAAGGGACGTCATTATGGCTATGGATGAGAGGCCGATGGCTATCATCTCGGAGGAGGATGTGTCCCTCTTGAGGAGTGGCTCAAGTCTTATCACCACCTCGCTTACCAGCCTCTCTACATCCAACCCATTCTGGGCTGGGCTTCTGGTTAGGTTCTGGAGACTTGTGTAGAGTGTGGTTGCGAACCTGTCCACCTGCTCCCTCACGGTGTTGAATCCGTAGCTGGCATAGTAGTTGGCCTCAGCCACGTTCCCAAGAACATCTATAGCTCTGATGGTGTGGGCTCCCTCACCTGAAACCGGTATAAATATCGAGGCGGTGAACCTCCCAGCATCATCTGTTAAGAATGAGGATATCACAACCCCGTCGAATTCTATGAAGACCTCCCTCTGCCTAGCTGCAAACCCCTCACCTACTATGGAGAGGGTCTGCCCGGCAGGCCCCTCGGGTGGGCTGAGGAAGATTGTGGGGGATTTGACCCTTCTAAGCCTAGCGAATGCTATGTCTTGGTTGGGAGCTCCTCTGAAACCTGCCCGAGAATCGGTCCAGACCATATACACGTCCTCATCAGTAGCTGTTATTCCCCAGTAGTCGCCTACAAACGTCCTTATTCCATAACTGGGGTTGGATGGGTAGTCCGAAACGCGGGAGTTCTCCATGAACGTCTCGCCGCCATCCTCTGACCTGGTATAGTAGATGTGATACCTATAGTTGTTTGGGTCGTCACGCATATCACCCCACATAACGTGTATATGACCGTTGGGTGAGACAGTTAATGTGGGGAAGAATTGATTCCGACTTGTGAGGTCATCGTTCACACGTTTGGCCCTAGACCAGGTCTCCCCGCCGTCCGCAGACTTGACGAAGAATACATCCGAGTTGTCGGCCGCCGCCTCTCCTAGGGCTCCGAAGACAATATACAGCACCTTACTGTCCAGAGGTGAAACTGCTATGTACGGGAACATGGATGACCATGACCTGAAGTAGGTGGGTTTAAGGAAAAAGCCCTGCTCCCACAGGCCTCCCGGCACCACGGGGGCTGCT
>JAWAEB010000071.1:0-8278 GCA_038891515.1 Nitrososphaerota archaeon | reverse complement strand
CTTCCACTGCATGCCGGGAAGCCTCGATTATTTTTCGAATATCCTTCAGTGGCGGTGATGTGGGCCCCCCGTTTATATGAGACACCACATCGGGTCTAACCTTCAAGACAATGTCGGCGTTTATCACGGTGCTACCTGGGATGGATGCCCCACCAGTATGTATGACCACCCTCATCCCATGATGATGGGCCATCTCAACCATTGCAGCCGCCTCGTCCGGGTCCTGAACCGAGCCGAGACCAACCTCACCCACCAGCCAGACGCCTTGGCTGGCTACTTGGGCGAAATCACCATCTCCCATCCCCTTCTCAAGTATCAGTGCTCCGGCGTGGATTCTTGCTCCCAGGGGCCTGAAGTTCCTAAAAGTCTTGTGGGCTAAAATAGCGAGTGATTTGGCGGCCTCCTTATCACCCCTAGGTCTTCCGGGTGTATGTACCTCACCCGCCGAAATGAAAGAAGTGACACCCCCATGGACGCTTGCTTCTAGGAATCCTAGAGAATTCTGACGAGGTGTGAAGTCTCCGAGAACGGGGTGGACGTGAGAATCAAATAATCCGGGGATGACAGTCATACCGCCTACATCAACCTCACCATCGGCCTGCGTCGATATACCCCAACCAATACGCTCGACTACACCGTCCCTAACTAATATACTGTCACCGTCAACCAATGGTTTCTCGATATCACCCGAAACTATTCTCCCTGCATTCTTGATGAGAAGGGTTTTCATAAAAGTTCCCACCTAACTCCTGTTTATATCGGTTTCCCCCTCATAATCTCCCACAGATGTGAAGGACTGATATGGGAGGTGCAGACCTCCTTCCCCACAGCGTTTGAGACGGCGTTGACTATGGCTGCTGCCACAGGTATCGCAGGGCCCTCACCCATACCCTTCGAACCCAGCTCGGAAAAGATGGATGGTGTCTCGATATGCTCAACCAATAATGAGGGAGTCTCCACAGCTGTTGGGACTAGGTAGTCGGCGAACGACTGGGTTAGAAGCTGTCCATCCCCATTGTAGGTGATTTTCTCATAGAGGGCTGCCCCAAGACCTTGCAGAACTCCACCCTGTATCTGCCCGCTGACTATTGTCCTGTTGAGTATCCTGCCACAGTCATGTACCGCCACATACTTGACGACTCTTGTTTGCAGGGTCTCGGGGTCCACACTCACGATTGCTATGTGGGCGCTATTACCGTAGGTCGCAGACATATTTATCTCTCCCGGCCTACCCAGATTGAATAGTGGGAAATCATAGAAACACTCCGATGTGAGGCTCTCCACATTCCCGCCCAATGAGACCGAGTTCCTATAGACGGTCCAAGCTAGGTCACGGAGAGTGATCGAGGTGCTGGAGCCCTTGACCGTTATTGATGAGTCACTAATCTCTAGGTCTGACGGCGAGACTTCAAGTATTGATGCCGCTATTCTCAGTATCTTAGTTTTTAGGTTTTGGCATGCCCACTTGAGAGCAGCGACCGTCATCACACTGAATCTACTCCCCCATGTCCCGCCAAAGGGACTTGGATGGACACTGTCAGAGTCTCCATGAAACACGTTGACATCCTCAGGCTTAACTCCAAGAAACTTGCAGACCAGATGTGTGGACACAGTTACGTGTCCCTGCCCCTGAGGGATAGAGGATATCCACGCAGATATTGTCCCATCATCCTCAACCCTGACGATAACACCCTCACCCGAGCCAGACATGTTGAGAGTTGGAAAGAGCATCTTGTTTCTAGCTAGGTTAGTGACAGCCGGCTCGACTACGCATGCGATCCCCACACCTATATGGGGTATTCCCCTATACTTTTCCAGATGGGCAAGCTCCACAGCTTTAAGAAGGGTTGTTTCATAGTTTCCACCATCATAAATGCATCCAAATGGCGTCGTGTAAGGATGTTCCTCAGGCCTAACAAAATTTTTCAAACGTATATCCACCGGGCTCAGCCCCAACCTCTTGGCAGCTATGTCCATCATCCGTTCCAGCATGAAATATGCATGCTGACACCCATAGCCTCTCACAGGGCCGGTGGGGCACTTGTTAGTGACTACTACGTCGATGGCTACCGAGACATTTCGTATTCTGTAACAGCCGAGATATGTCATTAGGGATCGGATGACACCCCCCGGATCTGGAGGTCTAACCCACGCGCCGCAGTCCTCAATAAACTTTGTACGAAGGGCGGTCACCTCGCCATCCCGCTTCAGAGCCATCTCCACATCAAAAAGCCTGTTGGAGCTGTGGGACATGGCTTGGAGATGCTCCCGTCTCGTCTCAATCCACTTCACCGGGCGCCCCAATCGTAGCGCTGCAAAAGATATAAGGAAAACATATGGGTAAAGCATAATCTTGACTCCGAAGCCTCCGCCGATATCTGGCTCCACAAACCTAATCCTTGACGGTTGGAGCTTTAGGGAGGCTGCTATCACATTCTTGAAAAGTAGGGGTGTCTGCTGGTTATCATATACTACGAGCCTTCCACTAGGCTCTACACTGGCCACCACACCACAGGTCTCAATCGGCGATGCAGAATACCTCTCAAAGATAAACCTCCCCTGTAACACTTCATCAGCCTCAACAAATGCCTTCTCAACATCCCCGAACTGATACTGCTGTTGTAGTAAAATGTTAGATCCCAGCTCATCATGTATAGGTGGGGATGATGCAGCCTCTTCCACACTCATGACCGGCTCGAGCGGGACATACTCCAAACGCACTTTCTCAGCAGCGTCCATGGCATTCTCAAGGGAATCGGCAAGAACCATGCCCATCGGCTCACCCTCATACCTTACCCTATCAACGGCTATACCATAGTATGTGAGGCCTGCAATCATGGTGGATAGGGGCTTGGTGGAGGAGGCGACTTGGCGGCCGTCTATGAAGGCCAGCACCCCCTCAGACCTTAAGGCATGTGATGGGTCAATACTGAGAATTTTCGCGTGGGCGAACTGGCTTCTGATGAAAACACAATGAGCCATGTTAGGAAGCCTGATGTCATCAATGAATTGTGCATGTCCCGTGAGAAATCTCAAATCTTCCAGTCTCCTAGAATATTTGTTGGTCACGAGCATCTTCAAAGCCGGACCATATATAACTCTTGAGTAGATTTAATAGAAAGAGGAGCTTACGGTCCCCATGTCCCAGCCTGCGCTGAAAAATTTTGTCAACGGCAGGTTCAAACCATCCTCTTCTCAGAAGTTTCTCCCTGCGTACAACCCAGCCTTCGGCACAGTTATTGCGTGGGTTCCTGTGAGCACACCCGAAGAGGTGGACGAGGCTGTAGAGTCTGGTGTTAGAGCCTTTGAGAGGTTTTCCAAATCAACACCATCTGAAAAGGTTGGATACCTGTATAGGTTGAGGTCCCTAATTGAGAGGGACGCGGAAAACTTGGCTCAGGTGCTGGTGGATAATCACGGCCGCACGCTTGAGGAGGCTCGTGGTGAGGTGAAGCGGAGTCTGGAGAACATAGAGGCTGCGGCGGCCATCGCATATACGCTTGCTAAGGGCGAGAAGATGATGGATATCTCACCTGATGTGGACCAAGAGCTTCTGCGGGCGCCTCTCGGGTGTTTCGCAATTGTGACCCCATTTAATATACCAATGCATGCATGGTCCTCCTACGTGCCCTACGCCATAGCCTTGGGGTGCACGGTTGTTTTGAAGCCGAGTGAGGTGACTCCCCTCGTTGTGGACGAGTTGTCCCGAATAGTCAAGGAGGCAGGTGTACCCGACGGTGTCGTTTCTGTTCTTCATGGCGATGCGAGTGTGGTGGAGCATCTGGTGAGCCATCCCCACATCGTGGGTGTTGGGTTCATAGGCTCTACGAGGGTTGGCAAGCATCTCTACGAAATGGCAGCAAGGTATGGAAAGAGGGCGTCCATCAACGCTGGTGCGAAAAACCACATCGTAGTTATGCCCGATGCCGTATTGGATAAGACCATCCCTACAGTTGTCTCATCTTTTTTCGGGATGTCGGGCCAAAGGTGCTTGGCCGGCTCCGTTCTCGTCGGTGTGGGAGGGCTACAGCTTCGCGATAGACTAGTCTCCTCCTCCAAGCTGAGGCTCGGATACGGTATGGACAAGGAGACGGAGATGGGTCCTATGGCTAGTGCGGCAGGTCTGGAACGGGTAAGTAGGTTTATAACGATAGGTGAGGAGACGGGTGGCCGCATAATCCTCGACGGTAGGCAGAATAAACCCATCAGGCAGCTACCAGGTTATTTCATCGGACCCACAATCTTCACAGATGTCCCGCCCACCTCGCCCATTGCTAGGGAAGAGATATTCGGCCCGGTTGCAACCCTATTAGAGGTGCCGACACTAGACGAAGCTATTGAACTGATAAACAATAACACACCATACGGCAACGCAGCAGCTATCTTTACATCAAATCCCAGAGCTGCAAGACATTTCGTCACAAGCGTTGAGGTTGGAAATGTGGGTGTCAACATAGGCGTACCGCAACCTATGGCATATTTCCCCCTAGGAGGGAGGAAACAGTCATTCTTCGGCAACGCCCACTCAAGATTTGACACATTACGTTTCTACACCGACCACAAAATCGTAACCACGAGATGGTGGTAGAAAAGATTTAACAGACCTAATCACTGCTGGTGTATGCAAGTCGGCGGGCTTAGGGTTAGGAAGAGATACACATTCGTTGAAGAGATTATGGAGGAGCAGGGTGTCGAGATCACTAGGCCGGTTAAGAAAGGCGCAGCCGCTGCTGTGATAAAAAACCCATATGCTGGCCGTTACGAGGCGGACCTACACCTACTCATAGACGCTGGCGAAGAACTTGGAGGTTTTTTAGCCAGTCTGGCCCGGACTGCAATAAATATCTCAGGCGAGCTGGTGGAGAGCTATGGAAAGGCGGTGATTGTGGGCGTGGACGGGGAGCTAGAGCATGGACACGCAATT
Source organism: Nitrososphaerota archaeon (assembly GCA_038891515.1). Classification (GTDB taxonomy): domain Archaea; phylum Thermoproteota; class Nitrososphaeria_A; order Caldarchaeales; family Caldarchaeaceae; genus HRBIN01. The sequence goes on along the minus strand of JAWAEB010000071.1, from coordinate 3,354 downwards.
CTCCATCCCAAGTTTGGAAAGACCTTCCGGGCAGAATGTGGTGGAGAAGACATCTGCAAGGCCATCATACCATCCTCGGTCAAGGTGGGTTCAGCCGGAACCTCTATAGATGTCCCACTACACTACAAGCGTGCAGCGTTCGTGAGAAGCCACTATGACGCAATTGAGGTGAAGGTGCCTGATGCACCGCTCCCTGATGAGTTAGTAGTCATAGCAGCTGTAAGCTATGGAGGTAGGCCTCTACCACGAATCGGCGGGCTCAGAAAGGAGGAAGTTAGGGGTGAAGATGGGCTGCGATAGGCCGCATCTCTAGAATTGCGTTAACCTAATAGTTAACGGCATGGCCTACACTTGGCTTTGGAAGGCGGGACATCTGAACTCTGTTCTTTTTCCCGTATTCAGGGGTATCTATCCATTTTTCTATATGTTCTCCAACATCTGCCACTATATCTGGATGTGTGTTGGAAAGTTCTCTACTGCCTGCTTGGAAGGCCCATTGCCAGGATCACGTAATACTGTATGAGTTTTCTGATGGGGGTATTTAGATGGTAGAAATCCAGAAACTTCTCAATTTGCTGGAATATGTTGGGACGAATAGCGGACTGAGAATCTACCAACCCATAGGACTCACAATATGGAGGAAATAACAAAGGCTTGATGAATATCTCCGAAGACGCGGACAGCTGACGACCAACACAAGCCAAACACCCCTCAACACCACTTCTACCCTATTATTCCCATATAATAGAATACGGGCCCGGAGGGACTTGAACCCTGTCGGACCATACGGTCTCTCGACCTCCGGCTCCGAAGGCCGGCGCCCTATCCATTCTAGGCTACGGGCCCAGTTTGACTTGCGGTGTCTATTTTATATGGATGGCCTCGGCTAACCCGGTGTTTCCGTCCACCGCTTAAATGCAATATCCCGTCGCCCCATCACTGCGGCGTTTATAATATGGATGTGGTTGCCCTATGTTTGGTCACCATAAGAGGAGACCTATGAAGGCTGATACGAAGACAATGGATACTGTGTTAAGCACCTTGATTACGGTGTTGAGGGATGGTCCTGCCGTGTCTTTGTATGGGTCTCCTACCAAGTCTCCCGCCACCGCGACGGCGTGCTCCGGCGTCTTCTTCTTTCCGAGAACCTCAAGATACTTCTTGGCGTTGTCCCACGCAGCTCCGCTGTTGGCCATGTGATATGCTAGGTAAAGTCCTGAGAGGACGCCGCCTGTGAGGACGCCTGCCACCGCAGCTGGCCCTAGTAGGATTCCAACTATGATAGGTGTGAGGGCTACTATGGCGGCTGGTGTTAGCAGCTCCTTTATGGCTCCGCTGGTGGCTATGCCAACGCATCTGCCATAGTCTGGCTTCGCCTTGCCTTCTAGAATACCACTGATCTCCCTGAACTGTCTCCTCACCTCATCCACAATCTTTGTGGCGGTTGCACTCACAGCTGCTATGAGTCTGCTGCTGATGTAGAAGGGTAATAGGGCTCCCACCAGCAGGCCCACAACCACCACTGGGTTGGAGAGGCTATAGTCTAGGGTTCCGAAGATAGCCTCAGCCTCCTTTTGGAAGGCCTGTATCATGGCTATTGCTGCCAAGGCCGCGCTGGCTATGGCGAACCCCTTGGTTGTGGCCTTGGCTGTGTTACCTACAGCATCCAGCTTGTCCGTCAGTCTTCTGTTCTCCTCTCCCATCCCCGTCATCTCTACTATCCCGCCAGCGTTGTCGCTAACAGGGCCGAAGCTGTCTATCGAGAGGACTACACCAGAGAGGCTGAGCATGGACATGGTGGTGATGGCTGTACAGTAGATTCCAAAGACTGTACTTCCGGTCGCGGTTAGTCCCGTAAAGTAGCTGGTTAGGATGGCTGCTATGATAGAGAGGGCTAGGGGTAGGGTGGATTTTAGGCCTTGTCCTACTCCCTCAAGGATGTTAGCACTGTGTCCGACGCTTGTGGAGGCGGTTATGGTCTTCACGGGTGGGTAGTTATAGCTGGTGTAGTAGTCGGTTATTCGCTGGATGATGGGTACGAGGGCCGTGCCCAAGATGATGGCCGTGACTATGGCTAGTCCAAAGCCTCCGGAGTCCACTGTCAGCAGCGTCACCGCCGAGCCCAGCAACACCGCGAGTATAGCCGAGGCCATGAATGCGAGGTTTAGGGGTGACATGGGATTCTTCGGCTCCCTACCCGAGACCACCATGATGCCCACAACCGTGGCCAGTAGTCCAGCGCCACCCACTAGTAACGGGAGTATGGTGAGGTCGTTTCTTCCCACGATACTCCCCAGAAGCATGGATGCCAGAAGCGTCACCACATACGACTCGTATATGTCGGCTCCCATACCTGCAGCATCGCCTACGTTATCGCCCACGTTGTCAGCTATTGTTGCTGGGTTTCTCGGGTCGTCCTCAGGTATACCTGCCTCCAGCTTGCCCACGAGGTCTGCTCCTAGGTCGGCTGCCTTGGTGTAGATGCCGCCACCAGCCCTAATGAAGAGAGCTACTAAGCTGGCCCCGAACCCGGCTCCAGCTATGAGGACTGGGTTGGGGATGAATAGATAAAGGGTGGAGACTGCGAGGAGCGCCATCGAGGTTATCACCATACCTGCGGTGGCACCGCCCCTAAAGGATGTGAGCATAGTCCTCCCCAGTCCCCTGTTTGTGGCCATGGCTGCCTTTGGAGCGGCTGAGACGCATGTGAGCATGGATGCGACGCCTGCTATGATTGAGAGGCCGGCTCCTAGGGCGAAGGCTAGAGCGGAATATGGATGTATGAAGAGAGCTACGAGAGCTACGATAATGACTGCTAGTGGAAGTATGATGCGTACCTCCTTCTTGAGGAACGCCAAGGCGCCTTCCCGAACAGCCTCCGATATCCTCCGCACATCTTCGCCGCCAGCTGGCTGACGCCTAAGCCATACACCAAATGCCAAAGCGGCGAGAAGGGCCGCCAAGGAGGCGGCTATGGGAAATAGCTCTGTCAACATTTTGGTCCTCAACCACGGCGCTAGGGCGTTATTTTATCCTTTGCGATGTGTGGTAGGGCTCTGTTAACTTAAGCCATCTCCATCGCCCCTCTTATGTTGTGGATTATGCTTAGCGTTTCAGGCTGGCTGGACAGATGGAAGAGGTTCAGCCATCTCCATACATGCTCTAGAATGCATTCCCTCCTCCTGTATGGGAAATGGTTCTATCCTTCAGCATCTGGACAGCCCTCTCCATGACTTGGAAGAGCCAATCCCCAAACCTATACCTGTGATGGCTTAGCCCAAGCCTAATGCATGCTTCACTATACCATGGAGCCCCATCAGTCCACGCCGGATGCTTACCGTAAGCCATGACAAG
>JAWAEB010000070.1:0-8309 GCA_038891515.1 Nitrososphaerota archaeon | reverse complement strand
CTAGCGTTGTCCACTAAAACCCTTGCATCCGAGTTGAGACCGGCTGTGGCTGCGCCGATATGCTCATCAATCTGGAAGATCTTCCATGAGAAGTCGGGGCTCTGGAGCTTGGTATGCATCCTCTCTTCCACTGCCAGAACCACACCTGCTTCAGAGACCACCGATAGAGCCGTAGAGCCCGACCTAACTGTCTCGAGGGCATACTCCACTTGGTATAGCCTACCCTGGGGTGAGAATACAGTGATCGCCCTGTCATAGGCTCCAGTCATTCCGAGTGCCATATGTCGACGCCTCTACCATGTGGGACGGATAACGGGAATAATTAAGTATTCCCAAGTCATGGTCAGCCTAGGTGGGTGGCTATGAAGCTGCTGGTTCTGGCCGTGGCCCTAGTCTTAATAGGGCTAATTCTCATTTCAGCTGCCGGTTTCAAGATGGAGTTCTTCGGCTTCTTCCTCATAGGTCCTTTTCCCATACTATTAGCCGGTGGTGATGGGGGCGAGGTCGTCCTTACTGTCCTCCTACTTGTCATTTTTTTCGGCCTTCTATGGCTGGTCTTGAGACGTTAAACCCATATATATTGGAGCGGGGCAAAGTCCATGAAAACAGTTGGCATTCTGCCCCGAATGTGGAAGCAGACTTGTCTACGATAGGGAGAGCCGCTCATATGTATGTGAGAGATGCGGAGGCACATACACGCAGCAGGACCTCCTCATTGAGAGGGAGAAGAACTTAGCCAAGAAATTTGTGGATGAGAGGAAGAGGAGGGATAGGACCGAGTATCTTGAGTGGTGGCTTTCAGCTAAGGAGTCACGCTAGGCCTGATGAGCTCCTCCAACGAGGCGGCTATCTCCAAGAGCCCCCAGTCAGTGTTTAGGTCGGATACCAGCTGCAGCGACGTCGGCAAACCATCTCTTGAGAATCCGTTGGGCATGCTCAGCGCAGGCGCACCCACCACATTGAAGACCTCCGTATTTCTCAGCGTTGCAGCCCGTATGTCCAAAACGGCTCCGCCCACCTCCACAGATGTGGCGTCAAGTCGCGGGGCGGTTATCACCGTGGTGGGCATGGCTAGGATGTCCACGTCTTTGAAAAGACCTCTGAACTGCTCCAAAAGGATGGAGCGGACGCGTAATGCTGTTATATATGATGTGGCCGGTATGGTCATCCCCTCCAACAATCGCCTCCTGACATCCTCACCGTACTCGCCCGACCTTTCACGGAACATCTTCATGTGAAAGGCTGCGGCCTCGGCGTGGACTATCAGATGCCTGCAGTCTCGGAAGAGGCTGTAGTTGGGGAGTACCACATCCCTGACTATGGCGCCCTCACTCTCTAGGGTGCTGATTGTTCTATCGAAATTCTTACTCACATCCTCTTCCACATGGTCCAGGAAGTGCTTCCTAGGCACCCCAACTCTCAGACGTTTTATCTCGACTGGCTTAAAGCTTTTCGAAAAGTCCGTCAAGTCTTGGGAGATTGGCTTATCTGAGGTTAGTCCAGTTAGGAAGGCCAAGTCCCTGATAGAGCGTCCGAGATATCCCACATGGTCGAGACTCCAGCTGAGTGGTATGACACCATTTCTACTTATCAGACCATAGGTGGGCTTAAACCCGTAGACGCCGCAGAAGGATGATGGAATCCGTATGGAGCCGGCTGTGTCTGTACCCAACGCTGCAGCCGCCATGCCACAAGCAACCGCAACAGCGGAGCCGCCGCTGGAGCCGCCTGAGATCCGGTCTCCCTTCCAGGGGTTCATGCAGTCCCCGTAGTGTGGGTTCTTGTTGGTAACCCCGAAGGCAAACTCATGGAGGTTTGTCTTACCATGTATCGTCGCACCCTTCGCCACTAACCTCTCCACCACCTTTCCAGAATAGTTGGGGATGAAGTTCCTCAGAATCTTGGAGCCAGCGGTTGTTGGATAACCCTTCACATATATGAGGTCTTTCACCGCAACAGAAGCACCCATCAGCGGCCTCTTACCGTAGTCACCAACTCTGAGGGGCTTATCAAAGACCGTTATAAACGCATGAAGAACGCTGTTCAGTTTCCTTATATTCTCCATATGTCTCTCGAGAACATCATCAGCTACTGCTGCTCCTGTGGACAGGTCCATAAGCAAATCGAGGAGCGTACTATTCACTCCCGACACCATGTCCTTACATCCACCAGCGGTTCCTCATCCATAGAGACATGTTGGAGTAGATTTTCCGTCATCTCTCCAATCCTCCTAAGGCTCTCCCGCACCGCGTCAAGATTCTCAACATCGTGATAGCCCAAGAGATATAGTGTGAACTCCTCGTCCACAAGACCACAAATAAGGGGCTGCATAAAAACATATGCAGCTCCGATAAAAGACTAAATACCGTCAAGGTGAAGGGATGACGGTATTGTTGATAATGCCGCGGGGTTGCTGATGAACACACTTTACGTTGTGGGCACGGCTGGTTCTGGAAAGACTACTTTGACAGGAGCCTTCAGCGAATGGCTGAAGGACCAGGAGCAGATAGTTGCAACGGTCAATTTGGACCCGGCTGTCCTGAGCCTTCCTTATGAGCCTGACGTGGATGTGAGGGAAATTGTGGATTATGAGCGCATCATGGCCATGAGGGGGTTGGGCCCCAACGGTGGGCTGGTGGCCTCGGTTAGGGAGCTGGCCCGAAACGTGGAGGCGATTAGGCAGATGGTGGATGAGATGAAGGCCGACTGGGTGATCGTGGACACGCCGGGGCAGCTTGAGCTCTTCGCATTCAGGAAGGAGGGGCGGATAATCGTCTCCAAGCTCAGCGATGGGAGAAGGTCGCTCCTCTTCCTGATAGACTCGATGATATGCGGTAACCCAAGAAGTTATGCGGCCTCCCTCTTCCTTGCCACCTCTGCCCAGATCTCACTAGGCCTCTCCACCCTGCATGTTCTAACAAAGAGTGACGCCGTTCCAAAGAGGTATATTCGGAGAATTCTATCATGGCACGAGTCCGAAGAGGCTTTCGACGTCGACGCCAGTTCCAAGCTCTCTGGACTGCAGGTAACCCTCGCCCGTGAGGTGATTCAGAGTGTGTCCCATATTTCATCCATGGTGCCGCTTGTCCCAGTCTCTTCCAAGACTATGGACGGTTTTGTTGAGCTACACGGCCTACTCACAAGAGTCTTTGGTGAGGGGGAGTTGGAGCTGAGATGAACGAGGATATGATTTCCTCTGTGGAGGATGAGATATTCGAGATAAGGAGCAAGATCGCTGAGAAGAAGAGGATTTTGAAGGAACTGGGGGCCGAGGCTGAGAAGCATGTGAAGGAGAGAGATGCCATACATGAGAGGATTAGAGAGATAAAGAGTCGAAATGCTGAAGCGCTTGAAAAGATTAAGGCTTTGAGGGGGGAGGTGGCATCTTTCCGGGAGAAGCTGAAGAACCTAACACTCGAGATTCAGAGGAGGAGGGGTGAGAGCCAGCAGATCATAGAACAGCTGGAGACCACGAGGACTGAGGGGATGAACGCTCAGCAGATATCCAGGAGGATAGCCGAGCTGGAGCAACGTATTGAGACAGGCCCCATCAGACCCGAGGATGAGAAGAGGTTCTATGAGGAGATTAGGAGGCTTAACAAGCTCTTGGCCGAGGTTAAGAAGAGGGAGGAGCTATCCGGCAGACTCAGGTCGGTCAAGAACGAGTCGGCGGCTTTGCGGGGCGACGCCCAAAGCATCCGTGAGGCACTCTCGACCAAAGTTGAGGAGATGGGTAAGCTGCGGGAGATACTCAAGGCTGTTAGGGAGTCTATCAATGATCTCAAGCCGGAGGCCGACAGACATCACAACGCATTCCTTGAAACTAAGAAGAAGATGCAGGTGGTGGAGGCGGAGATTATACTGCTCTCTTCGAGGCTTTATGAGCTTCAAGACCTTGTGAGAAAGCAGAAGGAGGAGCAGGCGAGGACTAAAGAAAACGCCATCAGGGAGCGGGTTAGGAGTCAGGCTATGCAGAAGATCACTATGGGTGGTAAGTTGAGCTTCGAGGAGATGAAGCTGTTGGTGGAGGACGAGTCGGCGTGGTCAATGATTGCCAAGGGCTCAAACAATAGTAAGCGGGTTTAGACTACTCCTCCACAAACTGCTCTAACGTTGGCACTTCGATTGGAAGACCCTTCCTCTTTCTAATCTCCTGTATCACCTTCTCCCTAATCGAGGCTGGCACTGGCCTCCACTGGCTGAACTCAGTCGCCCAGAAAGCCTTTCCCATCGTGGCGCTCCTCATCGCCTCGCTGAGGTCAAAGGTTTCAGAGGCCGGTATCTCGCCCTCAACCACCGTCACATACTCTGCCTGCCTGACATCTATGACCCGTCCCCTCTTACTGGTAATTGTTGATGTGACAGCACCCATCAGGTCTGCGGATATCTTAGCCTCTATCTTGAGGACGGGCTCCAGAAGAACAGGCTGGGCTGTGAGTATGCTAGCGTATAAGCTCCTCCACGTGGCCGGAGCTATCTGGGCATATCCCCTGTGGACTGGGTCCTCGTGAAGTTCCACCTGGGTCAGCGTAGCCTTTACACCTCTCATGGCTTCAGCCGCCAGAGGCCCTTCCTGCATCACCCTCTGGAACCCGCCGATTATCATCATCTTGGATTCCTGAAGATATTGCGCCCCCTTTGTAGCGTCTACCAATATGTTGCCTCTCGGGTCTATCTGCCACACGTTCCTAGCCTCGTCTGCATCCCATCCATGCTCCCTAAGAATCTTAGCTATCTGCTTCCTATCCATCTCGTCAAAGATCTCTCCCTTCCTGATGAGCTCGATCACCTCCGGCTCGAGGGGCTCCACCTTCGTGTAAATGCGGTTGTGTCTGTTGGGAGATTTACCCTCAAATGTTCTACCAGCTGTCTGGACGGCCTCCCTATACAATACTATCGGCCTTCCAGAGACAATCTCCAGCCCGCTCTTCTGAATCCATGTGAGCGCTATCTCGAGATGCAGGGTGCCCATACCACTTATCAGATACTCACCCGTCTCGGGCCTGACGACGGTGACGAGAGTCGGGTCCTCAATAGTGAGTTTGTTCATGAATTCTATCAGCTTAGGCAGGTCACGGCTGTGCTTGGGTTCAACAGAAATCGTAACTACCGGCTCTGAGACATACTTGAGGGATTCGAAGGGTATTGTCTCCACAGTGGCCAGAGTGTCGCCTGACCTCGCATCTGAAACACCTAAGACAGCAGGGATATTGCCTGCCGGTATACTACCCACCAGCTCACGGCTTGGACCCATATAGATACCGACCTGCTGCACCCGACCACGAATATTCCTACCCACGATGAGCACTGTGTCCCCCTCAGATATCTGGCCGCTGAACAGCCTACCTGTGGCCACGACGCCCGCCTGTGGGTCTACCCTCACATCAGTGACCACCATAACCGTCGGACCGTTCTCATCACATGCAGCCATCGCCAGCCCTACCTCACTCTCCATGTCACCCTTCCAAATCTTCTCGATCCTGTACCGCTGGGCAACATGGGGTGGGGGGTGTTTGTTAATCACCATCTCCAAGATGGCCTCATGTAGCGGAGTCACCTGCCTCAGCCACTCGATATCATCCTTGGAGAAAGCCTCGATCACGTCACTGAACTTTATGCCCTTCCTCTGAGCCTGCTGGACGGTGAAGCCCCATCTGTCCTTTGAGCTTCCGATGGCCACGGTCCCATCTGCGAAGCTTATGGACCACTTTTCACGGTACTGCGGCTCGGCGTACATGTTGATGAGGTTGTTAATGTCCCGGACAATCCTAGCCAGTGTATCCTGAATCTTCTCCGGCGGAAGCCTAAGCTCTTTCACAAGCCGGTCTATCTTGTTGATGTAGAGGACCGGCCTAACCCTCTCGCTTAGCGCCTGCCTTATGACTGTCTCCGTCTGGGTCATCACCCCCTCCACAGCGTCCACAACCACTATGGCGCCGTCAATCGCCCGCAACGCCCTAGTGACACGGCCTGAAAAATCCACGTGTCCCGGCGTGTCAATCAGATTAATGACGTATGGGTTTCCATTTGCCTCATAGTATAGGGAGACGTTGGCGGCCTTGATCGTCATCTGACGCTGCTGCTCCTCCTCCAAGTAGTCTAGGGCTAGGGCCTTCCCGGCGAGAGCTGGTGAAAGCAGTCCTGCTGCGGCTAGTAATGAATCCGATGTCGTTGTCTTTCCATGGTCCACATGGGCTATTATGCCGATATTCCTGATGCTATCCTTCTTCTTCAGAATGTCTAGCACTTCAGAGATACGCTTAACCCTTGGCATGAGCTCGCTCTGACAGTCCTTCGGAATTTGCCGATATTAAGTGTTGCCGATCCGGTTGATCAAGTACCTCTTTAACCTACCTCTTCTTCTCCAGCTCCCTCTTTATGCCCTCAACAATCTCTCTAACCTTGGTCTTGGTAGTGGATTCCATCAACCTGCTACCCACACTAGCTACAAGCCCGCCCACCAGCAGGTCTGCAGCCCAAGCCACATCCGTACCACCGTCAGCAGGTATGAAGTTAAGTGTTATGTTGAGGTCTGCAGTGCTCTGCATCCCAGAGCCACGGCCGGAGATTCTGAGAGAGTCAGGTGGGTTGAGCTCCTCATACTTGAAAGTCATGTTTATGCTGCCCTTAATCATGCCCAAGCCTATCTTGAAAGTGGCCCTGAACTGGCGTTCGTCCACAATCTCAAACTTCTGAATATCCGGTATTAGCTTTGCGAAGTCCTTTGGGTTTGTGACGAACTTCCAAACCCTCTCCCTGTCCACGTTGACGTGAAACCTATCCTCAAACCTCAACTCTACCACACCTAACTTATGACCGGTTTTCCACTCGCCCTGATCTCCTCTGCAGCCGCCAGAATGGCTTTTACAATGTTCTGGTATCCAGTACACCTACAAAGGTTTCCTGAGATGCCATGACGCACTTCTATCTCGCTTGGGCTGGGGTTAATCATCAGATACCCCGCAGCAGCCAGTATCATACCAGGCGTGCAGTATCCACATTGGAGTCCATGATGCTCCCAGAAGGCTTTCTGAAGTGGGTGGAGCTCCCCGTCCTTAGCAAGCCCCTCTATTGTGATGATTTTCTTACCGTTCGCCTGTACTGCGAAGTATGTGCATGATTTTATTGCCTTCCACTTGCCGTTAAAGTCCATCAATACTGTGCAGGCGCCGCAGTTGGTGGTGTCGCATCCTATGTGGGTCCCGGTCAACCCAGCATACTCTCTTATGTAATGGACAAGTAGGAGTCTAGGCTCCACATCATATGTGTATCTTGTTCCGTTGATTGTAATGGATACAGGCCGCCTCGCACCGATTTCGGAGGCTTTTCTCTTAACCGCCATACCTATCACCTATAATGAGATACCAGCCCTCTCAAAAGCTTTTTTTAACGACCGCCTTGTGAATACCTTGGTCATCTCCCTCTTATATTCAGCTGAGCCACGCAGGTCTGAGCTGGGGTCTGACATGGCAGCCGCAGCTCTTGCAGCCTCTTCCACCAGCTCCGCTGTGGGCTCTTTTCCGAGGAGGACTTTCTCGGCTTGAGTGGCCTTGTATGGTGCTGGGGCTACGGCTGTCACACCTATTCCCACATTGCTCACCCTGTTATCCTTCCCTAGGACGACTAGGGATGCCACACCCACCGTGGCAAAGTCACCCGCCTTCCTTTCAAACTTGAGGTAGGCTTGGCCCACCCTATTTCCTTTGGGCAGTGGAATAGCCACCTCAGTGAGAATCTCAGTGGGTTTTAAGGCGGTCTCGAAGGGCCCCTTGAAGAACTTGGATGCTTTTACAACTCTCTTCCTAGCACCTTGAACAACCATATCCGCATCTAGAGCGAGTACAGTAGCCGGCCAGTCTGCAGCTGGGTCAGCGTGGGCTAGGCTGCCGCAGAATGTTCCCAAGTTTCTCACCTGCTGATCAGCTATCACTGCTGCGGCCTCAGCCAGCATGGGTAGCTTCTCCCTGATCAAGGGTGAGTGCTCTATGTCTGCATGGCGTGTGAGGGCTCCTATCCTTATGGCGTTGCCCACAGCCTTGATGTAGGAGAGGCCTTTAAGGTTGTTAATGTCAACGATGTACTGGGGTGACACAAGCCGCAGCTTCATCATGGGGATGAGGCTCATTCCACCGCTCAGCACCTTGGCATCACGGTATTTTCTCAGCATAGAAAGAGCCTGTCCAAGTGTGGCTGGAGCCAAGTATTCAAAACGTCTCGGTATCATCCACCAAGCACATTCTAAAACCGCTGAGAGGTTCCTAATATCCGTTACTATATAGATATATGATAACACATAAATTTGATCAAAA
>JAWAEB010000069.1:0-8533 GCA_038891515.1 Nitrososphaerota archaeon | reverse complement strand
CACCACGCAACCCCGACCCCGGTCGAAAGGCATTATCCTCGGGTTCGTCAACATCCACTGATATGTCGTGTGGTATGAAGCCGCAGACCTCGGGAGCGTTAAAGACAAAGACGGCGGGGTCCATACCAGGCGTTATAGGTAACTGTCCCGCCGAAGCGAATGGTGCTAGGAGTGTGGGCAGGAGAAACATCGTCAGGATTGCTATGCTGGCTGTCGTCAGGGTTAGGAGGGAGAGCCTCCTATCCTCAAAACTTTTCCACATCATGTCAGACCTCACGCTATCGGGTAGCTTAAAAGCCTTTAGAGGCTGCTGGGTCCGTACACGGAGCTCCAAAAACTAGAATCTGTCTAGAAATCCTGGAATTACGTCAATTGACGTAACTTCTCCAACCCATAAAAAAGTCACAAACCCCCCGGAAGACCTTGTTAATCCACAGTCAAAGTCAAGACGGGTCAGGTCAGAGATTCAACAATCGTCTATAATTAATCCATGGAAGCTATGCCGTTTTGGCCATGGAGATAACCTGAAACACCGGCCTGAGACGGCTCAGCTCTTATACTCGTTACTTCATTTGATAAGCTTCGCTGCTTTCTACCCCGTCCCATTCTTCTGACACCCTTTACAACAATCATCTCGGTGAAGTTTCTTTCTCGTGGAGGGGTGCACTAGATGTGACAGGTGTTGTCTACGTGGAGGTGTGTAAGGATGGAGAGAGGACCATGCTAACTAGCCAACGGTTTTATACCTCCAAGACCCAGAGAACCCGTGCTAAGAATGCTTACTGCGGGAGCACTCATCCTCGCCCTACTAGCCCTGGCAGGAGCGCAGACACCATTGACGCCTCCAACCATCGTGGTCTTTGCCGACAGACCGGTCTACAGGCAGGGCGAGACAGTAGTCATCAAGGTCCAAACCCTTGACGAGGAGCTCAACCCATCGCCGGGAATATCTGTCATCATAACTGTAACAGATCCGGTGCAGGCCACAATTCTGGACAATGCCGTGAGAACGGACCTGAATGGTGGTGCTGAGATAGCGTTGGAGCTGCCTGCCGACGTGCCCGAGGGTGAGTTTTTAATAGAGGCTGTGGATGAGGCGAATGTCTACACACCTGCCGTGGCATACTTCTTGGTGTGTAATGCATGCCAGGTCTCAGAGATGGGGGAGACGACGGTCATCAGCACAGTCACAACCACTGCCGCCACCACATCAACCACAACCCGGACGACAACCCAACAGTTCACAGTAACCGAGCAGATCCTCACAAGAGACACACTCCTCACCTCAATTCTGGCAGTCATAGCCGCTATATTCGCAGCCCAGATAATATTTATCCGCAGGATGACTAGGACAACCTCAAGCCAGCAAACCCGCCCATAGCCTAGACCGGAAACAGCGCCAGCATCAAGGGGCTAAATGCCCAGCATCAGCATAAGCCCCAAGAGAGTAAACCGCATCAGCCTCAAATGAAATCCTACCCGACAGTCCGCATAATCTCAAAGGCATAACTAGGACCCAGGCCGTATACGCCGGGCCACCACAGCCAAGGCCACGGCAAGGACAGCAACCATACCCAACCCCACATAGAAGAGAAGACTTGACTCAACCCCGGACCGACTCACGACAGTCTTCGTAACCTCCAAAGTCACCACACTTCCGTTAACCACGGAGTAGGTGGTAACAGTAATCACCTGACCACCACCCACACCCGTGAAGACCGTCTCCAGCCTAGTAATATTCCTGGTGAAGGTGGTGGAGGCCGTGGTTGTCCTCAGCAATGTGGTGGTCACCGTAGTGGTGGGTGGAGGAATAGCGCATGCCTGGCAGACCTCGAAGGTCACGACGGATGAGCCGTAAACACCGTCAATATCCACTGCCTGCACCTCATACTGTCCCTCCTCAGCGGTGCTGGAAAGCCTGAAGACGCCCCTAAACCTCCCGTCGTCACCAGCCACAACCTCAGCAGAGTATACCGGGTCGCCAACCGGGTCGATGACGTCTATGGAGATGTTCGCCCTCGCAACAGGCCTACCCTCACCATCCAGAACAATCCCGAAAACCACCACATCGGCTGGCCTGCCGTAAACCATCCTATCCGTGAATACGAAGAGGCCAGGGCCCTCCACCGAGGGTCTGAGAGAGAAGACTGAGTGCAGCCCCACAACCAGAGATAAAACCACCAATAGACAGACCCCAACACCCCTCATGAAGCCTTCCCATGCCCACGTCTAAGCACCAGCAGGGTGACGGTATAGCCTGCGAAAGCCAATACAGCAAGACCCGGGATATAGAGGTAGGGGTTAACCTCCAAAGTGGCCGTAAGGGTTACAGACCTTGTGACTACCGAGGTGGCATAGGCTGTGGATGTCTCCGTCAAGGTTGTGGCGGCGAGTGAAGAGGTCACAGTGACCGTATCTGTGGTTGTGAGGGGGATATACTCTGTTTCGGTAACGGTCACCACCTCAGGCATCCTAGAAGTCACATTATCATAATCCACGCACAACCTACACACAAGAATATGCACGGTCGAGGAGGGTGTGGGCACTATATCCACCAAGGCCACAGCGTCAATCCTATAATATCCCTCAGAAAAGTCGCCGCCCAAAACGGCGTAGGTGACGTAGCTGCCGTTAGGGGATGTGGACCCAACCCTCTCAAAGACCACTTGGTCCAAGGGATCTGTCATGGAGACATAGACGCCCACGCCTCCCAAGGGTATGCCCTCCGCATCCCTCACCAAGACATTCACAGCCACAATCATCCCCTGCCTATATACACCCCTGTCCGTGAAGACATATATGGTGTCCACAGGCTCCTCCTGGGCAAGCACAGTCCAAGATGCCCAGCCCAACCCCATAAGACAGGCCAGTAACCCAGCCAGTACCCCACTCTTCACAGCCCCCGAGGGCTAAAACAACCATATAAACTATAAAAGCTCCCAGAACCATCGAGCCAAGAATTGAGGAAAGCCCTCACCACAGCAATAGGCCTCATAATTGCTTTCCTAGCAACTACATACATTGCGGAAGCGCAGGTACCCTTCACACCGCCCGAGATAATCCTATACACCGACCGCCAAGTCTACAAGCCCGGAGAGGAGGTGGCCATACTAGGGACTGTGGTGGATGAGGAGTTTAACCCAGCACCCGATGTGGCCGTCTCCATACTGGTGCAGGACTCGGAGAACACCATCGTGCTCGATACAGAGGCCACCACCAACCAGTCTGGGGTCTTCACAGCCTCCCTAAGGCTGGCTCGAGACGCTGTGGAGGGAGAGTACCTCATAACAGCCACCACGGAGACGGGAGACTACACACCAGGGCTGAGGGCCTTCCTAGTATGCAGCATATGCATCACAGAGCCAGAGGTCGTCATAGTAACCACCACACTACCGGGACCAACCATAACAACGACCCAGACAGCCACGACAACAACAACCACCACAGCCATAGTCCAGACAACGGTAACAGCCGAGACCACAGCACCCAGCGACACACTAACAATGGTATTCATAGCAATAGTGGCTGCACTGTTCATAGTAGTAGTCATAGCTATACGAAGATATGGCTGAACAGAAAAGCTTGGGGAGAGGGGAACCTACCGCAGCAAGGGCATGCCTGCCCCAGGCCCGGTGAAGACACCAAGTAAGGCTGCCCAAGTCACCGCCGCCCCCCAGCAACCATAACACCGTACACGACCGCCGACAGCAGGAGAAGTGAGATGGCCACAGCCGCAAGACCTGAGAGAAGCAGCCCATCTCCGATGCCGCCGACAGTCGCAGTTGTTGTCACAAGCCCACCCACAGCGGTTAGGGTGCGTTCAGAAAAAACCGTCACCACTTGTGTGATGGTCTCGGTCACCGACCTCTCTCCCATTGTGCCTGTCACGGTTACGATCAGGGTGATCCTAGATGTCACCCCACTTACGATGGTTTTCTCCCTCACTTGCGTGGTGGTTTCTGAGGTAATATACGTGATGGTGGCTGTCGCTGTGGTGGTTGACGTACTGTAGTTGGTGGCGGTGGTCGTCAAAGTTTCCGTTGTGGTGGCTGTCTGGCCGTCTCTAGGACAGGTTGAGCACACCAGGACCGTGGCCTCACCAGCTCCTAACCCTAACCCCACATCTTGAGCTTGAACCACTACCCTATACAGGCCCTCCTCCCCCAACTCGAAGCTGACCACCAGCCATCCATCCCCGCCCGTCTCACCCTCAAACTCGCCGACCAAGCTATTTTGTGGGTTGTATAGTGATGCGAGAACAGGTACGCCCACAGCAGGGCTGCCCTCTGCGTCTACAGCCAACACCCTAAACACCGCCGTGGAGTTAGGAGGGTAGACTCCTGACTCAGGGTATACGTATAGTGCTGGACCCCCCAGCCCAGTGCTGGACCACATGCCCATCCCGATTACGATCGTTGCCAAGGCTGCTAAAGCTACTCCTACTCCTACGGGCATGACCACCATCTGTTTGACCATAAATTAAACCGTGCCTCACTTTGAAGGCCGAGTCACTCTCATCAGAGTTATAATTTCCAGAATAATCGTATGCAGTGACCCTGATGAGCGCCCTCTTCGCAAGACATGAGAACAGCGGAGTTTGGTATAAGATCAAGTTTGGAATAGCAGCATCGCGGGAAGCAGGCGGGGAATCTTCTATCTGGGTGGTTGGTTTGATGCGGGCACAAGCAACTTTGATCCTGGCATCATACTGACTCATGATGGAGAGTCGAGTACCAGCATATCTACCGACAACCTGGCAATAGTAGCACAGAGTGACAAGATACAGATACAGAGCCCATCCATCGAGTCTAGCAGCGGTGGTCTGGCCGGCTATCTCAAGGTCAAGATAGGAAGCGATATAAGACTCATACCACTCTATGCGCCACCGTAACCGTAGAGACGAGCTTACAGACATCGATACAACAAAGACAGTCGAAGGCCGAAACGTCAACTACTGCGGTTAAGCTTCACCAGCTGTTCACTGTGTTTCAGTAAGCTTTTTCTCTATCTCAGCCAGTTTCGTCTCCAGAACGGCCACTCTGGAAGCATACTGGACCTCCGACTTTAACGATGAAATCTCCGACGTTAAACGCTTGTCAAGTTCGGAAATCTGGGAGGACAAACGTTTGTCAAGCTCGGAGATCTGGGAAGATAAACGCTTGTCAAGCTCGGTGATTTGGAAGGATAAACGCCTGTCAAGCTCGGAAATCTGAGAAAATAGACGTTTATCAAGCTCAGATACTTGGGAAGACAGACGTTTATCGAACTCGGCAACCATGGATGTTATTCGTTTTTCCATCTCCTCTATCTTTATCATGAACGGCTGTAAAGCGGTTGAAAGCTCCTCCCTAACTATCTCCCTTATCTCAGGAGCTGTAAGCCTCTTGATAATTTCCCTACCGGCCTTGGCCAACCCATCCACTTCCTTCACATGACAGTAATAAAGGTTTTAGGCCTGATTCCACTCCTTCGTAGGGAGGGCGGGCTCCATCATCCATGTGCCTTAAACACGCGTTGCCCAGCAACCTTCTCAGGCTTCCCACATCATGTAAGCACTGTGCGTTAAGGCTCTTCGCCTCCGGTCATAGCTTTCGTGCAACACTGCTATCGCGGCAAGCTACTTCTTCAGCTGAACAGAACAAGATTTAATAAGCTAACCCACGAAAGGTTTTGGGAAAACCTTGGCCGTCCGTATCAAGAAGACTATCTTTAGGCTTCTGAAGGAGGATGAGGAGTTTCGGTATGCGGTGGCTGGTCTCCTCGGCTTGGAGGAGATACTTAAAAGGCTTGACAGACATGAGGCGGAGCTCGTCAAGCTTAGGGAGGAGACTATCAGGTTGAGGCAGGATATGGCTAGGGGTTTGAGCTGGTGAACCGTCATCTTGACGCGTTGGGTGCTGGGTGGGGGATTATGGCTGAGTCTGCTTTCCGCGCGGGGTTGAGGGGTGTTTTGGAGAGGGGGCTTGGGCTGGTTGTTAAGAGGTGGACGGCCTATGACGAGGATGGCTACGTGTACGGGTATCCCAGCACAGTGGACATAGACGTGGCCGCCAGAGACGGCAAAACAATCTTAGTGGAGGTCAAATCCCATGTGAGACGCTCTGACGTCAACGAGTTCCGTAGGAAGGTGGAGTTTTACGGCTTGAAGACGGGTAAGCCTGCTGACCGTAAGGTGATGGTCACGCCCTATGTGGAGGAGGAGGCGTTAGAGGCTGCGAAGCAGCTGGAGATAGAGGTATACGCAGAGGTTTGACGGGGGTTTTTGAAAGCATTATTGAGATTGTCGAGGAAGGGCTTGGGTTGGGGCGGGGTGAAGGCGGGTCGAGACTTTGGATGACGGGAACTTCTCGAGAATAAGATGGAGAAAAGTTGTGGATGTTGGATAATCGGGTTACGGGCAAGCGTCTAGTTGTTATGGTGGTGGTTTGTTAATAAAAATGTGGGGTTGGTGTCCTAAGCTATCCTCAGGATGGTTATGGTGGCGGCTCTAGCGGTGCTTCTGTTGGCTGTATTCGTGTGATGGTTTGGCTGCCGCCCACTCCCAGCGAGACCTCTATCACTCTGATGCTTGCCCGGTTGGCCGTTGTTGCTCCGAACTTGTTTTCCAGGTTCTCCCTTATGACTCTCATCAGCTGTATGTTGTTGAATGTGCCGGCTGATAGGTCTGTCTTGTTGAGGGGGTTGATGGCCACCACCATCTCCAGGTCTGTTCCTATGAGGTGTCTCGGGATCTGTCCTGTGGGGTCTTTGAGTATCTGGAGCCTTATCTTGTTGACGATTGACTCGTATGTGTATATGGCTTCCACGTCTAGGGGTAGCTTGGTCTGGGTTGTGCCGTTGCCTATGGGCTGCCTGATTATGAGGGCTCCCTTCCAGAACAGCTTATTTTCGGCTCCAACAACTGGTGTCAGCTTTGACCTCACAAAGGAGTCCAAGGCATCGCAGGAAGTGAAGTTGCTTCTTTCTGGGCCTAGGGCCCCCACGCCGAGGCCGAATGAGTTATTGGTAGGTCGGAAAACCTGCCATCCGCCCAAGGGAGTCACCTCTGCGGCGAACTCTATGTATAGTGAGTAGTTGAGGTTTTGCGTGGGCAGGGTTCTGTCTGGGTTTCTTATTATGACGTTTGTGGCGTAGTCTCCCTGCTTGACGGCCGGAACAGATTTGAGTGGGTCTATGTTCGGAGCACTCGTTGCCTTGAGGTCTACGGGTGTGAAGCCGCAGGTGAAGGGTATTTTGTAGACGAAGTAGCCGCCAAAACATACACGGATAGAATCTATCTCAGCCACGCCAGTTGTCGGTGTTATTACCGAGGGGTCAAGGTTTGGAAAGTTTGGCTCAGCACCTTCATCTAGATATATTCTTAATGTGTTGAGACCCTTCTGGAGGAAGTCCTGCGGTATCTGGAATACCTTCTCTCCTGAAGAATCAGCAGAATCAATCACGCCTAGGAAGAAGGCTGTGCCCGGGTGGGTTGCGTTGTCGACAGCGCCCTGGAATATGAATAACTCGTGTGGTGTTCCGGAGACAGAACCAACTTTAACTATCAACCAAGCCTGACTGTGCGCAAAGATCGGTGGAACTGAGATGTTGATCGACCGCCACGATGCAGGCCCTAGGGCGTCTAGAAAACCCCCATCATCATCTTCATCTTGTTGAAAGACCCATGCTGTGTCGGGCGGACATGGTGTGCTGGGTAGGACCATGGGCTTGAAGTAGGCTTGGGGCTGTGAGACCGCTGCTGTGGAGTAGGGGAAGACGGTGAGCAGAAACAAAGCCAAGGCAAGCGACGATCCGAGCAAAACAGTCATAAAACGGGAGAACAAACACCTTCCCCCTTCCCCTGATAAATAATAATCGGCCTCCGTAGGCCTACGGAGGCACTTCGCGGAAGGTTAGGCTCTCGACGACCTGCCAGCTGCTGCCCACGCCGAAGTCCACGTCTATGACTCGGAGGATGACTCTGTCGGCTGCCTGCGGATACTGGTCTCTTATGGCGTTGCGTAGGAGGGTGTCTATCTGGACCACCTCAAACCAGTTGTTGCCCAGCTGCGTCTTGTTGAGCGGCCTGAAGGCGGCGACTATCTCGAGGTTCCTGCCTATCAGGTTTCTCGGCAGGGTTCTCGACGGGTCCTTCAAGATCTGGAACCATATCTTGTTGCTGCTGGACTCGTAGCTGTACACAACGTCGATGTCAAGCGGGAACAGAGTCGTGTCAACGCCGTCGCCCTTCGTCTGGTTCCAGATGTTGAAGCCCTTCCAGAACAATATCGAGCCGGCCACCAGCGGACGATCAGGATCCTCTATCAGAGTCCCCAATTCAGCCCAGATAATAGCCGTCTTATTGAGCCGTGATAGAGGAAGATCACCGGTGGGAGCGCTGCTGTTATATGCGTTAATCGTTGAGCATGACACCGCCAGTGTCCCATTTCTTGGGAAAGCCAAGAAACTCTGTGGGGATAGGTCAAAGAGCTCGTCAGTCATGTTTATAACTCGCTTGATGGGTCTACCCACAAAGGTTCCATTGGGAAGTGAG
>JAWAEB010000068.1:0-8908 GCA_038891515.1 Nitrososphaerota archaeon | reverse complement strand
CTAGCCATATTCGGACCATACTCGGAGTACGGAGTCTATGAAACATCGCTCCTGGGCATACTCAGACACTCATCAAGCGTATCCACAAAGGCGGCCAGAGTCAAGCTACTGGCCTCCGACAAGCCGGTCATCTTCTTCGGAGCAAGATGTGTGCATCCCACCATCTCACCTATGGTGGATAGGGCTGCATACATGGGTGGATGTGATGCTGTCTCAAGCGTTCTTGGGGCAGATATGATTGGAATAAGACCCACCGGTACGATGCCACACGCGCTCATACTCATTGTAGGCGATCAGGCTCAGGCCTGGGAGGCGTTCGATAGTGTAATGCCGCCTGAGGTGCCTAGAATAGCTCTCTGCGACACCCTCTCAGACGAGAGATTTGAAGCACTGGCCGCAGCGTTGAAACTCGGTCACCGGCTCTACGGTGTTAGGCTTGATACACCTAGCTCGAGGAGGGGCGACATGAGGAGGATACTAGAGGAGGTGAGGTGGACACTAACCGTCAACGGGTATAGTGGTGTCAAGATATTTGTAAGCGGCGGAGTGGACGAGGAGCAGGTTTTAGAACTGAGGGACTGGGCTGACGGCTTTGGAGTGGGTACCTCGATAGCATTCCCACCCTCTGTGGACATAGCGCTGGATATTGTAGAGGTTGATGGAAAGCCCTTCTCCAAGAGGGGGAAGCTACCGGGTAGGAAGCAGGTCTTCAGATGTCCCAACCTCCACGACTACCTCACCCCATTCCAGAAAAAGTTGGAGGAATGTCCACGATGTCATGAGAAGACCAGACCTCTACTCACTCCATTGATATCACAAGGAGAAATTGTTAGATCTCTGCCAAGCTCCAAGGAGATTAGGGACTACGTGATGGAGCAGCTGGACATGATATCAAGGTTGGGAGAGTTCACAGGTGAGCCTTACCTACTGCCCTAGCCCACCCTCCGTCATTTTCCTTAGGTCTAGCAGCTTCCCCACCCTTGATTGATCTGTCAGCCCCTCCTCCACCAAAACCTCGCCCAAGGTCTTGTTGGATTCCAGCATCTTCTTGGCGATGCGGGCTGCGTTATCATATCCGATCTTTGGGGCCAGGGCTGTCACAAGGGCGGGACTTCTCTCTGCCAATCTGGCCGCCCTCTCCACATTGACCAATATCCCATCAATACATTTCTCCGCTAGGTTCATCAACGTGTTGGCCAGTATCTCAATTGAGTCAAGGAGGTCATAGGCGATTAGGGGGAGACCCATATTCAGCTCCAGCTCACCTAACCTACAGGCGGCTGCGATGGCCGCGTCATACCCAATCACCTGAGCTGCAGCCAGCATAGCCGACTCCACGATCACCGGGTTAACTTTCCCAGGCATTATGGATGAGCCGGGCTGCACCGCAGGTAGCTCAAGTTCTCCTATTCCAGTATTGGGTCCTGAGCTCATGATTCTGAGGTCGTTACATATCTTGAGGAGTGAGTGGACTATCGTCCGTAGGGCTCCACTCGCCTCAAGGCAACAATCCCGGGATCCCATGGCCTCGAACCTGTTGGAAGCTATTCGGATTTCCAGCCCTGTCATTCTATTGATGTGGCTCACCACATTGGCGGCGAAGTCGGGATGTGCGTTGAGCCCTGTTCCCGTGGCTGTCCCGCCTAGCGGAACCTCTTTTAGACTCTTTAAAGCGTTTAGAATTCTCATCCTACCCTTTCTCACCATCTCAGCATATCCTGAAAACTCCTGCCCGAAAGTGACCGGGACTGCATCTTGGAAATGAGTTCTACCCGCCTTCACATAAGAAGCGAACTCGGATGCCTTTCTCTCCAGACTCCTCTCCAGCTTCTCCAGTGCGGGGATGAGCTTTGTCTCTATCATGTGGACAGCGGCTAGGTTTGTGGCTGTGGGTATTACATCATTGGTGGATTGGCACATGTTCACATGGTCGTTGGGGTGTATAACCTTCTTATCACCTTTCTCTCCACCCAGTAGCTCAATAGCCCGGTTGGCTATGACCTCGTTGGCATTCATGTTGGTGGACGTTCCCGAGCCTGTCTGGAAGATATCTACTACGAAATCCCCGTCGAACTTTCCCTCTGCCACCTCTAGGGCGGCCTTAGCTATGGCCTCACCCTTATCACGGCTTAGTAGGCCGAGTTCCATGTTGGCTAAGGCTGCTGCATACTTAATTAGGGCCAGCGCCCAAATGAACTCCCTCTGGAACCTATGGCGTGATATGGGGAAATTAAGCACAGCTCTGGCAGTCTGGGCACCATAGTATGCGTTGGAGGGGACTTTCATGCTGCCGAGAGTGTCATACTCATACCTATAGGACATGCTGCATCACAGCTATCCATCTCCATGCTCTCATTTAAACCGATACTAGGCCAGGCCAGTCTCGTTTAGTATGTCTATTATGCGGTTTCTATCAAGCCTAACCCTGTTGAGAACTGTGTAGCGATCAGGCCTAATCGATGGAGCCTTCAAAACAGCCTCCACGAAGATGTCCACATCCATGCCCAACGCACTAAGAGTGGATGGTGCGCCCAATGTCTTGAGCGAGGCCATGACCCTACGCCAGTTGGAGCCGTGTAGGTAGGATGTGAATACTGTGGCCACGCCGCATCGCTCCCCATGGAGGGGTGGTTTATCCAAAAGCGTCTCAATTGTATGGGCGATGAGATGCTCGCTTCCACTGCATGGTCTGCTGCTTCCAGCTATGCCCATGGAAACCCCTGCGCTGATAAGCGCTTCCACCACGGTTCTCACACCCTCCACATCCAAGCTTGCAATTATCTTGGAAGATCTCATCACAACCCTTGAGCTGAGATGAGAGAGATGAGCTGAGTATCGGCCATAATACTCGCCTGTCTCAAGGTGTCCCAGCCACCAATCCCTCACCGCGCTATATTTCGCTATCAGATCGCCGCATCCGCTAATGGTATATCTCCTAGGGGCTAGCCTAATCACTGACATATCAGCAATAATCTCGGCTGGCATCACAGATTTCCTCGAGTAAGCCTTCCCACTAGTCCTCAAGGAGGTCATAGGACTGGCTATTCCGTCATGTGAAGCCACCGTTGGGACGCTGAACAGACTTTTCCTATAAGTTTCTGCCACCACCTTGGCCAAGTCCATCACCCTACCCCCACCCACACCCAGGACAACATCGAAAACGCCCACACCCATCAATTCTGTCACATCCTCCCAGCAAGTGGGTGTGCAGACCATAATTTCCGGATTACCGGCGGCCTCATCCACTATTTTGACGCCCATAAGCCTGTGGGCGGTGGGGCTGGTTATCATCAGAGCCCGACGGTGACCAGACAGTCTCAATCTCTCAATCACTATAGGGGCTAGGTTCTGACCGACCACTATGTAGTGGGGAAGCTCCATAGCGTGATAGCCTGATGTCCGTTCCACTTTCCCTGCCCTCTGTGAGCTTCCCAACCCAGTTTATAAGTGTCCAGAGCGGGCATTACTCGTGCACCCCCCCTGTGAGATGATGGTTTCACATCTTCTCCCGAACCTTAGAGGCGTTCTTGCCCATAGACTGAGGAGGGCAGGTTTTAGACAGTCCTCGATAGCTAATATGCTGGGCGTAACTCAGGCTGCTGTCAGTCAAATCTTGAGAAAACCTGAAACGGCCTACATCATGTCCCTAACAGATATGGGTCTCAGCCGCGAAGAGGCTGGACTTCTCATAAGGCTGCTTGAAGACGATGTGAAGCTGGACCCTGTCCGCGCCAACACCACCCTCTACGCATTCTGGCGGAAATTCCTGAGTGATGGTAAGTTGTGTGATTTTCACCGTAGGCTGAGGCCCCAGCTAGCCTCATGCGATATATGCCTCTCACCGTCAGGGCCGTCTGTAGAAAGCGTGGAAAGGGGTGGAATCCTGAGGAAGTTAGAAGATTGCGTCGCCCTTCTAGAGAGGAGCGGGGCAGTATCAGCCCTCATGCCTCAAGTCTCCATGAATCTCGTCTACTCGGTGGAGAGGCCGACGTCGATCTCAGACGTGGCTGGGATTCCTGGCAGAATTGTGAAGGTGGCTGGCAGAGTCTCTGCGGTGGGTAAGCCAGCGTTCGGCGGCTCCCAGCACCTAGCCAGCGTCGTCCTAGCTATCAACAACCGGGACAATAGGGTCAGGGCCGCCATCAACATTAGGAACGACTTCAAGGTGAAGAAGATAGTGGAGAGTATGGGAATCACATACGCTGTGGCGGCTCTGGACGATAGGCCGCCCACAGAGGAGAAAGTGATAAACTCTGTCGCCAGAGCATATCCCCTAGGCGGGAAACTTCCTATAGCTATCTTTCATGAAGGTGGATACGGCTATGAACCAACCACATATATCTTTGGGGAGACCCCACAGGAGGTAACTCGTACAGTACTGGAAATTGCTACGAGATATCTCTCAAGCTACTCGCAGACATGACATGAATCCACCTCATAGTCGGGCTCAACCTTCTTATGCATCTCGCAGAGTATCCTTGTTTTCCTGATCTGGAGCACAACCTCGTTGAACTTCCTGGCCACCTCCTGCCCGCTTTTCTTCTCCAGTATGGCTGAGACAACCTCATCCACACCATTCCTCACATTCTCATTGGCCTCCCAGTCAATTGTCCAACCCCTCACGCCCCTTAGGTAGTTGCTTACAGCTGCTTGCGTTAGGCCCAAAGCCTTGGCCACCTCCTCCTGAGTATATTTATGAACCTTAACCAGCCTCCTAGCCACTAACGCCCTCAGCATCGGTATCGTCAGCTTTGACTCGATCTCCGCAGGTAGCAGCACCTTTCGCTCGATGTTAGGATGGCTGTGGCTGTATATAAGCGATTGTCGGCTAGCATCGGGTGAAATCCTTCCCCAGAGCCCTAATTGCCTTTATTAGGCCCTCCCTATGCTCAGAGCGCATACCATCCCATTCGATATAGGCCGTGGATGGGCCTTCGATCGTTTTCGAAAACGCCTGTGCCACCATCTCCTCCTGTAGGGGGAACCTGTATCTCGGTGCTATGTGGCCGAACGCTACGCCCTCACATAGGAGCTGGACGAACCTTCTGGCATAGTGGCCCCCACCGAATCCCACCGCCACCTCATCCGCACGCCCATCATCCCAAGCTCTTAGGCAAGCCTCAGCCACAATTTCGGCCATCCTACGGTCGCCCCACTCAGCCGACGTGCTGCCCAGCTCCACAAAGACAATGGGCCTGTACGAGTATGGACCGTGATGAGTTACCTCCATGCCCACCTCCCACCCTTGCAGCCCCAAACTGTCTATAGATTCCATGAGGGAGTTGACAGCCCTGAACAGTGCTTGGGCTGAGGTGGCTGAGAGGGTTCTGGGACGGCCGCCCATCATCACGTCTTCATCCCAGTTGCCCACCGCATGGGCCAGCAGTGATTTCTTGCCCGTCACGGATTTGTGTCTAGACGGTACTATGACAAGCTCCGCCTCAAGCCCCGCCACAACATCATCCGAATATAGAGGGGAACCACTAATTGTAATAGCCTCAATATCATCTCTACCGTATGCTGTTCCATGCCCCACCAACCTCTCACCGAACCCATAGTTCTCCACGAGAAGTTCCAACACATTCAGGGCCACAGGGTCTTCACGCGAGACGAGTATGACCGCGCCCATCAAAAACCCTTTAAGGAAAACCGCCATAAGTACTATGCGGTGGAACTGAAGCCGAAGAACGTGCATCTCCTGTCTGGACATGAGGCGGCTAGAATACTGAAGGCGGGGAGGGGTGAGCTGACCATTTCCCTAGACCTCGGCCACACATATGAGAGGGCACTTTGCAGCGAGGAAGGTTTAGAGGCGTTAGATATTCTACTGCCGTGGGACAAGCTGGAGGAGATGGCCGACGACCCAGAAGCCATATATACATTCAACGAGAACCCTAGAAAGTTAGCTTTCTATTCGGGCAAATATTATCGTCTGATACAGCCCCTCTGGGGCCATGCACCCACACTGGAGATAAATGGGATAAGGATGCACCGGACCACCGACATATCACCGGAGCTGGATGCCAGCTCAAAGGTGGCCCTCATGGATGATTTGCAGGGGAAGACAGTCCTAGACATATGCACTGGGCTGGGATACACCGCCATAGAGGAGGTGCGGCGGGGAGCGGAGAGGGTTACCACCGTTGAGGCAGACATCAATGTTCTTGAACTAGCAACCTACAATCCATGGTCCAAGCCCCTCTTCAGCAGCGGAGTGGAACTGATGGTCGCTGACGCAGCCACATGGCTGGATAACATTACGGAAAAATTCGACGCCGTGATGCTTGACCCGCCCACCATAAGGTCTGCTGGGCGATTATACAGTCTCGAATTCTACAGAAAGCTTGCCTCAGTTATTAGGAAGAATGGTGTGTTGGTCCACTATGTTGGTGAGCCGGGTAGGAGAAGGGGTGAGAGGGTATATGTGGGTGTTCTCGCCAGACTTCGGGCCGCCGGCTTTAGGGCTGCATACAAGCCTAGCGTGAGATGTGTTAAGGCCTATAAAGTTTAACTCATGGGTGGCGTTTACGCTGGTATGGCTGACAGCACATCCTCCAGGACCATGATAGGGCTGGGGACTTGGATGGATAAGGTGGCGTATAGGGTTGTGGAGAGGGAGAGGAGACTGGGCAGGAGCATGCATATGCTGAGGACGCAGGCTGGGATAGGGGCATCGGGCATAGTCCATATTGGTAGCATGTCCGATTCGGTTAGAGCCTACGCCATCTCCCTCGCCATAAGGAACCTCGGCTACAGCTCGGAGATGATACAATTCGCCGATGACATGGACGGGCTTAGGAGCGTGCCCGCAGATATCCCGCCGGAGACATCCAAACACCTGCTCCAACCAGTATCCCTCATCCCAGACCCATTCAAATGCCATGAATCTTACGCAGCACATGTGGAGGGGATCCTACTCGACGGGTTGGCTAGGCTGGGGGTGGAGGCCAGACTCTACAGAGGCTATGAAGCCTATTCGATGGGCCTTTTCAGGGAACAGATATCGCGAATCCTCAGCAGATGGAGGGATGTGGGTCGGAAGATTGAGGAGCTGACAGGCCAGTCCAAGTTCCTCAATGTTATGCCATATTTTCCATTATGCAGCTCATGCGGCAGAATCTATACAGCCGTTGCTAGAGAGTATGAAGCCTCAACTGGCAGGGCACCCTACAAGTGTGTCGGAGTCAGCATAAAGGGTGTCTGGCGTGAGGGCTGCGGCTACGAGGGGGAGGCCGACATTTCAAAAGCTGAGGGCAAGCTCTCCTGGAAGGTGGAGTGGGCTGCTAGATGGGCTGCCCTAGACATTAGGTTCGAAGCCTTCGGTAAAGACCTCGCTGACTCGGTGAAGGTTAACGACTGGGTATCGAGGGAGATACTCGGATATGATCCACCGCTACACATCCAGTATGAGCTATTCCTAGACGAGACTAGGAAGAAGATATCCAAGTCCAAAGGTGTATCAGTGTTTACTCCCGAGGTGTGGTTCAGATATGGCGCACCGCAGAGCCTTGTCCTACTGCTCCTCAAGAGGATCAAGGGGACACGGATAATCTCGCATAGGATGATTCCAACCCTGATGGACGAGCTGGATAGGCTCGCCGAAAACTACTACGGAGGCGGCGGTGAAAATGGGAAAAAGGGGTTATACAGCTATGTGTACTTCCTCAAGCCTCCTGCGAATAAACCATCCTCAGCTCCCTACAGCATGCTGGTTGAGCTGGCCATGACTGCGCCTGCTGGAGGGGAAGTCGAGTTCATCCTCTCGAGATTATCCAAATACGGCTACGAAGTGGATGAGGAGCTGAAGGCAAGGGCCTTGATGGCTCTAAGATACTACAAAGACTTTGGAAAGCCACCCCCAAAGCGGCCTAAGCTCGACGAAGCCACACTTTCAGCTCTTCAGGAGCTGGTGGAGAAGCTGCCTAGCATCGATACAGCGGATGACTTGCAGGGCGAGGTCTTCAACGTCGCCAGGCTGCATGGGCTCCAGCCATCCAGCCTGTTCCAGACATTGTATATCGCTTTGATAGGGCAGCCTAGGGGGCCGAGGCTCGGCCCCTTCGTGGTAGAGGATATTGGAAAGGACAAGGCCTTAGCTATTTTGAAGGAATTCCTCTCGGCCGCTGTCTCTAACACTTAAATACGGGCATCCCGGATGACTTCCTGCAAGAAAGCGAGTGTAGAAAGGTTTTGAGTGAAGTAGTTAAGATCGGAAACCTGACGCCGCGTTCACGTGGCGTAAATCTGATTGCGAAGGTTGTGGAGAAGCCAGAGCCAAGAGTTGTCTCCTCCCAATACGACCAGACTGAGCACCGTATCTCTGAGGCCCTGATAGCCGATGACTCGGGAGCAATTACGCTGGTTCTCTGGGATGAGAACATAGATAAGGTCGGTCAAGGCGATTTTGTCAAGGTTAGCAACGGGTTTGTGAAGATATTCCGTGGAAAGATGCAGCTGAACCTCGGCAGGTTTGGCTCCATAGAAACCACGGATGAGAAGATAGATAATATAAACACGGAGAACAACCTCTCCCAGAAGGAGACTTACTACAGCGAGGGGCCGAGAAGCGGTTTCCGTGGTAGGGGAGGATTCCGGTCGCGTGGGCCTCCACGCCGTGGCGGCCGTGGCTTCAGCATGGGTGAGTAGCTAGTCCGAAGGCTCCACAACCAATATATTATTTTCTTTTCCCACAACCTTCACCCTAGCCCCCATCTTCACATTTCCCTTGGCCCTTGCACGCCAGTACTCGCCCATTACCACAACATATCCCTCTCCGCCATCAGGTATGTCATCCACAGCTCTACCAACTCCAGAGGGCTCCCATGGGACAGGTCTTCGCTTGGCTGTGGCAAGGGCCTTGTAGCCCAGAAAAGCAAGTACCGATACTGTGGATATGGCTATGATGATT
>JAWAEB010000067.1:1720-8933 GCA_038891515.1 Nitrososphaerota archaeon | reverse complement strand
AGTAGCGGCGGGCCATAACCGGCCTATCCAGCCAGAAGGCAGACATCGAATCTATCACCAACCTCGCCCTACCGTATCCCAGCTCTCTCTTGGCCTCCACCACCTTCTCCAGCAGATGCTCAACATCGAGATAATTAAGGGACCACCTGTTCTCCTCACCCATCAACGCATCCACGATTATCAGCCTTCTCAAGCCAATAGCCTTCTTCAAATCCAACCCCAACATGGCAGCCTGTCTGACTATAGACTCCCTCGACTCCTCGGTCGTCACATAGACACATCTATCACCTACACCCACACCACTTGCGATAAAGTGTATACACAGTATCGTCTTCCCACATCCCGGCTCACCAGTAACAGCCACGAAGAACCCCCTAGGGATACCTCCCTCCAGCAAACCATCCACTCCGCCCACACCCGTGGAGAGCCTCTCAACCAACACCACATAAGACGTTACATCACGATATAAGAATACCCCGAGCTTGGACCTCCACCACAACCCTCCACAAGACTGACAGCGGTGCCCTCAGATTCATCCGATCGGTCAACAACGATAAACAACGAGATACCTTTAAAAACTTTATAGATGTAGCATGACCAGATCAGTGTCCTATATGTCCAGCAGATTTACACTAACCTGTATAAGGTGTAGTAGGTCGGTCGACCTATACCAGCGTACCCTAAAGTGTGTGAATTGCGGCGGTCAGCTAATCGTCAACTATAACTATGAAGCGATAAGAGAGTCTGTAAGCAAAATTTTCAACCGGCAAATATCAACCATGTGGAAGTATGCCCCGCTTCTTCCCCTATTAAGCCATAACCATATTGTGAGCTTAGGTGAGGGGGGGACAAGACTTTTGAAGGCTACTAACCTAGCACGTCACCTAGGGATGAAAAATCTGTTCCTTAAGGTAGAGGCATGGAACCCGACTGGCTCCCATAAAGACCGGCAGATATCTCTAGCCACCTCAAGGGCTGTAGAGCTTGGTTATAGAGTGGCTGTCACATCATCCTCTGGTAATGTGGGTGCTTCCATGGCGGCTTATACATCCAAGGCAGGCATCAAAGGAATAGTCTTTGTCCCCCGAGTCGCTCCCGGAGAGAAGCTTATACAAATAGCCATGTATGGAGCGCATGTATCGGTCGTTGACACAACAAGCAACATCAAAGTCGTCGAGTTGGTCAGTAGGTTGGTCCAGGAACTGGGGTTATATAACATGGTTACGGCTGGGCCTGAAAATCCCTACACACTTGAGGGGGGACGCACTATAGCATTCGAGATATTTGAACAGATGGAATCTCTGCCAGAAGTTGTTGTAACGCCTGTTGGCGGCGGAGGGTTGATTGCCTCAGTCTGGAAAGGCTTCAGCGACCTACTAGAACTGGGGCTGATCAGACGGGATGAAATACCCAGGTTAGTGGGAGTTCAAGCAGATGGGTGTGCACCTTTTGTCAGGGCCATAAGGGAGGGTTGGTCCGTAGAGAAGACCTTGGAGACCCCTTGGAAAGATATCCGAACAATATGTACCGCCATCGCAGACACCATCCCACTAGATGCCTCTGTAGCATTGGAAGCTGTTAGAAAAAGCGGCGGCACCGCCATCTCCGTCTCCGATGACGAGACTATAGAAGCGGGAATGTGGCTGTCCTCAATGGAAGGGGTCTTCGCCGAACCCTCCAGTAACACCTGTATTGCAGCGCTAAAGCGATTGGTTGAGGATGGATGGATAGAATCAAATGATAGTGTGGTTGCTCTTGTGACCGGGGCGGGTTTTAAAGATCTCCATACCGCAAGAAGAATCGTTAAACCGGTACATAAGATTGAACCATCATTTGAGGAAATGAAGCGGCTGGCCTTAGACTTGATCAGATAGCCTCAGGGGTAGGAGTCTATGCGTCACATTGGATTTTATTCATAATGTAGAGTAGCTGGATGATACCCAGCGACAGGGGTACTAGACTTGCCGGCAGACCAAGAGCATACATCGGGACAAGCTTGGGAGAGTAGTTCCACCTTTCCATCACAAGGAGCCAGAACGCTAATGTGGATAATCCGGAGAAGGTTAAGGTCATGCTTTCAAACATTCTTCTCCGATTAAGCAACAAAAGTACTGGACAAAAAAATTGCAGGGAGAACCCTGCCGCCCATGGTATTACGTATGGATGGGGGTAAAGGAGCGTCTGGAGGAGCGTTATCTTCCCGAAGATTATCGCTTGCCTTCCCGACAGCCCAAGTTCCGAGAGCGGAAGGTTCACCCATATCCAGTTGATAGTCAATGAGAGGAAGATGATAAAGACTATGACTGGCTTCCACGGTTCGTCACACCCTAAAAACCGAGTAACCCCTTTGCAGGTTGGTTCCACATGCTGTCTACCTTAGGATCGGTACCAGCTCTCTACCTATCTCTTTAATCAACTCAGGGGAAGCCCCCGTGCCCAACACAATATGGTTCGCGCCTGCTTCAAAGTACGATTCAACGACCTTCTCCAAGTCCAGCACTGTCGGTGCTATAGCGAAATTCCTTAAGACCACATCATCGTCCACAGTTGGAGCCAAGCTCTCTATCTTTCTCGGGTCCGCTATATCAAAGGAACCCCTCGCCAGCGTTCCAGCCATGCCGGACTTTAGCTTTCTTAACCCGTCCCCTACCTCGCCTATGTACACATTGACTAAAACCATCTTCTCAGCTTGACTCATGTCGCCGTTCTTTCTGTTGACCCCCTCCGCAAATCTCGGAAAAATAAGCTCTTTACATCGCTTGGGTGTGCCTATAGTTATCAGATGGTCGCCATACATACCCGCAAAGACAGCTGCTTTTGGACCGAGCGCCGAGAAGTAGATGGGGATCTTAGTCTTGGGTTTAGTATATAGGAACACATTCTCTAGCTTGAAAAAATCACCAACGAACGAAATGTAATCCTGAGACACCCAGAGCATCCTCATGAGCTTTACAGCCTCAACTGTTCTCTTGATCCTTTCATACCATCGAGGCCATCTCCCCCACCTATCCAGGAAAAACGGTGCCTCGTTAACCGCCTCACCTGAGCCCACGCCTAGGAGCAATCGCCCAGGGAACATGTTGTCAAGAGTTGCTGCAGCTTGAGCTATGAGCGCCGGATGATATCTACCGTCAATGACGCAGGTAACGTCTGGGCCCATCGATATTCTTTCAGTTCTTTCAAGGGCTGCGGCAATGACAGACCAAACGAAGGCTGACTTCCCACCCGTATGTATCCATGGCATAAAGTGGTCCCCAAACCATACAGTGTCGAAGCCCAACTCCTCGGCTAGGACGGCGCACTCTACAAACCTCCTTGGCTCAGCTTCGTTCTCTCCAAGGTCTATACCCAACTTGAAGCTTCTCATTGTAGGGTACACCGCTCATAGATTCATTATCGTTACCTTGTTGAACCCAATACGCACTTCCTCACCCTTGTAGGCCAGATAGGCAAGCCTATCTTCTCCATAGACATCAATCTTAAGTACCGCATCATCAACAGTCACATTGAGTCTAACCACGTTTCCAACAAATATGGAGTCCTGAACCCTCCCCACAAACACGTTCAAGTAATCTTGCGCCTCGTCCGGCCGTAGCAGTTTGATGTCCTCAGGCCGTATTGAGACCAAGACATCACGGCCATCCATAGGTGGACCGCAGTCTCCCACCTTAATATTAAGGGCTCCCCTCTCTATCTGACCTATACCTTTGTCGCGGTCTATAATCCTCAGCCTTCCTCTCAAGAAGTTGCTTGTCCCTATGAAGGAGGCGACGAATGGGGAGGCGGGATTCGTATAAAGCTCTAACGGCGTGCCCACCTGCTCTATCTTGCCGTTGTTCATGACGTATATTCTATCGGATATGGCGAAAGCCTCAGCCTGGTCATGCGTCACATATATCATGGTCTTCCCCGTCTCCTTCTGTATCCTCCTTATCTCGTACTTGAGCTCATCTCTAAGCTTTGCATCTATGTTGCTGAGAGGCTCGTCGAACAATAGGACATCGGGGTCGGGGGCAAGGACGCGTGCAATCTCGACTCTTTGGGCCTGCCCCCCACTTAACTGTGATGGCATCCTGTCCTCGAAACCCTCCATGTGTACTAGCTGAAGGACCTCCCTGATCCTTCTCCTATGCTCGCTCCTGGGGATCTTTCTAGCCCTTAGTCCGAATGATATGTTCTTTGTAACGTTCATGTGCGGGAAAAGAGCCACACGCTGGAAGACGAATCCGACGTTTCTTTTATTGGGGGGTAGATCCGTAACATCTCTGCCATCAAAATACACCTTCCCCTGATCTGGGGTCAGCAGACCAGCTATCAGCCTTAAAGTGGTTGACTTGCCGCACCCACTGGGACCTAGGATAGTTATGAATTCGCCGTCTTCGGCAGTTATACTAACACGATCAACCGCCTTAGTTGTTTCATATTGCTTGACCAGTTGTAGCGTCTCTACACGCGTCATTACTCCAGCCTTATATGAGTATTGTTCCTCTTAAATACCTTGAGCCGAAGAGCTTAAGATAGACCACCACAGCCAGAAGCGATACCAGTTGCAGAACTGTGGCCTCGGCAGCCACGAACGGGCGTATACCAGCATGTCTTATGTCAGCGAACACGTGAAGAGGCGCGGTGCTTACCCTCGTCGGCCCCGTCAGGAGAAGCGCTGTTATGAATTCGTTAAGTGATAGTACTAGGACCAATAGGACTCCAGCGGTCACGCCTGGACCTACTAGCGGTAGCACCACCCTGAAAAACGTTGAGAGTCTTCCCGCACCCATACACCTAGCAGCTTCCTCGTAAACTGGGTCTAGGTTCCTGAAAGCTACTATTGCAGTCATCAGTGTGAGAAGCATAAAGCCGGTGGAATATGCCGTCACGAACCCCCAGAAGCCGAGCAAGAACTTGAAGACGAAGAAATATGCTAAAACCAAGGACAGACCATATGAGATACCTGGAACATACCAGACACCATTAAGATATGTAACTATAGATCGCTTAGCTGCGAACCTATATCTCACAAGTGCGTAGGCTGCAGGGACGGATACAACCACATCAATTGCCACAGTTAACAGCGATATAGACATAGACACACCTACTTTTTCCCAGAAAGCCTCTGAGATCACTCCATATGATGCGAACGAGAGTGAAAGCCCTCCGTCAGGCGTCACTATCACGATAGCCCTGTACAACGTGATTCCCAAGGGAAGTAAGATAAGTGCGCACATCATCGAAAGATAAATGTAGTGCAATTCCCCGGATACTCTCTTCCAAATCTTGTTGCCCATTAGATTAGAACACCTCTTGTCAGCTTCAGGACCACGTAGAATATCGCAATCGTTATGGCCACGATCGCAACACCCAGTGCGGCACCCATCCCGAAGTCTGAAATGACCAGACTGGTTGTCCAGACCTGTACTGATAGAACCCTAGATCCGAGTATCGGCCCTCCTAGGAGCACCGGGATGGCGAAGGCTCCCAAGTTCCATCCAAAGCTGATCAGCCAACCGCTTATCACTCCCGGTAAGCTGAGAGGGAGAATAACTCTCAGGAACGTAAGCATCCTACCAGCCCCAAGGCATAGAGCTGCCTCCTCGAGAGCTCTGTCGATTCCCTGCAACGATATCCCGATGTTATAGACCACGAAGGGGAATGTGTAGATGGTCATGCCTAAAATAGTCATTGGCGCGGAGTATAGGGCTTCCAGCGGAGGTATCCCGAAGAAATCTAGAAGATTGGCTAGAGGACCACCGGGTAGCGTCAAATAAAACAGCCCATAAGCTATGTATAATTCTCCGAATAGGGGAACAATCATCACAGCTCTGAAGATATCACCGAACCTTTTCACCCTTCGTATGAGGAAGTAGGCGAAGGGGTAGGCAAGTACCACGTCTATTAAGCCCGCTAAGCCGGCTAGCAGTAGCGTGTTTTGAAAATCTATTCTATAGATCCTGAACATCCGTATGAAATTATCAAAAGTGTACTTAGGCTCAAAAAAGAATGAGTCCTTTATCGTAAAGCTTATCAGAAAAATCATGGAGATGGGTATTAAGAAAAATAGGGTTTGTAGGAGGAGTGAAGGTGCCAGCATAGATATGATCTTCAGACTGCTGTATCTCATCGTTATCAGATTTTAGTGTCTACGCGCCTATTAGCTCCTTATACGTGTTTATCCACTCAGCAGCATTTTCGTTCACGTATATCCAGTCAATTTTGGGATACTGTCTAGCTTGCTCTATGGTGGGATAGACCTCGTGTATCCCCTTAGGTCCCAGGTCATTGACCCAAGATGGTATGTACTGGGCGTAGTCGGGGCCTAGGAGCCCTTCCTCTGTTCTAAGCCAGAGCTCCTTCGTGTATTGTGTGTACTTATTTATGTCCGGCAACTGGTGCAGCGGACTGATGTAGAAGTCAGCAAGCACTTGGGCCATAACTGGGTGTTCAACATTCTTGGGGATCCAGTAGACGCCGGGCAGGTTAACGTGAGGGCTGGTGAATCGCCAAGGTAATACTTGGCTACCTTTCAGCTCAGGCCTCGTGATAGAGTATCCCTCAGCTAGTGCACACCAGTATGCTGATGCCCAGCTTATATCTCTGCCAAGTAGTTCGTCCAGCTCAGCCTCATCGCTTGTATACTTCAGGACGTTGGGATGTATATTCTCCGCCGTCCATCTGAGAACATCTCTCATATCGTCTGGGTTCTTGTAGTTCTTACCTAGCTCTTCAGCCAGCATCACTAGAAATCCCCAGAAACCGTTATCCTCGAAAACCCAGAGGGTTATTTTCTCCCTGAGCCTAGAGTCGGCTAGCATCTTCCAAGAGTTGAACCAGTCTCCCACATACTTAGTGTTTACAGTAAAGTTAGCGAGGGCATGGTTCTGGAACTGCACGCCATAAGGGAAATTGAGGAAGTAGTAGTCGACTAGTTGAGTATTGGGAACTAATGGTGATGGCAGGAAAGGTTCCGCTACTCCCCGGGAGATAGCTTCTTCGAAGAAGTTGACTTCAAGGTGCATGAGGTCATAAGGTGCTTTAAGTCCTGCTGAGTAGGCTGAATATAGCTGGAACATAAAGCCTCCCTTAGCTTCCTGAGTCCCCAGTATACGCAGCCTAACATCGACATCATACATCATGGCCACATAGTCCTTGAACTCTTGAGCGAAGGCAGTGTCTGGTAGGCCCCAATAAGTCCAGGTGGCCACTATCCCAGTTGCCTCAC
>JAWAEB010000067.1:0-1710 GCA_038891515.1 Nitrososphaerota archaeon | reverse complement strand
GTATCCTGCACCTCCTTAAACGTCATAAACTTGTTCACAATGGGAACCCACCTCTTCCCCTCCCATCCTTTCTTTGCCACTGGGACCTCAACCTCCTTGGTAACTTCCCTCGTTACGGTGTTGGTTACTGTGTTTGTAACAGTGATGGTCTCACCTCCCCGCGGAAACGCTAACGCACCAACAACGCCACCGACAACAAGTCCGCCAACCACTCCTCCCGCAACCTTAAGAAGACCGCGCCTATCTGTAGTCGTTTTTACGGTCACAACACAAAATAGCCTCCCCAGTATATAAATATATCCTCTATGACAACTCTAGGGCGTCACTCCTCGAGTGTAACCTTGGCCATAGCTGTGAACAAATCGGGGTCGACACCTCGTCTAAGAGCTGTGGTGTGGGCGGCAATCTGAACCAACACGGTGTAGGGGAAGACTATCATTTCTTCACCCCATCCCTCATACATACCTATGTCCTCGGGGAGAACGACTATCACATCGCCTCCAAGCCTTCTCAGCTTGGAGGCAAGTTTCACAGAGAGACCCCTTGTTGGTCCGGATACCAAGAGGACTGCTGCGAAGCACTCGCCTACAAGATCCAGAGCCTCATGCCTAAACTCAGCGGCGTCACAGGCCTCAACCCAGATCTTTGAAGCCTCCTTAAAGAGAAGAGAACCGGTCATAGCTGTCGGGAGGTTGAACCCCCTACCTAATAGAAAACGTGTGGAGGCTTTACTGAAACTGTTGGCGATATTTTCACAATGTACGCGCCAGCCATCCATCCTTTCCTCCAGAAGAGCTGAGATGCGGATCAGGTTAGCACGAACGTTGGCCACTAAATCATGTGCGAGGGATACGCTTGAGGATCTGATAACTCTGGCCAGAATATTAAGTGCTGCCAGTGCTGATAGATATGTCTTGGTGGCGCTAGCCTTTTCGATACCGGCCTTCGTAACTAATCTAAGACTTGCCATCCTTGCTAATGTGCTGTCCTCGGTGTTAGTTAGCGCCAAGACGTTACGGAAGCCTTTACCCACGAGCAGACGACATGCGTTGACCGTCTCCACAGTTTCACCGGATTGAGATATCATTATCACAAAGTCTTCATTGTCAACGGGCGGTGGGTAGTATAGATAGTCTGACGACAGATAGGCGTGAGCGTGCATATTGGCGAGTTGGCTGAATAAGTACTGTCCGTAAAGGGCAGCCATATAGGAGCTTCCCATACCCATCAGAATAACCCTCTTAACACGTATCTTGCCTAGCGGCTCCAGTGTGGACAAGTCGATGGCCGACACCGTCTCCCTGATCGCAGAGGGCTGCTCCCGTATTTCCCTCAAGAGCACTTCACCCGCGTTCTTACCACCGACGCCTTGATCCGGGTTCATCCAATTATTCGGGGGTCAGGATACATTTAACCTAAATCCCGCTCATGCCACTTTGGGCCGTGGTAACTAGCAGCCAGATTTCAGTCGGAGGGTGCCGCTCCCTCGGTGATCTTCTACCTGAGACCCTACCATCTCTATATGTTGTTGTGATGCCGGATTTTTTCCGAGACCACTTCCTATACTATCCTAGATCATCGGCCCAATTTATTGAGGACTTCATGACAGTCTTTCGTAAGGGAGGTGGGGAAATCGCCGGCTATCCCCAAAGGATAGCTGTGGGTGGAAATGCCGTTAACACCTCAGCAGCCCTAGCATCTTTGGGTGCT
>JAWAEB010000066.1:0-8977 GCA_038891515.1 Nitrososphaerota archaeon | reverse complement strand
ATGTCGCAGACCACATAGAAACATGAATAGATACCACAGAATATAAGAAAAAAGACCCGAGTTCAGTCTGTCCTCAACGCCCCTCAACAACCATTGGACGGAGAACGCACGGTTTATATATATAAAGTGCATACCTCTGGTATGGATACACAATTTTAAAGTTGAGCTGAGGTGGTGACAGTATGCTTAAGGAAGGTGACTTGGCTCCAGACTTTGCGCTGGAGTCCCATGATGGTGGGGTTGTCAGGCTCAGCCGATTTTCTGGGAGGCCTGTAGTCATTTTCTTCTATCCAAAGGACGGGTCTATTGGCTGTACGGAGGAGAACTGCCTCTTTAGAGATATGATGCCTGAGTTTAGGCGGGTTGGTGCTGTTGTGCTGGGCATAAGCAGAGACAGCCTAGAATCCCATAGGAGGTTCGCTAGGAAGCATGGGCTCGGACACTTGCTATTGAGCGACTCGGACGGTAGCGTGTGCAGGGCTTACGGAGTACTGGGACTTTTCGGCCTTGTAGGCAGGGTCACATACGTGGTGGATGGGGCAGGGAGGGTCCGAAGAATAATCAGGGGATGGAGCCCATCTAGGCATGTAGCTGGGGCCTTAGAAGCTGTGCGGGAGCTGAGTATGGGGGCTATTTAAACCCCTATACTTATAAAAAAGGCTGGATAGGTTAGGGTTGGTGGCTGGTTAAAAGATGCCTGAACGCCACGAACCGGTCATATCCAAGATAGTGCTTGATGTGCTGAAGCCCCATACACCTACCATAATAGACTTCGCCAAATCCCTCTCAACCGTCAAGGGCGTTACCAAGGTGGATGTCTCGATACTTGAAGTGGACACCAACACGGAGACTGTGAAGCTGGTGGTGGAGGGTAGTGGGCTGAACTTTGAGCAGGTTCAAGAAACAGTCAAGCATATGGGGGCCGCTGTCCACAGCGTAGACCAAGTGGTGGTGGAGAGGCCTCCTAGGTGAATAGCTGGTTGATCTCTCAGCTGAGAAGGATAAGGAGATCTGTCGAGACGACTCTTCAATACTCTGGAAAGAGTGGGATGGTGAGGAGGTACTTCTTCACCAACGGTTTTGACGGCGCCATGTCAATGCTGGGGATTGTGCTGGGTACAAGCCTATTCGGCGGCGCCAACACGCTTACCGTAGCGACTGCGGGTCTGGGAGCATCGCTCGCTATGTTCATTTCGGGGTTCATGGGAACCTATGTTACGGAGTCCGCTGAGAACAAGAGGAGGATAAGAGAGCTGAACGAGGTGATGCTGACAGACATGGAAGGAACGGTGGTGGGCGAATCCGGTAGGGTAGGCGCTATTGTCGCAGGACTTCTACAGGGTCTTGGGGCGCTCATCTTCGCCGTAGCGGTTCTGACACCGTACCTAGTCTCGATCCACTTACCGCCTCTAGCGGAGCATGCTCTACCAGCATCACTAGCCTCAGGGCTTTTCGTCCTCTTCGTCCTTGGCCTGGCTCTCGGTAGACTGACGAGGCAGGGGATACTAATTACGGGGCTGAAGATGGCGGCGGTTGGTGGGGTGACCTCTGTTTTAATAATCCTTATTGACTTGGTCCTTTAGCCGTGGAGGAACCTAAGCAGTTCGTTGGGTGCGAAAACACCCTTCTCTGTGATCATGGCCGTTACTAGTTCGGGAGGGGTTATATCGAAGGCTGGATTAATTGCCTTGGCCCCCTTAGGTGTTATACGAGTCCTACCGATGATGTGAACCTCGTTTTCAGACCTGTGCTCGATGACAACCTCATCAGGTCCTCTCTCCATGTCCATGGTGGACATGGGGGCGGCAACATAGAAGGGCACGCCAAAGTGCTTGGCGTTTACAGCAGCTGACAGCGTCCCGATCTTGTTTATCACATGACCTGTCTTGGCGAGGATTCTGTCAGCACCCACCACCACCTTGCTCACCTCACCTCTGGACATGATGAAAGCCACCATGTTATCTGTCACTACTGTGGTGGGTATGCCCAGCCTCATCAGTTCGAAGGTGGTCAGCTTGGCTCCCTGTAGCCTTGGCCTAGTTTCGCTGGCGTAGACTGATATCTTCTTTCCCTGCTCCCATGCGGCCCTAATGACTCCTAGGGCTGTCCCGTAGCCGACGGTGGCGAGGGCTCCCGCATTCTGCTGAGGTTTAGGAGGGCCTCAATTACAGTGCGTTAGGACCCTGTCACCATCTTCGATGAGGGCGGCACCAAATCTTCCTATCGCCATGTTTGTCCGCACATCCTCTTGCGCCATCTTCAGAGCTTCGTTGAGTACAGCGCTCCTCATTTCGTCAACGCCGCCATCCTGACCTTTGGCAACTACGAAAACCCTCTCCAAGGCCCAGAATAGGTTGACCGCCGTAGGTCTGGTAGAGGCAAGCTCTCTCTTCGCCTGCTCGAGGTCTTTCAAAAGCCCCTCCCTAGTGGCGGCCCTCGACTTTATTGCCGCTAGTGCCATTCCGAAGGCGGCGGTGACGCCTATGGCAGGCGCCCCCCTCACCACCATGTCCTTTATTGCCCTCGCCACCTCATGATGCGTCCTGCACCTTACATATGCGAGTCTCTTAGGTATGAGCCGCTGGTCTATCAGGATAAGCTGCTGACTCCCGCTATCCCATGAAACCGTCTCTATGTCGTTGAGACTCTTTCCCATATATCTAGATGGATCATAGTCAAATATAGGGATTAGCCAGTCTCTTACCTGCGATGAATTCGTCAATCCTTATCTGCTTGTTGGTCTCAGCAGAGTAAAGTACGGCGTCCGCGATTAGGGCAGCTCTAAAACCGTCAGCGGAGTCCACCTCAGGTCTGACGGCTCCCTTCACACATGATATGAAGTGCTGCAACTCTAGCCTGAGTGGCTCCACATATTTTATATTAGGTATCATGACATGATCCTCCTTCTCCACTGTCAACTCCTGCTCTATGAACTTGACTGCTATTACGCCCTTCTCCCCAGTTATGTGCATCTCCCTCTTCTTCCTAGGAGTCAGCCAGTTTGCCTCCACGATAGCACTGCCCCCGTCTCGGAAGGTTAGAAATATTTGGGCGTGGTCCTCATGTCTATGCCTAAGCCGCCCCGCCCGTGCTGATACGTTCTCTGGAAGTCCTCCAAAGAACCTGAGCGTGAGATCTATATCGTGAACAGCTGTATCTTTTACGACACCCACATCTCCTATCCTCTCAGGCCACCAGCCGATGCGCCTGCTGTATGAAAGTATCACCTGTCCCACCTCCTCTTCCCCAACAAGCTTCATGGCATACCTCACTGCAGGGTTAAACCTTTCGATGAAGCCCACCATGACAATCCTACCGCTCTTGTTCTGTACATCCATTATCCTCATGGCTTCTTCGACGGATGTCGCCATCGGTTTCTCCACCAGAACATCCACACCATATCCAAGTGCGGTTACCGCTAGATCGGCATGGGTTGTGGACGGTGTGCATATTGTTACAGCTTCAGGCCTTGATTTCCTTATCATCTCCACATAGTCTCCATAGTAGCTTCCTATGTTGTATTTCGCCGCCGCCCTCTTAGCTTTGAGGATGTCTATATCACATATGCCCACAAGCTCGCTGTCCTCGATCTCGCTCAATATTCTTGCATGGTTCATCCCCCAGAAACCAGCCCCCGCGACAGCAACCCTCACCATCTCAAGCCCCTCGGTATGGTGGTCTCACACCGCTCAAAATATAAACCCGGTCGCCGCCCACAACGCCTTCGAGGATTTGGGCGGTTCTGCTTAGGGTACCATCAACAACAACAAGGTCATAATCTTGGTCTAGCCCTCCACGTCTCTCAACCATATCATATACTGCCAGCGGGTCTTTGGAGTGGACTCTACAGCGCCGGGCTGATAAGAAGTCTGAGACAAATTTGGCCAAGGCATCATCACCCGCAACGCAGAGAACGTTAACCGCACCGCTCTTGGATGAGGCAAGCTCTCTAGCCCTTCTACTAGCATCCCGGCACGAGTTTTCGAAGATCTTGTTATGGAATCTCCGCAAATGGCCTATCAGCCTACCTCTGCGTGTCTCCAGACGAGACAGGAATTTGAGGACGCTCTCATTCTCAACACCTATAGATGTCTTTGGGAGTTGGAGAGGCACGTCTAGTATGGCTGAGGTGTGGTGGAGAACAGCCGCCTGCGCTGCCTCAACGGCTAGAAGGGCTATGACCGAGGCCTCTGCCCTTTCCACACAGTCTGTCCTTATATGGGGCCCCTCAGCAATTGAGGAGACGATTTTCTCAATCTTCTCGTCCTCGGAGTAGTAGGGGTGTGGTATGGAAACTCTGTGGACGAGACCTATGTAGCTGTAGGCGGTGTCAGGTAGGGAGCCTTTAGCATTCCTCTTGTGGAGTCTAGCCAAGTTGGATGTTGTCCCAGGTTTGGCTAAGACGGAAAAGATAATGCCATGACTGATAGATGTGGCGTCCGACACCCTCCGCACTAGATTCTCCATATCCCGCGGTGATGTGAGCTCATTTTTCAGAGCATCACCACATAGAACAAGTATGTCAGCGGTATCTGGTGGGGTGGTGGAGAAACTAAGGCTCCCCTGGGAGACCATCTGGATATATTTCTCCTTTCCAAGGGAGCGGTAAATCTCCGGGTCGTATCTTCTCACCCTCTCAACAATGTGTGGGTCTGGTGAGTAGAATATGACTTCATAGCCCTTCGATGCTATCAGACACGCAGCTGAAGCTCCGTAGATCTCCGTGGAGGCCACTAGAAGCTTCTCAGCCATCCCCCCTCTCACCCAGCATAAACCTATAGAACCAGACTTCCACCAGCTTGCCCCACACAATGACCCAGACAACAAATATGACAACCCCGGCCACAATTCTTGCCAACTGTCCCAGTGGGCTGGATACCTCTAGTGAGGTCGATATGAGTAGTCCGAGAGCTGAACTGACCAGTAGGAAGAGAATCCAAATAATCGTGAGTAAAGCCATGAGGTGTTTGAGGCTACTCCAAGCACCCATCAAACTCACCTCATGAAAGCCCAGTAGGTGATCAGGGCGAGGACTCCAGTGTAGGTTGTGAGAAGAGCCATCCGTGTTACAACTTGTTTCTCGGTGAGAGGATAGGCCGATGTCAGCAACCTCACTAAGGTGATGGGTGCTCCCCTTGCAGGGTTGGCTCTGATGACCGTGCTGCTGACCTCAACTGGGCGCAGGGGAATATTCTTAGCGTTTCTGAGACCTCCGGATGAGAATATGATGTGGAATTCGTTCATTATTTGGGGCATGAGTGCTATTAGAGCTAATATCTCCAATCTTCCAATAATGGCTATGGTTGCTATTGAGGTGCCTACTACGAGACTTCCTACGTTGCCAGAGAAGACCTTGGCGGGATATAGGTTCTGGCTCGTAAATACGATGAGGCTGCCAGCTAGGGCTAATCCTACTGTGAGAGCTTCAAACCTTGCCTCGAGTAT
Organism: Nitrososphaerota archaeon; assembly: GCA_038891515.1. Lineage (GTDB taxonomy): Archaea > Thermoproteota > Nitrososphaeria_A > Caldarchaeales > Caldarchaeaceae > HRBIN01. Next base: position 3,532 of record JAWAEB010000066.1, on the reverse strand, counting down.
ACTGACTAGGATTAGGGGTGAGAGTGAGGCTAGTGAGGTGAGTGACATGGAGCCATTCATAACGTCGGTACTGTTGACTGCATTGGCCACCACCGTCACCCCCGCCAGTATGAGGATTGGATAGATTATGGTGAGTCTAGCTCTACCTATGAAGGGTAGCTCGGGAAACGGTGAGTAGACACCTAGGAGGACGAGCGGGGCCCCTGCCACAGCCACCAGCAGGGGCTTAACCACGGGGTTAAGCTCCCTGAAATCTTCGAACAGCCCTACCAAGGCTGCCAGCGAGACGGTCAGTGAATATGCGGTGGCTAGAGTGGGCTCTCCTACTAAGTTTAGAGTTAATAATGCTCCTGCGAGTGTGCCGAGCAGTATGCTTAGGCCTCCCAGCTTGGGGATGGCTGGCCTGCTCTCCTTATGTACATCCACACTCATGAGTTCTAGTCTTTGGGAGAGTATCTTGGTGAGTGGGAGGCTGAGGGCTGTTACGGTCATAGAGACTGCGAGGGCCAATATGGGGTAGGTCGTCTGGTCAGGAAGCATCGGGGTAGCGGGGCTCTTGGACGTAATATTCTTTTCCAACTTTTCATGACTAAATCTATGCATGTCCAGTCTTTTGAAGACAGTCCACTATTCTCGAACAATTCCAAGACGGGTATAACCTAAATAGTGAAGAGCCGCCACAGTGTTGAGCTGGGCTGACTCTTGCGGAAAATATGGCTTGACATACTCACCCCCAAGCAGTTCTGGCTCTTTACAAACGTGGCAGACCGTCTACGATCATTGGGTTTCCACACCCTCCTCACGACACGTGAGTATGAGCAGGTGACTCCACTTCTGAAAGCCTCTGGCAGAGACGACATCATTGTAGTTGGTGAGTATGGCGGAGGCTCCCTTTACGGCAAGCTGAGGAAGAGCCTCGAGCGGGCAGTGAAGCTCTTGAACATTGTTGAGGCTGAGCGTCCAGCTGCATGCATCTCCTTCGGTTCACCTGAGGCGTCCAGAATAGCCTATGGCTTGGGAATCCCACACATCCTCGTCTCGGACACCCCCGACTCGCCCGTGAACAGGCTAGCCGCACCTATATCCACACTTATCATGACGCCATGGGTGATTAACAAGAGTGTCTGGAGAAGATATGGCGTGCCGGGTGGCCGGGTGAGACTCTATAGGGGGCTTGACCCTATCGCATGGCTGAATAGGTTTAGTCCGGACAGGTCTGTTCTGGAGTCCCACGGGCTCGTGGAGCGCAGGTACGTTCTCGTGAGGAGCCCAGAGTATAAAGCTGCTTACCTGACAGGTAGGTTCGACTTGGACAGGTATGTGAGATTCTGTAGGGGTTTGCTTTATGTCTGTAGTGGATACGACGTGGTTCTGCTACCACGATACAGTGATGAAGTGGAGTATCTCAGGAACCGACTGGGCGAAGATGTGACGATAATATCTCAGCCAGTTTACGGCCCCAGCATCATCTACTACAGTGCGGTTCTGGTGGGTGGGGGTGGCACCATGACACAAGAAGCAGCCCTCTTAGGCATACCAAACATCTCCTTCTACCCATCCCAGCTACCCCGCCCCATCAAGTTCCTATCCAACAGGGGGTTGGTTGTGGTGGCTGAAGGTCTTGAGGAGGCCATCAAGGCTGTGGGTGAGATGCTGGCCGCTCTGCCTGTATTGAGGACTAGGCTGAGTAGGATTGCCAGCTCCCTAGTGAAGGGGATGGATAACCCGGCAGTTGAGATATCTGATGCAGTGGAGAAGCTTCTCAGGTGAATCTCCGCAGCTCATCCGCCAAGCCGTTTACCTCGCCCACGAGCTCTCCCACAGTCCTGACATATTCCCTATACACCCTCTCATAAACCCTTCGGGAGAGTCTCTTGGCCCTATAGTCCTCAGCCGACCTAGCTAGAGCTTGCATCGCATCTGAGAGTTCGGCGAGATTCTTGACATAGAGGTCAACCTTGGAAACCACCTCTTGAGGCGTCTCGCCATGTCTGCGGATAGCCTCTCCCATAATATCTCTGACACGCCTCACGTTTTTTAGAGTTTCCTCAACTTTTGTGGAGGCTATCCCCTTCCTCGAAGCTGGGTTGAAGTCTCCGAGCACCTCATCAATCCCCAGTGCCATATCAGACCAGATGGAGATAGCCCTTGAGATGCTCTCCTTCACGTCGGGTGGAAGAAATGCTCTGGGCTTGGCGCCGGCTCTCCTAAGACGTGGGCCAGCTACTGCAGCTGCTCCCGAAATGAGCAGCGCCGCGATGAGGGCTGGAACTGGATTAAAGAAAGTGGCGGATGTGTAGCTGAAGGATATCATGTATGATGGCGTGGGGTAGAAGTTTGAGAGTTTGAAGGTGACCGAGGTGGACATCGAGTCCCCCGGCTGAACCCGCCAAGGCTCAAGATTGTCAAAGCTGAGGGAGCTGGCTGGAGGTGTAACCACAGTCACCACATACTCATTTATAGTGTTCTCGTATATTTTGGGTGGCCTAACCGTGAGCCGGCCAGCCTCCACCCTCACTAGAGATTCATCCCTGTACGTGATGGTGAATTCAATCGCCTCACCCTTCCCCAGTGGTCTATCAAATATCACCGTAAGAGTCTCGCCTGATCTTGAATAGCGGAGACCCTCAAACCCAACCCTAACTGCTTCAACTTCTGCAGTGAGGCCCAAGTTGATAGAAAGCTCGGCGAGGGGGTTGTCTCCATTATTTCGCAACTTCAAGGCTAGCTGCACCCGACCCTCCTCCGCCTTGACAGTTAGGGAGGCACGCTCAAATGAGACGAAGATTAGAGCTGGGGCATCAATCACCGCCCTCATGCTTCTGAATCTGAGCCCCCCCTCGACGGGTATTATGCCCTGCGCTAATGTCTTGTTGTGCATAGTCATCTCGACACCTTGTATAGACTTGATCTCGGCTCCCTGTGGGACCTCTAGCCTGACATTCATGGTTCCTGCAGCCTCCTCCAACAAAGGGTTGACAGCCATGATTACCTCATACTGGTCACCCACTCTTAGCAAAACGCCCCTCCATATGGAGACCAATCTGAAACTGCCGCCAGCCCACCCCTCAGGCATGTTTATGACGAGGAAAAAGACATTATTCTCCACGGGAGAGACAGTCACAGCGGCGTCCACACCCTCAACATAGTATGCCGCCAGCCTACGATACATATCGGATGTGAAGCCAACCCTAACTTGAGTAGCTGCCGGGCCAACATTGAGGACATCGGTTATCTGCAGCAGCCCATTTTCAGTAACTCTGATAACCCGCTCGGGTGCTGTTATCTGCTGACCACCAACCAAGGGGAGTAAGAGGAGTGTCATAACCAAGAGTATCGTCCAAAGCCGGCTCAAGTCTATCCGCAGCCCTAAGCAGACATTATTAACCTTAAACATCTTATATCACTCAGCAGTACCAAAAAAGGGCCCGTGGCCTAGAATGGATAGGGCGCCGGCCTGCGGAGCCGGAGGTCGAGAGACCGTATGGTCCGACAGGGTTCAAGTCCCTCCGGGCCCGTATTCTATTATATG
>JAWAEB010000065.1:0-8990 GCA_038891515.1 Nitrososphaerota archaeon | reverse complement strand
CCTGACCCACGGAGGAGTCCTGAGACGGGGAAAGACATCTCTATCACCGAAGAAACCCATAAGACGGCCTAGGCCGACCCCAATTCTATTCACCCACAACGGATGGGAAGGCCCAAGCCATAGACCTTAACTTGACAGTCTCATAGTGGTTCTGTTAACTTAGGTATTATGGTAGGCGATATTTCATCACTCTAAGCCTTAGGAAGGCATAATCCCTACATCGAAATACCTAAGTTAACAGAGCCCCGGCGGGATTGGGTGACTAGAATCTTTTCAGCTCATAGTTATATTGTGATTGGGAAAATCTCATGACGATTTGAGCCATCCTCAGCTGCATAAGGGTTTGGACGATGTTATCATTAAGGAGACAGCCTTATCATATATCGATGGGGAGGCTGGTAAGCTCTTCTATGTGGGATACCCTATAGAGGAGCTGGTCGAGCACTCCACCTATGAGGAAGTCTGCTTCCTCCTACTTCACCAGCGACTACCCACAGTGAAAGAACTGGAGGAGTTCTCATCCCTGATGAGGCGGGAGGCTTATCTACCCCAGCAATTCAACCAATTCCTAGACAGTATTCCAGAGACCGCTCACATAATGGATGTGTTAAAGACGACGATAGACTTCCTAGCCCTCTATGACGAGGAGTTGATGGTGCATGATGAGAAGACGAATATCATGAAGGCCGTTAGATTGATAGCGAAGATACCACTGGCCATAGCCTATGTATATAGGCACAAGTCCGGCCTCAAAACCATCGAGCCGCTGAAAACCCTGCCACATGCCGCCAACTTCCTCTACATGGTAACTGGTGAGCGGCCCGACAACCTAGCCTCCAAGATAATTGACGTCACATTTATCCTGCACGCCGAGCACGAGCTTCCAGCTTCTTCCACAGCGGGCCTAGTAGTTGCCTCTACATTCTCAGACCTCTACTCTGCCATATCAGCCGCCGTCGGTGCTTTGAAGGGCCCACTTCATGGAGGGGCTAACGAGAGGGCTCTGGAGATGCTCCTGACCATCGCCAAGCCTGAGAAAGCCGCTGAGTATGTGCGGAAAGTGCTGGCTTCAGGGGGGAAGATTATGGGCTTCGGACATAGAGTCTACAAGTCCTATGATCCGAGGGCTAGGATACTTAAGAAGTATCTTATGGAACTCTCGGAGATGAAAGGTGACTACACGCTATTTGATATAGCTGAGAGTCTAGAGCGGTCCGTCAGTAAGGAGCTAGCTGGCAAAGCGGTTTTCCCCAACGTAGACCTGTACTCGGGAGCCGTCTTTTATATGCTCGGACTGGCTACTGAGCTCTTCACACCCATGTTCGCGGCAGCTAGGACCGTGGGTTGGGCCGCCCACGTAATAGAGTATTGGCGGGGTAACAGGCTGATAAGGCCTAGGGGCCACTACGTTGGGCCGGCACCGAGAAGATATATACCGATCGGGTCAAGATAATATTATGGGGCATGAGACCCGTCTTAGAGTTCATAGTTAGGCCGCCAACCCGCTCCGGCGGTGAAAAGGTCTTGAAGGAGATAGATAGGAATACTGAGGCCGTATTCCTGCCTCTACCCCGCTCCTTAGATGAGCTTGTGGTGGAGATGGTCCTTGGGATGAGTTATGAAGAGTTCGTGGAGCAGGTGAGAAAACGGGCGCTCCTCCCTGAGCCTGTGGAGAGCTGGCTTAGAGAGAATAAGCCGATATTGGAGAGGGTTAAGGAGTTGAATAATATGGTTACCTATTGCTATAGAGACGATAGCGCATACGCCGAGAGCTGCAGGACAAGCCTTAGACTAGCCATCCTCACCCTACGGGACAGCCTAAGGAAGAGGCCAGACGTGGACGAATGGCTTAATGAGCTTTCGAAGGAAAGAAAGGCTAGGAATGAGGCCCTAGCGAGGGAGGCTGACCTACTCAGGGAGGAGGCCTCAAACTACTCAATGAGCGTATGTGTGAGTGGCTTCGAAGCATGCAGCCTCCGTAAAATTCTGGGTGAAGAGTTTAGCACCAAGCTACGCTATGTGGGAACACCCCACCACTTTACGCCTCTGGAGATCCTCAGGAGAGAGATGTGTTTGAAGGACGTATCACCGGAGAGGGCTGAGCAGCTAATTAGGGAGCACCTGAGGTTCATGCGTGAGTACGTCCTCACCCACGGATTCGAAAATTCTCACCGAGTTTGGAATAGGGATAACCTATACTGGCATCCCGAGTACGCCGGCTCAAGAGAAGAAGGCTCTTGAGGTTTGAGCTGGCGAGGATAGAGCTCCAACCCGTTAGGGTTGTGAAGAGGCTTTCACGTGTCTCAATCCTAGGCGAGATGGGGGGGAGGAGACTGAAACTACACCTAACCAACACAGGAAGGCTCCATGAGATAGTGTACGAAGGCTCAACGGTGCTAGCACAGCTGAGGAGCGGTATGAAGACTGACGGGGTGGTGATGGCGGCTCCGGTGGGCGGTGGAGCTGCTCTGATAGATACGAGGCTCCAGTCCACCTGCTTCGAGCGAGCATGTGAGGCTGGAATGATATCATGGCTGACGCCCTATCGGATCATCGGTAGGGAATATCCAGTGGGTGGAAGCCGCATAGACTATTTCATAGGCTCTCCCATCGGTGAGAGGGGAGTGGTGGAGTTAAAGTCCGCCGTATTCATGGGCCCATCCGGTGCAGCGATGTATCCCGATACGGTGAGTATCCGCGGTAGGAGGCATGTCACACTACTCATGGAGTTGCCGAAAAGTCTGAGAAGAATTATCGTCTTCGTAGCAGCGCATCCGGGGGCTAGGTTCTTCAGGCCCTGTGTGGAGGCGGACCCGATTTTGGGCAGACTGCTCAAGGATGCTGTGAGAGTTGGTGTTGAGGTTAGGGCGGTAAAGATGGCGATAAGAGATTCGGTCGTCTTCCTTGAAGACGACAACCTTCCTATATACCTATAAGCAGGTGGAGGAGGGAGGCTGAGAAAACGACGGCCAGCCACGGGCTTGAGATCTTAAAGAGCCTCCAGCCCGCATCAGCCGTTACGTTCCTAGAAAGTCTGAAGCTCTCCCATATCAGCCAAGCTGAAGGAGGCATCACCACCAGCAGGTAGGAGACGGGGCTTGGCAAGAAGAAAATGAGGGCCACTGCCACGGCTACCGATAGGACATTTGATATGACTATGGCTGATCCGGTGACTAGGGAGCTTGCCACCACAGGCAGCATGGGAATCCCAGCCGACCTATAGTCTCTGGCAGCTCTGAGGGCCAGAGCCCAGAAGTGCCCGGGAGTCCAGAGGAAGACCAAAATGGCTAGTAGTATAGACGGGGCTGATACACCGCCCGCATGTGCAGCCCATCCAGCGAGTGGGGCGAAGCTTCCGGCCAACCCACCAATAACGATGTTCCAGACCGTTCGCCTCTTCAGGATTACGGTGTAGAACATGTAGACGGCTACTCCCAAGAGGCTGAAGATTGTGACGGGGATGTTGAGGAGAAATATTGAGATTAAGCTCGATAATCCAACCATGGAAAACCCCACTGCTAGAGCTTTCCAAGCAGGTCTTATCTTACCCACCACCAATGGCCTCTTGGAAGTCCTTCGCATCATCCCATCCAATCTACGGTCTAGGTAGTGGTTTAGTGCGCTGGCACCTCCCACCGAGAGAAAACCCACGAGAACTAGGAATAACAGAGGGATCCCATAACCACCGGCCAGTAGGTAGGCTGAGACAGCTGTGAGAATGTTAAGCAAAGTTATCTTGGGCTTGGTGAGCGTCAGGTAGTCCCGGAGCACAGTTGTCACGATTCCATCATAGTTTATTTAAATCTTAGGTCATAGCACATACATGGAGAGCATCAGACTCAGATAAGAGATGAGTATGGATGGAAGCAGAGCCTTCTCCCAGCCCAGTCCCTTGGAAGTCACGAGGACTGAACTCAGGGAGCCCAGCTGCCACACATGCATGAATATGTAGAGTCCTGTTAGGGCGGTAGGTGCTGCAGTGTTTTCCAGTAGTCCCAGCCCAGCTAGGACCACTAGGGTTGCCAAGAATATGTTGGATGGTGTCAGGGATATGGGGATGGAGGCTGCCAGGACCCCCTCTCCTCCCCGTCTCCTAGTTATGGCCAGGCCTGCCGTCACATACACGGCTATGAGTATGAGTATGTTGAGTCCAGCCGAGACCGCCGCCAGCTCGGGTGTAGGAAAGAGCTTGAAATGGAGTAGGATTTGAGCGTTGGAGACACGCCATGAGAGGAGGATATAGATCAGGCTGGAGAGGAAAGCTACCGGAACCAACATGGAGGATGACTCCAGAACCCTGCCGAGGAGCGGATTAAGCGTAAACGATGTGAGTATCCTGCTCAAAAGAGGAGCCTCCTCAGCCACGCTGGCCTCCGCTAAGACGTCGGAGAGTCTCATGGACTCCACAAGTCTCCACCCCCTATCACTCAAAACATACTTCCGGCGGCTGTTCTTGGTTACGAAGGGCTGCAGGAATTCGAGGTGGTAGTAAAGTGTTCCCACACTTATGCCTAGGACCCTCTTAAGGTCTGTGGCGGCCATCTCACCGTTGATCTTCAAAAGGTTTATAATTTCCCTCCTTACAGGATTGCGCAATAAGCTATAAAAGAGGAGCTTCTCATCCTTAGTCTCTAAGGCAGTAGACTCGCCGGCCTCCTCGAAGTTCCTTCCAGCCCACATATTCCAGCTCGATATTCGAAGAGCATACGTATAAACTGTTGCGTTCTGTGCCCCTAGAATAGGGACGGCTTAAATAAGTCAAAGCAATATACTTGGACAGATGCCGAGATACCATGCAGAGACTGTCGTAGCTACGCTCCTATTAGCGACGCTCCCATGGACCATACCCCAGGTGGTTCTGGGATACGACTCCCAGCAAGAAAACAGACATTTGGGCGACCTCATGTCCAACCTGGAAAAGATGGCCACGATTGTGCAAGAGTTGTCTCAGATGGGGTTCGATGTGAGCGGTCTTAAAAAACTGATAGGTGATGTGAAAGCTTCCCTCGACGGAATTTCATCAACCGGTTCGGATAGAGAACTGGGGCGTGTGGTTGTTTACGCACGTGGACTGGTGGAGAGGCTTGAACGAATATTGCCGAGACTGGTGGCAATAGCTCCTGAGAGGCCCGAGCTGGTCTTACGCTCCCTCCAAATAATCGGCGGCATGGAAGTACTTTCGGCATCGGGCAGTATTAATAGTCTAGCCTCCTCACTGCTGGAGTCAGGGAGGAACTTGGTGGAAGACGCCCTTACACCCGACCTCGATGCGGACCACTCAGGTAGGCTTCTCTCACGGGCCGCCACCCTGTTAGCTGCTGCCCAACAGGTCGTTGAGGGTGGTCAGGTGACCCTAAAGGTCTCGAAGGCCGGTGACAGCCCGTCCAACACCGAGGTGAACATAGCCCACATACTCACTTCATCCCAAGACATTAAGGTCTACCAGCTGGAGGAGAGGACTGTCTACAACAATGATACAGTTGTAGTGATTAGGCGGACGATAATAAGTGTGGGGAACTTGACAATAATAGAGAGGGAGACATCTAGGGTTGCGGACGGGGCCAGCGGCTCCGGTGCGAGGGCAGTCGAGTTTGGCGAGAACGTGGCCATGGGTGCGGTAATCGGGCTGAAGAGGGGTGCAGCTAACAGAATTGACGTGGAGAAGACTGAGTTCGACGTGAATCTTCAAAGCTTCTCAGCGGAGGCCAGTATCATAAGGCTGGTCCTCTCAGCTCCTGAAGGCACCCCTGGAAGGGTTCTGGTTGTAGACATAGAGAGGGAGGCGGCTAGGGGTCTCCTTATCAAGGAGGTGGCCGTGAGATTGGATGGGAAGCAGGTAAAGATAGCGGACAGCATAACAGACATACTGCAGGGAAGCCCTAGTGAACCCAGATACTTCATCGCCCTAACCGGAAGCGGCTTACAGCTAGTCATATATATCCCCAAGTGGTCCACTAGAGTGGTAACGATAGGCCCTGCAGCAGCCCAAGCCTTTTACTTCCCAGTTTCAGACCTAGCCGATAGAAGTATTCAGTGGATATCCACAGTCACAGCCACAGTCGTGTTGGTCCTAATCGCCTTCGCCGGCTGGATGAGGCGAGAGAGAGCCAGAGGGGGGTCTTACCCGCCCCGCTTAAATATCGGCTAAGCAGCTTTCTCGTGTATGTCTCTAGGTTGAGCCTCAACGCGTCTTTAGGCTTAACCCATAAGTGGTCCGTGACTTCTTCACCGTCAATCCGTACATTCTTGCTGTAGGCCATGCACAGAACGTCGAAGAATATGAAGTGTCTCCCCAACTCGTAGAAACCTCTAGGTGATATGACTTCTTGAATCATTATCAGCTGGGCTGGCCTCACCCTAAGCCCTACCTCTTCGAACACTTCCCTAGCAGCGGCCTCCATGATACTCTCTCCAGCTTCTACATGTCCACCAGGTATGGAGTACCTCCCAAACCATTTGGGGCTACGTACTAGAAGTATCTGCCCGTCCCTAGCGACTATGAGGGCTCCCACCGTGAGCTCTGGAACTCTTTTCATCCACCCACCAGATTATGCATCGCCCTTAAGTCCCTTCCGAAAGGCTGCAGCTCAGGCGGGACATCCATCCTAATCTCATCCTTGAGAGACAATCCTCCGCTCTTCTTCATGGACCAGATGGCCGAGTTAAACTCAATGATCTTTGGAGTATATCGGGTATAGCTGCGGCTCCACCTCGGCTGCGGGAACCTTGCAAGATGTATGCTCTTACTCCCATATAGGCTTCTCCAGATAGCGTCGGTAATGAAAGGTGTTATGGGAGCTAGGAGTAGTAGACAGGTCTTGAGCACCGTGTGGAGGGTATGCCACGCTGCCCGTTGCTCCTCACGCGTGAAACCCGCTGCATAGGCCCTTGGCTTGGTCATCTCTATGTAATGAGGTGCGAAGATGTTCCAGATGAAGTCCCTTAGGCTTGTTGATGGGGTGAAGAAATTCAGCTCCTCATAGCCCTTTAAGCACATCTCCACAGTATTACCAAGCTCGGCCAGAATCCACCTATCACTGGACTGGGGTCTGGCTCTGCGTGGGTATGGAAAGCTGGAGACGTATCTGGATACGTTCCAGAGCTTGGTGATAAACTTCCCAGCACCAGCTATCTTGGCTTCGGATATCCTGAAGTCCTCTCCCAGATTAGCCTCTTGGGCAGACCAGAACCTGAAGCAGTCCGCACCATATTTCTCGAGTATGGGCAGTGGGTCTATGACATTTCCCCGGCTCTTGCTCATCTTCTCACCATGCTCATCCAGGCCGAGCCCACCAAGCCAAACAGACCTGAAGGGGAGTCTACCGGTCAGCTGGTAGCATCTGAGGAGGCTGTAGTAGAGCCACGTCCTCACTATATCCTTCCCTTGTGGCCTCACCGAGACTGGGTATAGACCCCTCATATTCCTGCCGCCCTTCGAGATTATGAAGAGGGCTGAAATGGATGAGTCCATCCAAGTATCGAGGGTTCTCTCATCACCCACAAACTCACCACCACCACATTTGACGCATCTTCGGAAGGGTGGCGGGTCTCTCCACGGCCTATAGTACTTTCCAGGCCTTGGAACATGTGGTTCTCCGCAGCTCCTACAGTACCATATAGGAACCTCCGTGGCGTAGTATCTCCTCCTAGATATCGCCCAGTCTATGGTGAGGGAGGATATCCAGTCTAGAAGGAGCTGGCGCGTGTAAGGAGGGTGGAAGCGTATGCGGGATGATAGCTGGGCAAGCTTGGATTTGTAGTCCAGCTGCTTGAGGTAGTACTCCGGCATGGGTATTATTTCTATAGGTGTCTTGCTCCTCTCACATATTGGTGTCTCATGCATCACATCCTCCACCTTGAGGATGAAGTTCTCCTCATCAAGCCTCTCCAAGACTTTTCTCCTAGCCTCATCCACCGTCAACCCCTCCAAGAAGCCGGCGTTACGGTTCAGCCTGCCGTCCTCACCGATCACTATGACCTCGGTAAGCCCCAACTCTCTGAAGAGCCTCACATCCGTGTAGTCACCATAGCTACATACCATCACAGCGCCAGTCCCAAACTCGGGACGGGCTGCAGGGTGTGGTATGATGGGGGCTCTATTTCCGTAGAGAGGCACTACCGCAGTCCGGCCATGCATCTGGAGATATCTCTCGTCAGCTGGGTTGACTATAATGGCTCGGCACGCCGAGAGCAGCTCGGGCCTGGTGGTTGCTATGGGTATGCTCCCACCACCCTCCAGACTGAACCTGATATATACTAGTTTAGATGGGAGGGGTTCATAATCCACCTCGGCATCGGCTACGGTTGTACCGCAGACATGGCAATAGTTGTTGGGCCTTGCAGCTTGGTAGATGAGGCCCTCTCTCCAAAGCTTTATGAAGGTGGACTGGGTGAACGCCCTGTAATCATGTGAATCGGTCCTGTAACGTTTTTCAAAATCACAGCTGAGTCCCAGTCTCCTCATGATGGAGATCATCTCGTCCTCCAGCTCGTCCAGAGACTGGGCGCATAGTTCAAGAAACCTTTCCCTCGGCAAGCTCCTCATAGAGACCCCAAATCGCTTCTCAGTGAAAATCTCCACCGGCAGGCCGTTTCTGTCTATCCCGATGGGGAAGAGAGTGGTGTAGCCCCTCATCCTAGCCATCCTAGCTATCATGTCTATCTGAGCGTATTGGGCAGCGGCTCCGATATGCCACGGCCTCCCAGACGGGTATGGCGGCGGTGTGTCTATGGTGAATTTCTTCCTCGCTCTAGGGTTAAACCTGTATATCTTCTCCTTCTTCCACATCTCCAGAATATCAAGCTCATGAGCTATCTCCCAGAACTTCTCGCTAATTTTCGGGATGAAGGCCATAGCCGGAGCCGTGATGTGCAGCTTAAAAATATGCTATGCGAAGCCCAACATAGCCTTGGCTTCTTCACTCATCCTGTCAGGCGTCCACGGCGGGTCAAAGACAAGGTCCACGTCCACATCCTTCACTCCCTCCACC
>JAWAEB010000064.1:0-9045 GCA_038891515.1 Nitrososphaerota archaeon | reverse complement strand
CCTCATCCCACTTAGTCACATCGGCTTTCACCGTGAAGGTCTTCACACCCATAGCCTCAATCTCCTTAGCGGTCTTCAAGGCAGAATCCGCCGAAGTGTTGTAGTGGACCACGACGTTGCCCCCCTCACGAGCCAGAGCCAAGGCGATAAGCCTGCCGAAGCCACGGCCTGAACCAGTCACCAAGCAATTCAGCCCCTCAAACCGTCGACCTGGCTTAACAGCACGCCGCTCAACAGCAACCTCACCCTCAACCTTAGGTTCCGTGGGAAGACGACCCCAACTCATACGCCTTACATCACGCTTAGCCGCAACTTAAACTGAATTGGTAGAACCCGTTCAGTTGTATATTATTAGAAATCCTTTGGTGTATGTGCATCCACGATTCAGAAGGCAGGATTCAAAACTACGTAGACCGGCGCTGTAGAGCGTCGAGGAGGTTGCGGGAAAGCTGGAGGATGGGATATACCCCGGACAAACTGGCCGAGTATGTAATGTTCCTGATAGAGGGGGGTATGCGGATACATGGTATTGGGGGGAGGAGCCATCCATCTCCAGCGCGTTTCGAATTATGTGTTGTCCTTCATCTACTAAAACAAGCACCTTCTTCTCCCGTACCCACCTCCGCTTGGAGAGGAGCCATCCAATCACCGATAGCTGCCTATGGGTCGCAACCAATGCCTTAGCCGAAAGCATCGAGGCCGCCTGAACCTCGTATGGACATGTCGTCAGCCGTCTTCCAGTATAACCCGGAGACCGCTGGTTCGCAACATATGGGGAAAGGAATTAGGATAGAGATGGTTCACAGGAAGCTTAAGGGAGAGGACTGAGCAATTCTACAGCAAGGAAGCCGGAATAGCGCTAACACAACCTACTGATCAAGGCCCCAAGGCGTATTACCCGGCCGACATTACCCTTGTCAGACAGAGAAAGACTTAAGTAAAATCGACAATGCCTTATTATTGGAATATAAATAATACTTATGAATACTTATATATTGCGAATAAGCCTTCCCTTGAGAAAATGGAAAAGAGTGTGTCTGCGTTAAGTAAAGCCGTTGCTATTATTATTGTAGTAGTTGTGGCGGCAGCTGCAGTAGGAATCTCCACCATCTTGCTTACCAGACCTTTCACAGCAGAACCAATAAAAATAGGTGTTCTGACACCCTTGTCGCCTCCGGCAGACTATATTTCCGGCAAGTTAATACTTACAGTTGCCGAAATCTTCAAGGACTATACCAATGAGAGAGGAGGAGTCTTAGGCAGACGTATCGAGCTAGTGGTAGAGGATCAGACTTTAGACCCTGCAAAAGCAGTAGCCTCTTTACAGAGAATGGTGACGCAAGATAAAATAGTGGGTTTGATTGGGCCATGGGAAAGTCTGGTTGCACTGCCTGTCGCTAGAGCAACAAAGGACTTCCCCACGATAATGTTTGTTACCTACAGCTGGGCAGATGAAATAACAGCTGACAAGCCTAAATACGTGTTCCGAGTAGGCATCTTTAACTCGCTTTTCGCAACACATCTTTTAGACTACATAAAATTTAAAAGATACACAAACGTCGCCATCTTAGCTGAACAGTCTCCATACGGCCTTGGATTCAGGGATTCTATGGTTCAGATCGCCAAGCAGAACATTCCAGATCTTAAGATAAGTAGCGTAGAAGCACCTCAAGAAAAAGTGGATTTTACAGCAGAACTGTTGAAGATTAAAGAGCTGAAGCCCCAGCTCTTAATTGTAGCGATGAACCTTCCTGCAGCTGCGATAGTTCAGAAGCAGTTTCACGAACTTGGTCTTAATGAAGTCATGGAAAGCATACCAGGAAATGACTGGCCGACTTGGGATGGGGGAAAAACTTGGTGGGAGACGCTTGGGAGCAAAGGAGTAGGAGGCCTGTACCCAACGTACTATAGTCCACATATGAAGGTTACACCGGTAGGAGAGGAATTTCGGAAACTTTACAAGGCAAGAACGGGCTTCGAACCGGTTCACTGGATATACTGGTATTGGGATTCGCTGAGAATCTTGAAAGAGGCCGTTGAAAAAACCGGTTCAACGGACCCAGATACACTCGCAAAATACATTGAAAACATAGACATGGAAGGAAGCACCGGTAGGATAAAGTTTATTAATGATCCGACGCCAGGCTCACCGTTATGGCACCAGTGGACAGGCATGACACAATATATCATGCGATGGACGGAAGTGGGGCAACCTCCTGAGAAGACTCGTCAAATCTTCCCACCGATTGAATAAGAGAGATGAAGATTGTCCACTTCATTCCTAATTTTTCTTCTTGAACTTATAATAATAGGCCTACTGCTAGCGTTTTTATATGCACTGATGGCGGTCGGACTAACATTGATATATGGTATTCTAAGGACTGTGAACTTTGCTCACGGTGAGTTCTACATGTTAGGGGGATATTCCCTATACTACTTCACAACAATCTTCAATTTACCCTCATTCCTAGGTATACCAATAGCCGCAGGAGTGGGTTTCCTAATAGCCGTGGCTGTGGAGAGGTTGGTAATTAGGGATATTCATGTGAAAGCTGTAGCCAGACCGGTGGAGTACGTGTTGCTTGGGACCTTCGCTGTGAGTGTTATATTGCAAAATCTTGCAATCACGGTCTTCGGGCCATTCCTCCAGACCCCTAAACCCTTCTTGTCAGGTGTAGTAAGCATCATAAGCTTCACAGTTCCTTGGGATCGGCTCATAGCCATGACGACTTCAATAATAACGATTACTATACTATACCTGTTTATCAAGAAAACATGGACGGGAAAAATATGGATGGCGACATCTCAGAATCGCTTCGGAGCACAAGCACTGGGTGTAAACATAGAGAAAGTTAGTATGCTGTCATTTGGGACAAGCGGCATCCTAGCAGCAGTAGCTGGCGGTCTTCTAGCACCTGTACTCACCGTCTTTCCTACGGTAGGTGTAACACCTCTCGTAATTGGATTTGTTATCATCGTCATAGGAGGGCTAGGGTCTATAGAAGGAAGTATAATAGGAGGTATCATAGTTTCCCTTGTCCAAGCGATAACGTCTGGACTAATTTCACCAGCCTACGGGGAAGTTGCTATATGGCTACTATTGATATTGTTTCTCGTCTTTAGACCTTCTGGTCTACGTGGTGAAATGGTTAGGACTGTTTGATCTATCTGGCTCGTAGCCAGCTCTTAACAATGGAGTCGAGAGAAGTGGCAATCTCTTCCGCTTCTCCTTGGTGAGTAACTTTTCCGAGATTCAGTACATATGCATAATCAGAAACTGCTAAAGCTTCTCTAACATTTTGCTCGACGAGTATTATTGTTTTACCCATTTCCCTGAGTTCCCTAATCTTCCTGTAAAGCTTTAGTGCAGAACTTGGTGACAGACCTGCAGTAGGTTCATCGAACATGAGAAGCCGGGAGTTAACAATCATGCTTCTTGCAATGGCTATCATCTTTTGTTGTCCACCACTCAGGTCTCCAGCCTGTCTTCTTAGTTTATCTCGAAGGTCCGGAAAATGCTGCAGGACATCCGATAGCCTTTCTTCAATTACATAGTTCCTCAGCTTAATTATCTTTGCAGCTATCTTAATGTTCTCTTCCACGGTTAATTTAGGGAAAATGAAATTATCTTGAGGTATATATGAGATGCCTAGCCTTAAAATCTCTCTGGTGGACATTTTGGTTATCTCTAGACCATTGAACATTATTTTCCCTCTCATGGTCGGTAGCAATCCACAAAGCGTCTTCAGCAGAGTGGATTTTCCAGCTCCGTTTGGGCCTATTATTGTTGTCGTACAACCCTCTTTGGCTATAAGAGATACATCTGATATTATAGGAACATCCCGCGCATATCCAGCTGTCACGCCTTCAGCTTGAAGTGACACGTACTCCACCCAAATAGGCCTCAATCACGTCTTTTAACTCGAGAACTTCTTCTGCTTTACCTTCCGCGATTAACTTGCCCTCGTTCATGACACCAACTTTATCAGAGACTTCAGTAATGGTCGAGATAATATGACTAACTATAAGGAAAGCAAAACCATTGGCTTGAAGACTCTTGATAAGCTTTATCTGACGTGGTATAATACTGGGTGATACTCCTGCAAATGGCTCATCAAGGAGTATAATCTTTGCACCTGACAATACCGCGCGACCAAATTCCAACAATTTAGCCTGACCAAATGAAATCTTAGATGCTGATAGTTTAGAGATGCGGCTCATTTCGAAATACTCCAAGAACTCTTCTATTCTATTTTTAATATCTTTTTGTATGAGAGAGCCTCTCTTACCATAACTTGCGACTAGAAGATTCTCGAGGACACTAAGACGTGACCATAGCTTAGGTGTCTGAAATGTCCGCGCTAAGCCTCTATACGGATAGGCATAGGGAGGTAGGCCATTTACTTTGACCCCGTTGATTTTTACAGATCCACTATCAGTGTCATGGAATCCGCTTATAACGTTGATAAGAGTAGTCTTCCCGGAACCATTTGGGCCGATAAGTCCATAAATCTCTCCGGAGTGAAGCGATAGCGTGACACCATCCAACGCCTGTATCCCACCAAATCTTTTTGAAACATCTTCAACCTCAATTACTTTCATTATTTTTATCTGCACTATTTCAGCAGCAATAGCAGTATTTTAATTTTTATAAGAACTTTTGGATAACGTCCTTATGAGCGTGTTTAGCCGCCTCCTGTTCTTAGCGTTCGGTAGATAGTCCTACCAGCCATATAATATAAATGTGTGAGGGTACTGTCAGCCGGGTAATACGCCGTGGGGCCTTGATCAGTAGGTTGTGTTAGCGCTATTCCGGCTTCCTTGCTGTAGAATTGCTCAGTCCTCTCCCTTAAGCTTCCTGTGAACCATCTCTATCCTATTCCTCTCTCCGAAGGTCTCGTGGAAGTATTCTATGCCTAGCCTCTTCAACGCCTATGGATACCATGGACCCCTGTCTACAACATTTACAGGCTTACCATCGCATGAGTTCAACACCCTCCTGATGAACGTTAAGGCATTGAGTATAGGCTTCCCCTTGATGCGTAGACGGCGGTTATCCCGTCTGAATCAACGTTCATGGCTGACCATACATAAACCCTGTCGCCAAACTTTTTCTCAATCGTCTCATCGACAGCTACTAACCTTCTAACCCTCCTGCAAGGGCTGAAAAAGAGACCTCAGCCTATGAGCCCACTCTCTGACGTTCTCCCTAGAAGCATAAGCCAACTCATACCTCTCGGAGACATTCCTAGGGCTAAGCACTGCCATGGAGGCATAAGCCTTCTATAGTTATGGAGCCTATAGAAACATCCAAAAAGTTGGCCATCTTCGTTACACCTCTAATGTTGAGAATCATCATTGTGGTCTCTGGCTGAATAACCATCACAGCCGTCCAATCAACCATGAAGATACATCTAGCCCTGAAGAGTCTCCTGAAGTGAAGCTTGAAAGGCCTTAACACATTTTAGCCTGCATCTCCAAAAACTATGGAACAATAGAAATGAAGAAGAATGAAGAGGATGGTGAAAACCTGTTCACATCTATGTTAACCCTGAAAACCTTCGCCCCCGATTATATTCGAATGAAGGGTATATGTGAAACATGGGCTGGTTGGATGCTCAAACTCTTAGCTTCTTGCCTCGGTTGAATAAGAGGCCCGGATCTAAAGAAGACTTTATCTTTCTAGCCAACTCCATTTGTCCGTGGTCTAGTAGGTGTTCTACCACGTCTATCAATCTCATGCCAACACCTGTTGTAGATGCTGGTGCTCCTTCCAACTGAATAACCTCTTGGGATAACCTGCGTGTGAACTCCTCATAGTTGCGCACATTTTCAGGATCTTTGTCATCAAACGCCACTGTCGGGCTAATTGTACATTCAAGGTAAGGTAAAACTACATAAAATCTTGCACCCACCTTGGACAAGTCCAGCTCACTAGCAACCTGAACATATTTATGATAAAACTGTGGAGCCTTATAAAGCGGTATGGCAGGTACAAAGCTGTGAATCTTAATATTACCTAGTTCCTTGGACCATGAAGGTAACTCTGTCTTAGACCTCCAGTAAGCATTTATTATTTCTCTGTCCTCTATTATTTTACCATTGTGCATTTGAATTATCTTGTTAGTCTGCCGGATAGAGGTCTCCGTCACCTCATTCTTACCTGCGTAAGAAACTATTCCGGCTGCTTCAATTGAATCGAGTTTAAGTTTCTTGATTATAGGACTCTCCAGATCTATGAATGGCGCTAGCCCCTCGAGAGTGAATCTCAGAACATCCTCTAGCATTAATGACTCAGGATATAAGCCGGAGTCAGCGATATCATAGCAAGCTTTGACAGCATCCTGAAATTTTTCGAACAAGCTTATTGAGACTATTCTTTTTTCTGGTGTTGGGAATACTTTGAGTGTTGCCTCCACTATGACACCCAGTGTTCCCTCAGCTGATGTCATGAGATCTAATAGATTGTACGATGTTGCATCATGTCTAACTTTGCTACCTATAGTTGCGAGGTTCCCTTCAGGCGTCACGACTTTCATGGATACCACGTTATCCGATGCATAACCATACTTTGTAGTGTATGCGCCGCATCCTAAGGTGGATATAGATCCTCCTACAGTAGCCCACTCTCTACTCCCAGGGTCGTGTGGCCACCAGAGTCCATATTTTTTTTGTAATATGTTGTTCAACTCTAAAACAGTTATCCCCGCCTCACATACAACGTATCTGCCCTCTGCATCGACTGAGATAACCTTGTTAAGCCCAGTCATTTCCAAGACTATCCCGCTGGATGTAGGCACTTCACCACCCGAGTAACCAGTACCCCCACCTCTTATGAAGATAGGTATAGAATTGTTGTTGGCATACTTAACAAGATTTATCAGCTGGTCCAAGTTTTGTGGACGAACAACTAAGAAAGGCTCATATTTACTCATGGCGAAGATGTTTTTTGCCACATGGTTCATACAATAGTCAGAAATTTTGTAAAAGTTTTCTGACACATTGTGCTTTCCCACTATCCCCTCAATGTTTTGACGTATGCTCGGTTGAAGCACCATAAGATTATGAAGAGTATAACCATGAGATATATTTTTTGTTATAAGGATAGAGGAGATGTAAGGCAGTAGGTTCTAGCCGTCCTAAACCGCATTTTCTATGGTGGTTGTAGGAGGGTTTCTAGGGTTTTAAGCATTGCTCTAGAGCCTATGAGTAAAACTACTGTGCATTATCCCGCTAGGAAGGTACTGGGGGTGTCAGTATAGCCTATCAAGCTAGGTGTAGGAGGTTATGGCCGTTGATGATACTAGGCTTAGGGTTAAGAAGGATACAGTCTATGTATGGTCCGCTGTAAACGTAGATTCTGGGGGGTTGTTGGCCCTTGAGGCTTCATACGGCAGGGGCTACTTAAACGCATTAAAACTCTGCAGTAACTAGTTGAAAGGATATGAACAAAAGAGATTCGGCATACTTACTAAACAGGTTTATAATTCTAACTCTTTTCCAACTCCTTTGTTTTTTGCCAGCTCGTATGCCCGGGCAGAAACGGCCACATCGTATGCTGCACCACCTACGGATTTAAATATAGTAATCTCACGTTCGTCTTTTCGCCCATTAATTTTCCCTAACACAACATCCGAGAGATGGTATATTTTCTCTCTAGCAATAGCTCCTGCGTTGAGGGCGATTCGTAAATCACCCACATCCAATGCTTCCCAGTTATCTACGAAAGCCTTTCCAGCCCTCTTAAGGGACTCTTCATCTATTTCAGCTGCATCAGCTGTGAAAGACCCTATGCCAGTAATGTGTACCCCTTCGCTAAGCCAAGTACCTTTAAAAACGGGTACATTTGAGGTGGTAGCCGTGACTATTATGTCTGATCTGACCACAAGGTCTTTTACAGTATCGGACAAATGAATATCTATACCTAGCAGCTTTGACATTTCTTCTGAAAACTTCTGACTACTGCTTCGGTTGACAGAATAAACGTATGCTTTTGCAATCTTTCTCACAACACAGAGGGCCCAGAGCTGAGTCCTAGCCTGTACACCAGCACCTATGATGCCTGCCACCTCTGAACTTGTTCTGGAAAGATACTTTGCTGCTACTCCTCCCACCGCCCCAGTCTTGAGAGCTGTCAAGTACCCTCCCTCCATTACCGCAATAGGCAGTCCTGTCTTGGGGTCGTGTAGTGTAATTAGAGAAGCGACAGTAGGCAGTCCAAGACTTTTGTTGTTCGGATATGAAGAGGCAATCTTAACTCCCGCATAACCGGCTCCCTCAAGATACCCCATATTAAGCAATATCCCGCCACCATATCTGGCTATGTTTAAATAAGGTCTCGGTGGAGATAGTGCAGTGTTGTTACCTATCTCCTTAAAGCCTTTTTCAACAGCCTCTATTGCTTCTTCAATTCTCATCACGGTTTCTATATCTGATTTAGAAAGGAAAAGTACCATAGAGCAGTCCAATAAGCTTACCTTAACAGGGGGATAAATACATTTACCTGAGTTCATAGGTATTGCCCGGATAAAGTGGGTATTTAACGGGTTGATAGGCTAATCTTTGCCATGGATGTAGGGCTACTAGATAAAGGCTGTAGAGGACCACTGGAAAAGAAGCCCTCACCCTTAAGGACATGAGAAAACAACAAAAGCCCTAAAAGGGCCAAAGCTATCAGAGCTCCTAAGAACAATGACGCGCATAAAACACTTCCCACCCCCACCCTAAAATATTCAGAAAACAGAAAGCCGGACAGAAAATCCAACCAACCATATGTCTATCGCATTTTTAAAGCCTGATTGAGTTATCCACTTGACGACGATTGTTAATAGAACTCGAATACATGGTTCATAGGCTTAAGCCAAAATACCATCCATGCGTTATTTTTACAATTCTTTAAAAGTATGGATGTTTAGGGTTTTAAACTGCAACCGTTTGAAAAGCTGCTTCAATCTCTCCACGTAGTTCTGTGGCGGACTAAATGAAATAAACCCTAGCTCTAGCCCATGAGTGATTAAGTCAGAGACACTTATCCATGAACTCGTA
>JAWAEB010000063.1:5936-9377 GCA_038891515.1 Nitrososphaerota archaeon | reverse complement strand
AGCATACATATCCCTTAAGTATATGTGGATGTTGGTTGCGGTGTAGGGGGATGCTTCTTGAGGGGTACTATGTGGAGGATGTACATGGAGACATTTATGCTGTCAAGGGCGTGTCCCAGCCCCCGGGGAGAGTATATGCTGTACCTAAGCTGATAAGAGAGGGGGGAGGTTATAGAAGGCCCACCACTCTGCAAAGCGCTGTAGAGTATGTCGCCCTGAATAGACCGGAGTACATGTGGAAGGACCTTCATACGGGGCGATTGCAGCCCACTGTGCCGCTACATCGTATATCACGCGTGATAAAGCCCAGCCATGAGCCGTCTCCCAAGGCACCTGAGAAACTGAGAAGAAAAGCTATTGAGTTAGCCCAAATCATCTTGGGAAGATATGGAATGGGCGGCGGACTGGGGCTGACTGGCTCTGTCCTTCTAGGGTACGCTAGGGATGACTCGGACATAGATTATGTGGCGTATGGCATGCAGCTGGGTTGGCATCTACATCAGGCGATGTCACGCCTTAGGGAAGAGGGAGTCACCCAAGCTGTGGACCAGCCCAGCGCCCAGATGCTCCTCCATAGCAGGCTCGATACCCAGCTGGCAGCTTGGATAATAAAGAGGCATGAGGGGAGAAAGGTGCTGACTGGCGTCTTCGACGGCACGGTTTACATGGTTAAGCTCGTCCCATGGCCTTGGGAGTACTGGGATGACTGGGGCTCCACAATCTGTAAATGTCTCGGCAGAGTTCGGATATCGGCCAAGGTTATTGATGAGAGCCTAGGCATATTCACACCCTCACTATATCGGGTGAGGACCCTAGAAAGCAGCCCCCATACTGTCAATGTATCAGAAATAGTGTCATTTAGGAGCAGGTTCGCCGAGCACTGTGGTAGGGGGGAGGTTATCGAGGCGTGCGGAGAGTTGGAGGAGGTTATGTCTAGAGATTCACAACACCTGAGACTGTTGGTTGGCTGGAGTACTGAAGACTACTTGGTGAGCAAGTATTGATACGGGATGGCAGACACACAGTTCGGGACCACGACTACATCGAGACCGTCGATGGCTGGATCTTCTGCGTTGTTTCGGACCTCCATCCACCAGGCAGGGTCTTGGCATATCTCAAATATATTCCGGGCGATGGGCCTTGGGTTAGGGATAATACCAGATTCATAAGGATGGTTGGGTCCTACTCGATGGAAGAGGTGGGGCGAACCATCGGTTTCATCAGGGAGAGAAAACCCCAATACGTCTACCTAGAACCCACGATAGGGGAGGAGTTCACATACCCCCCACTCTCTTCCATGGCAAACCATTACAGGCCTGAGGAAAGGCTTCGGGAAGTGCTTGACTCCCCTCAGTGGATTCGGGAGAAGGACTGCAGGAGGATCGTATTAGACCTTTCACAGGGCAGCCAGTCCCTCCTAGGCTTTATGGGCGTGACCGGCTCCCTCCTGCCGGGGCTGAAGTATGGGAAGGCCGATGTTGACCTCATTGTATATGGCAGAAATAACTACCTTAGGATACTTGATGTGTCGGACCAGATTCAGGGGAGGGGTGAGAGGGAGCTTCTAGAAACAATGTGGCTCCGTAGCTTCCTCGCAAGATATAGGCTGGAGAGGGGTGAGGCCCTCCAGCTTTTCCAGAGAGTTAGAAATAAGGGTTTTTACCAAAATGTGCCCTACTCCATTCACGCGGTTAGGACCGTTGAGGAGCTGAGTCAAAACTATGGTGACATGATCTTTAGACCGGCTGGCGTTGGGAGGGTTGTCCTTAAGGTGCTGGACTCGTCCGAATCCTACTTCACGCCCTCCGTCTACCGGGTTGAGAGTGTGGCCAGCGGCCTAGATGTGGAGACGCTGACGTGCTATGACTCTACTTTTTCAGGGTTGTTCCAGCAAGGTGATACGGTGGAGGCTGTGGGAAAGCTGGAGACTGTTTATGACAAGCTGGGCGGTAGGATGTATACCAATCTGCTGGTGGGTTCCATCAGGACTGGAGGTGTGGAGTATGTCAAGCTCTTAGATAGCGCCTAACAGAATCTCCGATGACTCTCTGAACCCATATAGGTGTCCACGGCGAGATAATCCGCAGATATCTGGACTTGAGTACACCAGACACAACATCTGGGTCACCAAGCGATAGATACCCCTCCACCACATGTACGGCTAGGCTGGAAGCCTCTTCGGCGCTCAGATAGTGCCCTGGATAAAAGATGAGCTCCATGAGGTCCCATGAGCTGTCCCCCGAGAAGCTAGCCTGTTCCAAATCCGTCAAGTAGATATCTCCCTGAACCCTCATGAATGACTCCGGCTTACAGTCACCCAATCGGACTCCCTTAGAATGGATGCGTGCAAGGCATGAACCAACCATCTTGGCAATCTCCCGTCTGCCCTCATCCTCACGCAGCCAAACCTCCAGCAGGTTCTCACCGTCTAGATATGTTGTAAAGAGGATTTTCCGTCGCCAGTTGACGTGCACCACTTCCGGTGTGTTAAAGCCCATATTCCGCAACTGGTCCAAGAAGAATATCTCAGTGGCAAGCCGGGTGGATGGGTTTATCGAGAAGTTCTTAACCCAGGCAGTCCAAACCCTTGCGGCCAGCCACTTAAGGTCAGTCCAGTTGAGATACTTTTTGATGAAAAGTCTACGTAGGCCGTCATCCTTAACAGTCAAGACGTATGTGGAGTTGAGTAGCCCGCCTTTTCTTCTAATCTCGACCGGCTTATCGCCGTATAGGTGCTTCACCAGCTCCCCCACCTCCAGCTGAAACGTGAGAGGCTGCAGGCCCATTCTAGTATTGATGGAGATGAATGACTCCGGATCAGGCAAGGAACTCTCTGTTGGTGGGGGCGGTCTGACCATCTGGCCAGCCGTGTCGAGGAAGTGTTGGAGTACGACCTTGGTGAGCAGCGGTCTGGAGATATACTCCTTAAGTTGGTGGCTAAGCCTAGATGGCACTAGCGACGGTAGCCGAGAATATTCCCTATAAGCACTCTCGGAGACTTTGAAATACCCATCAGCATGCTCCAGCAGCCCCTCCGATACCAGTCTATGCAACGCTTGGAGGAAGCCCGGCATCACCTTCTCCAACCAACCGGCGGCATAGAGTTCTGCAAAGTCCCTCTGCATATGTGGGAAGATGGCTGAGAGCCTTCTCACCTTCTCGTAGAGGAAGAACTCTGGACTAATTCTGAGCTCGAGCACCGCTATCTTATGCTCTGAGACAAGATCTTTAACGAGCTGCTTGACTGCATTCATCTTATATCTTAGCTCAAGCTTTCTTACGTAGTCGGAGCCATAGACAGGTTTGATGGGAAGTAATAGTCTTCCCGCGAGAATCTCCATGAGGACACCCTTGTCTACATCTCTCTCGAAAATCTCCGAATCCGATTTGACTAGCTTAGCCTCATAGCCCTCCACCACTCTATTCTCCAAGGTATAGGTC
>JAWAEB010000063.1:0-5926 GCA_038891515.1 Nitrososphaerota archaeon | reverse complement strand
CTGGTCATAGCCATCCATCATGAGGTGGATCTCCGGAAAGGTTCTCCCCAATATCATGAAAGAGGCTTTCAGGCCACTATACCCCCCTTCCGAGGATATGAGGCGGCTCAGGGCCTCGGCAAGACTCTCAGCCATGGCATCCCCCTCCCTCCACCCGCAATCTTCAGGAAAAACTTAATTTGAGTGATTATAGCCTGTCCTTGCATGGAGCTACTCCCACGCCTTGTTAAGATGGGCAAGAGACTTGGGGCGTCTGACATATGCGTCATAGCGACTGACACGAGATATAGGATGATTCGATTCGCCAATAACGAGGTCTCGGTCTCCAAGTCTATGTCAAACACTTCCACCGATGTGTATGTCTCGGTGAACGGCCGGAGGGCTATCAACTCTACCACGGAAACGGGTAGGTCGGCCCTAGAAAAGCTTGTGGCTACTACTGTGAGGATGGCTAGAAACAGCGAGCCCTCCGACACCTACGCTCCACTACCAAAAGGCCCCTTCAAATATGACAAGTCGCTCCTTAGACACGCCTCATCCAATCCCAGTGCTGGGGAGATGGCTGAGTACGTTGGGCTGGCGATAAAAGGGGGTTTGGAGGCGGGAGCTGCCAGAGTAGCTGGGACACTTTCACATGTTGTTGAGAAGAGGAGACTATACACCAGCTCCGGTGTGGAAGCCTCATCGATTAGCTCAGGTCTAGAGATCTCAGTGAGGGCCTTCTCGAACTATGAGTCTACGGGTCACTTCATCTCGGTAGCAGCCGATGAGAGGAGTTTCAAGCCCTATGAGGCTGGTCTCAGGGCTGGTGAGATAGCAATGATGGGCAAGAAGCCTGTGAGCGGTGAGGCCGGTGTCTATGAGGCTCTCATCGGGCCCTTGACTTTCGCCCACCTTGTGGAGCAAGCCGGACTATTTGCCTCAGCCTTCTACGTAGACGCAGGCATTTCCTTCTTTGCCGGACAGATAGGCTCAGAGGTTGCTTCTGAGAAGTTAACTATCTTAGACGACCCGACGCTGGTGGGCAGCTACGGTGTTAGGGCGTTCGACGATGAAGGCGTTAGAACCCGGCGCAACACCATAATATCCGGTGGTATGCTGGAGGGCTACCTGCACAACAGCGGTACTGCCAAAAAGTTTGGCACGTCCACCACAGCCAACGCAGGATTGATAATCCCACATCCCTTCAACCTCTATGTACAGCCTGGTGACAAAAATCTAGACCAGCTCATATCAAGCATAGATAGGGGCATATGGGTGACCAACGATTGGTACCTACGATACCAGAACTATAGGTCAGGAGAGTTCTCCACCATACCAAGGGATGGTATGTTTGTCATTAGGAGCGGCAGTATAGAAAAGGCCGTGAAGGACTTGAGGATTAGTGATAACATTCTGGGGATCTTGCGTGGTGTGAGGGACGTGGGAAGAGATTGTACCTGGGTCAAATGGTGGGAAGTGGAGATTCCCACATATGCACCGGCAGTCACGGTTGAGAGGGTCAACTTCACCACATCCGCATTCTAAGATCATCCGATAGCTTCTAGGTTGTCCCGAGTTCCTGCCAGAAGCTCGTCAGTCATTTTTTTTGCGCCTCTGAGGTAGGTCTCTGGACTGTTATCCAAAACTGCTTTTATCAACCCCGGCTCCAGACCCAATCCTTCAAGCTTTTCTAGGAGCCATTCAAAACCCCTCACCGAGGCCTCCCTAGCCAGCTCATATCCATGCGGCACACCATGCCTTCTCAGCATAACCTGTATTTTCTCAGCCCACACCTCAGGATGGTTATTCAGCTCATCCAACATTCCATCCCTGTTCACCGCGATCATAACTAGGGATTCTTTTAGGCTTCTGAGCCCGAGGAGAGCTGTGGCTAGGGCGGGTGCGCAAAACCTCCTCAATATCGAGTCCGACAAGTCCCTGTGAAGCCTCGAGCGTATGAGTCTCTTGAATAGGTGGGAGAGCATCTCAGCGGCTAGGTCAAGAGCTCCCTCAGCATTCTCCAAGACGAGTGGATTGCTCTTCTGTGGCATGGTGGATGAGTGGAATGTGCCGCTTCTTCTCTCAAACCTCACCAACCCGAGCATTCCTAGGAGCCAAAAATCCCTAGCCATATTTGATAGGATGGCTGAGGTTGAGATTATCCGGGATAATGGCTCGGCTAGGTTTTCGTAGGGCAGAATCTGGGTGTTGGCTGGAAAATGCTTGAGACCCAGCTTTGACAGCATCTTCCTCTGGAACTCCAGCCAATCTATCTCCGGATACGCTATCGTGAGGGAGCCAAGGTCGCCCACCGGGCCCCCCAGCTTCCCAAACCACTCATCCTTAGACATCTTAAGGGCAAGCCTGCTCAGCCTGTAGGCGTAGTTGGCTATGAACCTTCCGAAAGTTGTGGGTACTGCTGGCTGACCATGAGTTCTGGCCAGCATGGGGGTATCCCTATGCTCCTCAGCGATGGCCATAAGCCTCCCAACAAGGTCAACCATTTCTTTGATGTAGATTTCTCTGATGAAGTCTCTTAGTATGGTTGTATATGCGATATTGTTGATGTCCTCCGACGTAAGTCCGAGGTGTACGTAGCGCTTCAGATGTCCGAGCCCACCCTTCTCCAGCTTCCCAGCCAGATACTCCATAACAGCAACAACGTCGTGTCCAATGGATTTCTCAATAGCCTTAACCTCTTCCGCATCCTCCAAGCTAAAATCCGATAGTATGCGCCCCACACGGTCTCTCCAATCGGCGGGCAGTGAGCTGACAATCTTTTGGTCAGCCTCGAGGAGAGACTCCAGGTAAATCACCTCCACACCGAGCCTCCTCTTGATGAGGCTATACTCAGATAGATATGGCGCGATATCATCCAGCCTCTCTCTATATCTTCCATCAAGTGGGTTGATGGCTTCAAGCGGATGTATCCGTCCGGCAGACCTCATACCCTACACTCTCACCAACTGAAACCAGACCTACCAATACTCCTGTCATCTCCTCTATAGCTTCAAGATACTCCCTAGAAGTGGGGGGGAGCTCGTCCCAACCGATCTTTGCGGCCCTCCTCCAATCCTCCTCCGAGGCCTTCCAACCTCTGAAGACCTCATAGACGGGCCTAACCCTCTCAAGGATCCGGGACTCCGTCGGCATCTGCTTCAGCTCACTTCCGTCCATCTCATAGCGCGTGCAAACCCTAACCTCCTCCATGCCGGATAGTATGTCCAGCTTGGTTACAGCCAGCCACGAGACACCGTTGAGCATGCAAGCATATCTAAGGGCAGGTATGTCTAGCC
Source organism: Nitrososphaerota archaeon (assembly GCA_038891515.1). Lineage (GTDB taxonomy): Archaea > Thermoproteota > Nitrososphaeria_A > Caldarchaeales > Caldarchaeaceae > HRBIN01. The sequence goes on along the minus strand of JAWAEB010000063.1, from coordinate 2,648 downwards.
ACCCCACCCTCCTAGGCCTGCCGGTTGTCGTGCCATACTCGGCGCCGGCTGACCTTATCCTCTCAGCATCGGAACCACCCAACTCCGTCGGGAATGGGCCGGCCCCCACCCTCGTCGTGTAAGCCTTCATTACACCCACCACTTCCCCAACAAAACTGGGTGGGACGCCCGAGCCTGTGCAGGCAGCACCAGCTATTGTGTTGGAAGAGGTTACATATGGGTATGTACCATAGTCTATGTCCAGTAGCGTTCCCTGTGCACCTTCAAACACCACCCGGCCACCATGTCTTACGAGTCTGGAGAGATATGCCGGGACATCTTCCACATACTCAGCTATCTCTTCCGCCCTACTTGAGAGCGGCTCAGAAACACTTCTCCGATGGAATCTCTCCAGTGTTTTGAGCCTAGCTGCTGCAGCCTTGGGGTCAAGTATGTCGGATACACGGAGACCGAGTCTGAGGCATTTGTCCGAGTATGCCGGGCCTATTCCCATCCTCGTGGTACCTATAGAGTCTTCACGGGCGGCCTCCACCTCAGCGTCCAACTCTCTATGAATGTTTAGAACTATGTGGGATGATGGACTTATAACAGGCTTAACACTTGGATTTGTTGACCTGAGAAGCTTAAGCTCATGCAGCAGCCTAGATAAGTCAATTACACAACCACTTCCTATGACTGGCCTCGCTCCAGCAGCTGAGCCGGCTGGAAGAATGTTGAACTTCAGCCTCCTACCTTCCACGAGAACTGTATGTCCGGCGTTACCACCGCCTTGAAACCTAACGGCTGCATCTGCCCCCCTACACAGGAGGTAGGAGATCTTCCCCTTCCCCTCATCGCCCCACTGGAGTCCTACAATCACACGGGTTTTAGGGCTCTTCATAGCTGTTCTACGTCATGGACCTTACTCTCTCTCAAGCCTGCCTCCGTTATCCTGATGAAGACAGTTTTCTCACGTAGCTCCTTGAGGTTGCTGGCTCCTAGATAGCTTAGGCCTGACCTAAGCCCAGCCACCACTTGTGAGAGGACGTCGGAGACAGAGCCCTTGTAAGGGACGTAGGCCTCCACACCCTCAGCCATGTAGCTGTATTCTAGGGCATCTTGGAATGAATCTCCGCTGTGTCTATTCTCCCGGCTCATCATGGCGAAGAGGGATGCCATCCCACGGTATATCTTCATCTTCCTCCCATTTCGAACAATCACTGAGCCTGGGCTCTCATCTGTCCCGGCGAGGAGCCTCCCCACCATCACTGTTGAAGCACCTGCCGCAAGGGCTTTCACAATGTCCGCGCTACTTCTCACTCCTCCGTCAGCTATCACTGGGACGCCCATCCTCTCAGCGGCGTCTGAGCACATCATTATCGCTGTAAGCTGGGGCACACCAACACCTGCCACGACTCTAGTAGTGCATACCGAGCCGGGTCCTACGCCCACCTTCACGGCTGAGGCTCCAGCGGATGCTAGGTCCTCAGTGCCCTCTCTTGTGGCCACATTGCCTGCTATTATATCAACCTCATCGCCGTAGGTGCTTCTCAGCTTTCTCAGCATCCTTATAACAGACTCGGTATGTCCGTGGGCCACATCAATCACTAGGGCGTCAGCCTGAGCCTCCAGAAGAGCTTCGGCCCTACTGATGGATTCGTCTTTCACTCCTATGGCTGCGGCCACTGCCAGCCTTCCCTTACTGTCTCTTGTGGCTGATGGATACATAGTCTTCTTCACCAAGTCCAAGCTCGTCACAAGACCCATGAGGTGGCCAGCCTCATCCACTAGCGGGAGCTTCTCAACCTTATGCTTCATGAATATCGTACGGGCCTCCTCTGGTCCTATGGTGGGTGGGGCTGTGACTAGCTTCTCCCTAGGAGTCATACATCGTCCAACTCTCTCGGACCTCTCTCTGAAGAGTATGTCCCGCTTCGTGAGGATTCCCAGCAGTTTCTTCTCATGGTCCACCACGAGCAGCCCACTCACCCCATGCCTGCCCATCATCTCCTCAGCTTCGTCCACCGTCGCTTCAGGTGATATGGTGTAGGGCTCTTCAATAGCTATGTTCTCGGCCCTTTTCACCCTCCTCACCTGCTCCACCTGCTCATCAATCGTATTGAACCTATGTATAACACCAATCCCCCCATTTCTCGCCATGGAGATAGCCATCGCAGACTCCGTCACCGTATCCATGGCGGCGGAGACTATTGGAATTGACAGTCTAATCTTCTCCGTTAGTTCAGTCTCGGTGGAAACCTCCCTCCTAGACACTATAGAGGATCTGTTGGGCAGAATGAGTACATCGTCAAAGGTCAGTCCTACATACTCGAGTATTTTTGCCAAAAATCCCTCCAGCCCATCCGTATAGCCACTATATAGACGTTATAGGCCGGCAGAGAGCCACTCAGGGATGTGCAGCGGTAGACACGGGGTAGGGAGGGGTGAAGACTGCTTTCCCATGTCGTTGGATCCTACTCATATATTTTCTTTTCAGAATTCATCACACTAATGCTATTGGATGAATACAGGGGACAGAATCTGGGACGCTATCTTCATGGGATAAGGGTTGTAATAGTGGCGATTCGAAGACCGAGTCTCATAGGGGGGGTCATGCACCAATGCCTTGGCTACGCCCGGCTTGGCTTCTATATTTTTGGTTTTGGAAA
>JAWAEB010000062.1:0-9472 GCA_038891515.1 Nitrososphaerota archaeon | reverse complement strand
GTCTCAGCCTCCTTCATCGATTACTGTCGTTGCATAGATGTCCAGGGTCATGGGGGTTGCGGCCATGGTTCCGGCAGTGTATAGAAGTAACATCCCATTCACCTATCTCAATAGGGTTTTATATATCCTAGCGTGAACCCATACTCCTAGATTGGGCTGGGACTACATAATCCTCGGAAACACTGTGTCTGCAGTGTCACTAGCCATATTTCTGAAGAGGATGGGCCTCAGATGCCTTAACATCTCAGCTGATAGAAGGTTTGGCGACATTTCTCTACAGCCTTTCAGGGCTGACCACCTAAGCCTCATTGGAGTGGATCCCGAGGTACATTCGGAAGCGATCCACACACACCTCACGTTCCATGGAGACAGATACCGCCTAGAGAATCCCATCCACATATGCAGATCGTGCGAGGTTCTTGAGGAGGCGGCTGCGGTGAACGAGCTGGAAATACAGTTGGATGTCAATCCATCAGCGGAGGCCGGGGTGGTAGTAGATTGTAGAAGGCCGTCTTCTCGCTGTAGGCTCAAGGCTCGGGTGGTGGTTAGTCATCTTAAGAGTAGGAATGCTGGAGGCGGCTTCACCCTGCAAGGCGTACCTGGTGAAGGACTCCGGCTCTCCTTTGCCACAAACACGGGGTCTACGCTCATTGTCCACTATGGTATCCCAGCCGGTGACCTCAATGAGACAATACTAGTGCAGGAACATGGTCTCACAGAGCCGGCCGCCCTCTCATCCATAACCCTTTCCAATGTATCTGGGCTCGGACTCGCATCACCCCTCGGAGGTCCTACAGCAGACATCCTGTTCTCCCAACACCTAGCTGGGCTAATCCATAAAACACCCGAGAGTCCCACTGTCCCCGGACTGCTGGCCGACTGTTTGGAGCTGATCGGCTATACCATGAACCTGTCCACGACATGGGCCGAAACCATCCCAAAACTCGTATATATGATGGACAGGGCCTAGAGAGTTAAACTTATTTACCGAGACTATCACCATTAAACAACCAATAAAGAGGTGAACGCTGTGTCCGAAGATTCCGTGGTCCTGATCGGGAAGAAGCCAACGATGAACTACGTCCTAGCAACGACACTCCCACTAGCTGAAGGCAAGAAGGTGATACTCAAGGCTAGGGGGAGAGCCATAACCAAGGCAGTTGACGTCGTGGAGGTTGTCCGCAGGAGGTTTGTCCAGAACGTCCAAGTGGAGAAGATAACCATAGGCACGGAGGAGGGACGGACTGGAAACGACGGCCGAACACGAAACGTCAGCACCATTGAAATCGTTGTCTCCCAACCCAAGTCAGCAGCAAGGAAATAACTCTCCGCAGCGCCCGGTCCATCCGAGGCGCATAATTTTTTGATTTCCCACAAGACCTGAGCAGAGGTCCCCAAATCTTAAATTTATGCTCCCAGCCTGACGACGGGTGAGATTAATGATGAACATTCTAGAAATCCCGAATACGGTGACATCTCATTGAGCCTCCTTTCACGTGAATGGGTTACATGCCCAAGCTGTGGGAACAGGGCGCTTAAGAGCGAGTTCTGCATGTGGTGCGGAGTTAGGCTGCAGGCTGTTGAAGCCTCCACCATTACAGAGGCAGTGAGGCGGCCGGTTGCAGCCCCCACACCGGCTAAGAAAATCTCCTACAGCTATAGCTTCAAGACTGTCTTCCTAGGTGACATTGCTGTGGGTAAAACCTCCATAATAAAACGCTATACACAGGGCCAGTTCACCCCAGAGTACTACCCCACCTTTGAATCAGTAGCTCATACCAAGACTCTGGAGATACCACCATTCAGGATAGAGGCCAGCATATGGGACACGGCGGGTGGACTTCCGCCAGAGGACAAGGCTTCACTACTCATCGGAGGCGCCGACGTAGTGGTGTTAGTTTATGAGGTGTCTCGGCGGAGCAGCTTCACAAACCTCACTCTATATTATGACATGGTGAGGAGGTTATCTCCGGCTGCCTATCTGCATGTCGTGGGGAATAAGGTGGACCTAGGGTTTAGGCAGGTTCAGGCTGAGGAGGCAGCCAAGTTCTCGACCGGGATTGGCGCCCCATACACTGAGACATCAGCAGTTTTGGGAGTGAATGTCGAGAGATTGTTCAACAAAAACCTGACGGAATGCCTTAAGAAGAGGCTGGAGAAGATTAGGATGGAGCTGCAGAGGGATGGCGACCGCCGACTCTATACTTAGAAGAGGAGACGTGATCAACCTCCTGAGACTGATGCAGAGTGGCACGATTAGCGAGTTGAGGCCGGAGCTGGACAGTCAGAGGGGGTTCTACTATCCCAGCGTCGAGGGGATAATCAACTCCGGTACAGAAGATGTAAATCTAATACTGAGAACCCTAGCTGATCTGGAAATCTTGAAGAGGGAACTGCAAGACTCCGTCAACTCATGCCCAAAGTGTGGGGGTGTCTGCCACGTATTCTCAGTGCGATGCCCCACATGCAACTCCACCAGACTGGAGAAGGGCCCCGTAATAGAGCACCTGGCTTGTGGACATATCGACTTCGAGCAGGCGTTCATCAGAGGTAATGTCTACCAATGCCCAAAATGTAGGAAGACGATGACGACGCTGGGTGTAGACTATAGGAGACCCGGCTCCTATTATAAGTGCATACAGTGCGGCAGGATAACGGGTCTACCAACCAGATACTACACATGTACGAGATGCAATAACATATCGGCTGAGGAGGACCTGGCCCTGTCCCAGGGATACAGGTATGTTCTCAACCCAGAGAAGAGTGCTTTTATATCCAACTATACGCTGGACCTGAGAACCCTCATCGAGACTGCCGAGTCAAGTGGGTGGGTTGTAAGGACTCCTGCTACAATTCAAGGCAACTCGGGTGTGGCACACACTTTCGCCTTCCTAGCCCACAACCCCCGCTCCCCCCCCAATGAGGGCCTGGCGATAGATGTGGAGGTCTCGGTCGATAAGGTTGACCAGTCGAAGGTTTTGAGCTTATTCTCGAAAGCTCTAGATGCAGCCATCCAGAGCACAGCGCTCGGGGTGGTGGGTGACATTGAGGAGAGGGCCAAGGTTCTTGCTAGGTCTTTTGGGATACACCTCGTGGTGGGTAGCAATGTTGCGGATGTGATGGCAAGACTCTCCGTATATCTCTCGGAGTTCATTAAGCGGAAGGGGGAGCTGAGCCTAAAGGTGGAGGCTGAGGAGCTGGAAAAGCTCATAAAGAGTCTTGAAAAGGTATCCTAGACGGGGAAGCCCCAGCATATGAGAAGATACTCAATCATGCTAGCGATACTCTCACTTGCCACACTCTCACTCATACCCTTCCTCGTGGGTCGCATAACCATCTGGATAAGCTATCTGGTGGGTTTGGTTCTGGCAGCGACATTAACTGTGGTTTACCTGAGGAGAAGAGCCTTCTACCGAGAAGATGTTAGAAGGAGCAGGGTTCCAACCCTCTCCCTCAGTCTAGTGGTGGTCCCATCAATTACTGGGCTGATAACTCTGATAGAGGGGTTCAACTTCTTCCAGGAATGGTACAAACCTCTTCTCCTCGCCAGCTTTACCATCACCTTCTTCATCAATCTCTTCTCAATCCCAATGGCGTTGAAGACTAGGTCTCAGGATGAGGCTGTGGAGAGGATGGAGCCTTACATCACAAGTGTGAGCGTGATCATACCAGCTTACAACGAGGAGAAGTGGATTGCAAAAACCATAGAGGCTCTGCTCGAGACAGACTACCCAAATCTGGAGATAATTGTGGTGGACGACGGAAGCACTGACAGGACCTATGAGATAGCCCTACAGTATAGGAGGAGGGGAGTGGTGGTTCTGCATAAGGAGAACGGGGGTAAGGCTTCCGCCATAAACTATGGCCTCCTGTATGCTAGGGGTGAGATAATATTCACGGTGGATGCCGACAGCCTCGTCTCCAGGAACGCCATCACTTTGATGACGTCCTACTTCAGGGACAGCAGGGTGGTTGGGGTGGCTGGAAATGTTCGGGTGGTCAACAAGGTGAACTGGCTCACGGGAAACCAAGCTCTAGAATATGTAACCCAGATAAACCTCCTACGACGTGCGACCGCATCCCTAGGTGTTGTCCAGGTGATGCCGGGCCCGCTAAGTGCCTTTAGGCGTGAGGTTCTGGAGGGCCTTGGAAAATACGATAGGGACACCGTGACTGAGGACTTCGACATCACTGTCAAGCTGCTCAAGTCGGGCGGTATTCTCCAAGCGTCCACGAAAGCGTTGGCCTATACAGAGGCTCCCACCCGACTCGGGGACTTTTATAGGCAGAGAATCAGGTGGTATAGGGGTAATGTCCAGGTATTTCTCAAGCATAGAGACGCCTTCGCCAACCCTAGATACGGGTTCCTCAACTATGTGTTATACCCGCTTCTCTTTATACAGGAGTTTGTGATACCCATATTGGGAATCATCTCAGTGCCCGTGGCGATATATGTGATAGCTACCGGAGGCTTGTACTACATAGTAGTTCTTGTAGTCTCATTCATCATACTCCAGGCATTCCTATCCCTGACCGCTCTGGACCTTGAGGATGAGGATGTCCGGCTGGTCAAGTATGCGCCATTCGCCGTATATGGCTACAAGCATCTTCTCGACTTGTTCATGGTTAAGGCGGTGATAGACATAGTCTTTCTTAGGAGGAGGGTGAGCTGGACCAGGGCTCAGAAAGTTGGCTATATGGCTGCGGTCCAGCAGTAGGTTTAGGGAGTTATACGCTCTCTCCACTTGTTCATGAATACGTTATCCAGCCTCTTATCCCTCAAATCGTCTGGAAGCATCCTCGGTATCTCAGAGGCTATCGGGTACCACCTACCACAGTTTCCGCATTTCAGGATCCCCTCCACAATCTCTAGACCATAGCAGGTCTTACAATCAGTCTCATTGAACTGGGACATGTAACCTCTATGGAAGGAGCAGTAGAGCTCACATCTCCTAATCTTCTGAGGTGGCTCTATCAACTTCTCTTCGAAGACCTGGAGGGTGAGGGGAAAGTTTCTGCACATGGGGCAGGCCAGAATATCCATCAACCGATACTTCATCACCTCTAGGCTCTCAAGCCGAGATTTAAATAGAGTGATTGAAGGAGATTGAATAGGATATGGCGGGTTTCCCTGATCAGGTCAGAGCCTCTTTACCCGTGCTGATGACTATCATAATAACTTGGCTACTCACCATGCGCCTCACCCCCTACCCCTTGCACGTTCCAACCATCGTGGCCCCAATTCCAGAGGTGGGAGGATCGCTGCCAGAGGCCATACTCGACCCAGCCCCATACTTCAATGCGCTGACCGTGATAGCTGTTATGGCGGCCGGCGGAGTGATTCTTGTGGTGGTCCTGCTTAAGCGGGTCAGGGTTCTCAAAGTTTTTGGAGCCTCCCTTACGGCTGTTACAGCTTTCGCCACCACCAGCTACTACCTCCTCACATCAACATCAATATCTCCCGGTGTTGCGCTTGCGCTGGCGGTCTTGGCAGCCACATGGGTGGTGGTCTCGATTCTTGGTCTCCGTGGTATTCACTTGATTATGGCGTCAGCCTATGTGGGAGCCTCAGCAGGGGCTGTAATAAGCTCAATGATACCGTTCTGGACCACCATTATACTCATGCTGGCCGTCTCAGGCTATGATATCCTAGCAGTCTACGTGGGGCATCTGAGAGTCTTGGGGAATTTGGAGGGGGTCTCTATTCCTGGATTGATGGTGGACTACGATGGACTGAGTATTGGGATGGGTGATCTCTTCTTCTACTCCTTGATCCAGTCATTCAGCCTCAGCCGCATAGGTTTGTTTCCAGGACTGATGACCACACTAGGCCTGTACATAGGCTTTATCATAACCGTTCAGCTAGCCGTCAGAAGAAGATTTGTGGCAGGTCTCCCGATACCTATCACCCTCTCCATGGGACTGGCCTTCGCCGGAACCCTCATCTCTCAGTAGAGGTGGCAGGCCACATACCGGCGGTCCTTGATACGTCTCAGCATGGGATCCACACCACGGCATCTCTCGAATGAGTAGGGACATCTTGGGTGGAATCGACATCCTGCAGGTATATTGGAGGGGTTGGGGGGCTCGCCAATTAGCGTAGGCCTTTCTATAAACCTGTTGCGAGGATCTGGCTCAGGAACAGATTCTATTAATGCCTTCGTGTATGGGTGGAGTGGGTCGTTGATAACATCTGGAGCCAGGCCCATCTCGACGATGCGACCCAGATACATGACGGCTATCCTATCGGCGAAGTATCTGGCTGTGGCGATGTCGTGGGTGATGTATAGGAATGATATACCGCCCTCCTTCTGTAGAGACTTCAGCAGGTCCAATATCTCAACCCTGCTGGAGGCGTCTATCATGGACACAGGCTCGTCGGCGACTATATAGGAGGGGTTGAGAATTAGTGCTCTGGCGAGGGCCACACGCTGTCTTTGACCTCCTGAAAGCTGGTGGGGATACTTGGTGGCGAACTCCTCGGCCGGCGTAAGCCTGACCCTCTCAAGGGTCTTGAAGACTCTCTCACCCCTCCCACTGATTGAATAGATCACCAGAGGCTCTTCCACAATATGGTAGACATCCATGAAGGGGTTTATGCTCGAGTATGGGTCTTGAAAGACCATCTGGGCCTCCCGCCTGAATACTCTAAGCTCTTCTTCCCTCCTGCTGGTCATCTCTTCACCCCTGAAGTAGACCCTGCCGGCTGTCGGCTTCACCAGCATCAGCGTGGCCCTCCCGAGGGTTGTCTTGCCAGAGCCGGACTCACCCACTAGAGCAAGGGTCTCTGAATGGGCGAGCGCGAAGCTCACTCCGTCCACAGCCTTCACCACCCGCCTCGAGAGCAGGCCCACCCTCGAGGCGAAGTGGACAGCTAGTTCATCCACCATTAGAAGTGGCTCGCCGTCACCCATGAAGCCAGCACCTCACCCTCACCCCGCCCCTTACAACACCTACGGGAGACTCGACACTACATTTGTTGAAGGCGTACTGGCATCTGGGGTGGAACCTGCAGCCCTTGGGAGGGCTCACCATGTCGGGAGGCGCTCCGGGGATGAACTCAAGCCTTCCACCCCCCCTCAGTCTAGGAGTTGCGGCCAGAAGTTTCTGGGTATAGGGATGCAGCGGGTTGGTCAGTACATCGTCCGCAGACCCTACCTCCACAAACTCGCCTGCATACATTACTGCAATCTTCTCACATAGGTCGCTTGAGAGTGTTATGTCATGGGTGATGAATATCATGGATATCCCCAGCTCCCTCTTAAGGCGCTTAAGCAGATTCATGATCTGGGTCTGGATGGAGACGTCGAGGGCTGAGGTGGGCTCGTCAAGAATGACTATATCAGGCCTGAGTATAAGGGACATGGCTAGCATAGCGCGTTGCTTCATTCCACCGCTTAGCTCATGGGGGTATCTGCCCATCACATCTTCCGGAAGCCCAACAAGTCTGAATAGCCTAGCTACTTCGGCCTCGGCGGCCCGCCGATCCGCACCGCCAGCCTGCATGAGCGGCTCGGCCACCTGAAACCCAACCCTTAGTACTGGGTTGAAGCTATTCATCGCGCCCTGAAAAACCATGGATATTCTCCTCCACCTCACATACTTGTTGAAGCGTTCTTGTGTCATTTCTAGAAGCTCAAGCCCGTCCAGCGTGACCTTTCCACAGATCGTGTGCACGTTCTCAGGTAGAAGCCGTATGAGGGCTAGCCCAAGGCTCGTTTTACCGCATCCTGACTCGCCTACGATGCCTATGGTTTCACCCCTGTCTAAGCTGAATGTGACACCGTCCACAGCCCTCAACACACCCCTCTCGGTCATGTAGTGGACTGTGAGCCCCTCCACACTGAGGAGAACCACTATCTCAGCCTCCTCAGCCTAGGCGATACAACGGGCTCCAGCCCGAGGGAGAGCAGGACGAAGGTTAGCCCAGTCATGACTATGAGAAGTCCCGGCGGCACCACCCACCACCAGAGACCCACGTTGACTCCACCGCTCCTGAAAGAGTAGTCCAGTATTTGGCCCCAGCTGGGCAGGGATGGGTCTCCCAGCCCTAGGAAGCTCAGCGCAGCCTCTGCAAGTATGGCTGACGGTGTCGAGAATATCATCTGGGCGAAGATGAAGGGGGCTATTCGTGGGGAGATGTGGCGTGCCATGATTCTCCACTTGGAGGCCCCGAGGGAGATAGCCGCCTCAACATATTGCTCGGACTTCACCTGGAGGACCATGGCCCTCACCACTATCGCAAGTCCTGACCAGCCGAAGACGACTAGTATGAGGACTAAGATCCAGATGCTGGGCTTGAAAACAAATGTGAAGAATATGAGGAGTGGGAGCAGGGGTATGTTGTTGAGTATGTCTGAAAACCGCTGTATTAGTTCGTCGGTCCTGCCCCCGAGGTATCCGCTCATTATGCCTAGGGATGAGCCTATGGATGTTGTTAGTCCTGATGTGACCAAACCTATGAGGAGTGCTACTGGGAAGCCGAAGAGGAGGCCGGCAGCTAGGTCTCTCCCAATCTTGTCAGTGCCAGAGAGGCCGTAGACACGGCCACCCATCACAAACCTCACCCACCCAACCCTGTCCTCTTGGGACTCGGACGCTAAGCTTACCCTGACAATGTAGACACCTTCCAAGACCTCACCCCTGAGCCCACCCTCGCCCAGCTCCTGGAAGATTACCCTCTCCGGCCCAATCCTCGCCACATCATCCAGCGACAAACTGGCGCCATTCTCAATGAGAAAACGGTGCAGGGATTGGATGGCCTGAGAATCGCGGCTGAGCAAGACTCTGAAGGGCTGGTCTGTGAATCGTTTATACGGTGGGCTCTCGCTAGGGAAGGGTGGTGAAACTGCCACAGTATACAGTGTGATAAGACGGTCGTCAGGTCTTAATATAGTGACCTCTATTATGGGCGGGCTTTGCCGATACTCAACAGGACCTATGGAAAATGATAGAAAGCTTGGGTAGCCGGTGTAGCGATAATCTATAGTGAACTCATACATCCTGTAGAAGTAGAGGCCATCCGTGTAGCTGGCTGATGGCCTCTCAAGCACTGCAATCATATGTTCCGGGAGCTTCTCAAAGTTGAGCAGGTTGATCCATGCTGGAGGCGCTTCCCTAGGGTAGTCGGCCCAGTATCCGGGGTTGTTCCAGATCCTCAGACCGAAGTCTGGCGGGTATGTGACCAGCACATAGAGAGATGCCAGCGCCATGAAGATCAGCAATGCTACACCAACCTTCGAGACTTTGGAGCTCCAGAAAATTCTCCAGCCCCTACCCACCATTATATCCTTACCCTTGGGTCCAAGACCACGTACAGTATCTCTAGGAGAAACCTTGAACCCACATAGATGAGCGTATACAGGTATGTTAACGCGATTACAAGGCCTTCGTCAACAGAAGTTATCGCCTCATAGTATAGCCTGCCCATGCCGGGGAAGTTGAAGACCGTCTCAGTCAATATGGCCCCGCC
>JAWAEB010000061.1:0-9494 GCA_038891515.1 Nitrososphaerota archaeon | reverse complement strand
CCCTCAAGAAGCATCCTCCTACACCGCAACCAACATCCACATATACTTAAGGGATATGTATGCTTAACCTTAAGAGTTGACGGTGTTTCATGGGATCAGAGAGCTCTTGGAGTTGGATGCTGGGTACACCGGGATTTGTAGGAGGCTTTTGAATGAGGCTGCAGCATCGGTGGGGGACGAGATTATCGTGGTGACTAGGCGGGGTGAGTATCGTGGCACGCTCCTGATGCGGTATGAGATGGGTGCGCAGGACAGGATTGTCCTTAAACTAGCCAACGGCTATAACATAGGCGTAAAGGTCTGGGAGGACTCGAGGGTAATCAGGATCGCTAAATCCACGCCGCCCGCCTTCAGGCCAGTCCATCCTCTCCCAGCCCTCGGAGAGCTTCCCAAGGTGGCGATTGTAAGTACAGGCGGGACTATCGCGAGCAGGATAGACTACAGAACTGGGGGGGTCCGGCCTGCCCTCTCCGCATCTGACCTCCTCACAGTAGTCCCCGAACTCTCCCAAATCGCACAGATATCAACTGAGGTGCTCATGAGCATCTACAGCGAAAACATGACGGCCCAGCACTGGACTGTCATTGCGGAGAAGGTGGATGAGCTGATCAGGTCGGGGGTGGACGGCGTGGTGATAGCCCATGGGACTGACACGATGGGCTACACGGCCGCCGCCCTCAGTTTCGCGTTACTGAAACCCCCAATACCCATAGTCATCGTGGGCTCCCAGAGGTCCTCCGACCGCCCGTCCAGCGATGCTGCCATCAACCTGATAGCGGCGGTGGATTTTGCCGGCCGTTCACCTGTCGCCGAGGTCTGCGTATGTATGCATGATGGATACTCGGATGAGGTCATCTCCATACATAGGGGGACGAGGGTGGTAAAGCTACATACCAGCAGCAGGTCAGCCTTCAAGTCTATCAACTCGCAGCCCATAGCCTTCTGGACACCATCAGGAATCAGGATCACATCGAAGGGCCTCAACCCGAGAAGAGGTGAAGGATACAGTTTCTCACAATTTTTCGACGATAGAGCGATTCTGGTGAAATACCATCCCAGCCTCAGACCAGAGGTGCTTCTGGTCCTTCGGGAGCGTCTCGGCGTGAGGGGCTTCATAGTAGAGGGCACCGGACTCGGCCATGTAGCCTCCAGCTACATAGATGTCTTGAAAGACCTCACCGAGGATGGTGTATTCGTGGGCATGACATCCCAGTGTAGGAATGGTAGGGTCAACATGCTCGTATATGATAATGGTAGAGACTTAATGAGAGCCGGAGCCACACCCCTCGAAGATATACTGCCAGAGACAGCTCTAGTGAAGCTGATGTGGGTTTTGGGAAGGCTAGGGGGCAGTGCGTCATTGGAAGATGTGAAGCGACTCATGCTAACAAACCTCAGCGGAGAAATAAGCCCTAGAACCCTTCCCGAGCTAGGAGGTCAGGGTCTTGGACTATAGCCAGCTAGACCTCAAGGTGGGGCTTGAGATCCATAGGCAACTGAACACGAGGCGAAAGTTGTTCTGCGAATGTCCCACTGATTCGGAGATGACTGGTGAAAAGATTAGTTTCGTGAGATACCTGAGAGAGGCTCAGAGTGAGTTGGGTGAGCTTGACCAAGCCGCAATCTTCGAGGCCAGAAAGCGGCGACGGATAATCTACCATATGGATAGAGGGTGTGCATGTCTAGTGGAGATGGATGAGGAGCCGCCCCATCCTTTGGACATGGAATCAGTTGAAATAGCTCTGACAGCAGCTTTCCTTATGGACGCCTCCCCTGTGGACGAAATTCATGTAATGCGGAAAATAGTTGTTGACGGGTCTAACACGGCCGGATTCCAGAGAACATGCGTGGTAGCCTTGGGCGGTAGAATAGTTGTTGACGGAAAGGTGATCCCCATCCAAACCATAACATTGGAGGAAGACGCTGCCAGGCTTGTGAATACCTCCAAGGGTGTGGTCGAGTATGACCTATCCCGTCTCGGAATCCCATTGATAGAGGTAGCCACAGCGCCAGTCATATCATCCCCCCAAGAGGCTGTCAAGGCGGCTAAGGCAATAGGAGACATATTGAGGGCTACGGGTAGGGTAAAGAGAGGGCTGGGAACAGTCAGACAGGACCTGAACATATCCATCAAAGGCGGCGCCCTAATAGAGGTCAAGGGTGTTCAGGAGCTGGACCTAATAGATGACGTCATCGAATTTGAGGTGAGGAGGCAGCTCCACCTTCGGGAAATAGCATCCAAGCTCAGCTCTCAACAGTTGCCACCGCTCCAGACCATAGATGTCACAGAGGTATTCGAGTCCACGCAGTCAAAAGTCATTAGACGATATATTGAAAAGGGTGGGAGAGTGATAGCCCTCAGACTAACGGGTTTTGCAGGTCTGCTATCCCTTGAGCCATTTAAGGGCGTGCGGCTTGGAGCTGAACTAGCATCCTATGCCCGTGCATGGGCCGAGGTGGAGGGCATCTTCCATACGGATGAGCTTCCAGGCTACGGAATTACAGAGAAGGAGGTGGAGTACATCAGAGCAGCTGTGCAAGCCAAACCTGAAGACGCCGTCATCCTAGTGGCTGATGTGGAGGAAGCTGCCATTGCCGCACTAAAAGCCGTATACGAGAGGGCAGTTGAGGCGACTAAGGGTGTGCCTAGTGAGACAAGGGCCGCAAGACCCGATGGAACGACGGTCTACTTGAGACCACGCCCGGGAGCTGCCCGCATGTACCCTGAGACCGACATACCGCCGGTGCCTATTGACCCCGACTATTTGGAACATATACGTGAAAGGCTTCCACATACACTTGACAAGCTCGCCTCAAAGCTGGTGGCCGAGTATGGTCTGAGCAGACAGCTGGTTGAGGAGCTGCTTGACACGGAAAGGGTATATATCTTCATTGAGATTGTAAGCAAGACAGGCGCTCCAGCCAAGGTCGTGGCGGCAACCCTGACGGAGACGCTTACAAGCCTTGCAAGGGAAGGCGCGAAGGTTGAGCGGTTGGGTGATCAAGCATTGCTAGAGGTGTTCAAGCTTCTTCAGGAGGGTTTGTTCTCAAAGGAAGCTCTCAGGGATGTTCTGCGGGTTCTAGCTGAAAATCCGACAGCTGATGTGAAGGAGGTCGTAGCCCTGATTGGGGTTCAATCTTCTGGCCTTGATGAGGTTAACAGATATGTTGAGAAGCTTTTGGAGGATAACATCGGCTTGCTCCATGACGAGAGGCTGGAGAAGAGGCTTATGGGCGATTTGATGAAGAGGTTCAGGGGCAAGGTTGACGGTGGCATTATCCACAGCGTTTTGAGGGAGAAGATACTGGAGAAGAGGGCTCAGGCCAGTCGCCCGCCATCTTGAGGATAGACTTAATTCCTACTGACCAGCGTGGGTGAGGTGGAAAATGACGATTGAGCAGTTCATAGATTTTCTGTATGGTGGTGTCTACTGGCTTATAATCGGCGCTGTGGTCCTACTAGCCTTATATACGGTTTACACTTCTATGGAAAAGGGCCAGTGAGGAGATGACCCTCACCCCGCAAGATGCAGCCTACGTACAGTCAATCTTCAGAGAATACTACCAGACCCATTATCTGAAACCATATCTCCCACCGATGCTGGAGAGAAGAGAGTTCGGATACATGCTACTCGGCCAAAGAACAATGAATCGCCACCTCAGCTACAGATCCTTTGACCAGCTTAGGGAGGCACTCCAGAACAACGCTCCTGCTCATGTCTACAGATCAGCAGCCATATACCGATACCCAGAGGCGCCCATGGAGGAGAAAGGCTGGATGGGATCTGAACTCATCTTTGACATAGACGCAGACCACATCGAAACTCCTTGCAAGGGGAGTCATGACTTCAGCCTATGTACTTCATGCTGGTCTAAGGCCTCATCAAGGATCTGTGAGAAATGCGGCTCCAGTGCGATACAGGATATTAAGTGGGTCTGCGACACATGCCTAAGCACCGCCAAGATGGAGATGCTCAAGCTTCTTGAGTTTATGGAGAGTGACTTCGGCATCCCCCTTGACAAGATGACACTTAGCTTCTCCGGGAACAGGGGCTACCACTTGTCGATTGGTGTGGAAGAGGTGATGGGGCTGGGTAGAGATGCTAGGCAGGAGATAGTGGATTATGTAACAGGCTCACACCTGGTGCCTGAGCTACTGGGCCTGGGTGCTGGGGACGGTGATGGCTCAGCTGAATACTCTGAGACTGGGTGGAGGGGCAGGATTGCCCGTGAATCCTATGTACTCATATCGCGGCTTGTTGCTGGTGACCCTGCGATACATTCAGAGCTTTCAGCTAAGCTAGGCCCGAAGGCCGTGGATACTCTAAAATCAGTAGCACCACTATGGCATGAGAAGCCTAAGTGGAACCTCTTGGGGGGGACAAAGATTAGGAGACAAGCAGTTATGATGGCTCTGGTCGACATGGCCATCAGACAGGCTGGAGCCCATGTGGATAGTGTGGTCACAACGGACATCCACCGACTCCTCAGACTCTCCGACACCCTTAACGGTAAGACTGGACTCAGGGCATCCGTGGTCGATCCAGAGCTTCTGGAAGACTTTGATCCCTTGAAGGAGTCGCTTTTCATATCTAGCCGTAAGCCCACGAGAGTACGCGTAATCTATGCTCCTGAGTTCAGACTTGGCTCTGGGTGGTATGGCCCCTTCCAAGATGAGGAGGTGCTTCTGCCCGCTCATGTGGCGACATATCTAATCTGCAGAGGTGTAGCGACAATGGCGAAGGAGCGTTGAGAGTATGGCTGAGGATGGGGTGTATGAGAGGCTTCTCAGTCTGTGGATGCGTGAGCGGTCTTCCGTGAAGCTTAACAAGTTGCCGGAAGAGATGCTGAAGGAGGTATCCTCACACGTATCCAACCTTAGGAGACAGCAGAAGCTATCTGAGAGGGGGTCCATTAACTCAGTCCTACGAGGCTCTGAGATAATCATGATACAGAGGCTTCTAGATTCGCTCTTCAGGCTTAGACTCGGGAAGATAATCAGGTCTGGGATAAGTGAGATACCCACCGAGAACATGCTTCCCTTTGAGAGGAGGTACGTCAACACCATAACTAGGGCAGCACAGGAACATTCCTACACAACCAGAACAATTCTCACCAACCTGCAGCTCCTTCAACATAGAAAGGAGTCGAGGTACGAGGTGGTTGTGTTCCTAAAGTCGTTTCCCAAGATTGTTGGTGAGGATCTAGTAAGCTACGGGCCGTTCAGCGAGGGTGACTTAGCTACAATACCTGTAGAGAACGCAAGCCTCCTAGCCAGCAAAAACGTTGTGAAGCTAGTGCGTCTAGTCTAGATGAACCCCGACTCATCGCCATCGGGGGTGAGGAGCACCCTTCCGAGGAGGATCTTTTTTACCGGTCCCAGCATATTTGTGTAAATCTTTACTGCTTGTTTCTCAGAGTTGTACCTTTGTAGTAGCCCTATATTGTAGAGAATATCATTATCACCTGCAAGGTATGAGAGAAGCCCTTTTTCGCCCCTCTCCTCCTCTAGCGTGGATGAGACTTGGATAGCATATGTCACCGGGTCTAGCTTGGTCTGATGCACTGTTTCAGCCTTGACCCACCTCAGGGGTATGGTCCTCACCGAGGCATTTCTGAGGAAGCGCCTGTATGACATTGCCCTTAGTTCCCTCCTGGCGTTCTGCCCCCTCGCAAGAACATGGTCCGGCTTTTCCACCTCGAATGACTTGCAGCCCATGTCTACACACCACCTCTCAATGGATTCGATTCTCTTAGAGATGAAGATGACATGGGTGGGTCCGATGATTGTTACAAGCTTAGACTTGAGGTTCTCAGCCTCTTCGCCCTCCACCCACCCATCTATATCCACTACCAACGAATTAGCTCTCGAGCCTCCGGCCCATTCCGCTAAACGTGCTACGGCTTTGAGGAGGTTATAGGGCTCCTGTTGCGGGGACACGTAGCCCACTGGGATTATTGCGGCTGGCTTGGCATGGGCCGGGTCATAGATGGGCTCGCCTAGGATTGAGGCTCCAACTGTGGTGGGTGGGGAGAGATAGCTCTGTCCCGGGTCTAGGCATGCCAGTATGCATCCTCCTCCCTTGACTAGCCGATTGGCTAGTAGGGTGGCTAGAGCTGTCTTTCCAGTGTCTGAGGCCCCCATTACCACAACTTTGCTCCCTTCCCCCACCTGTGAAATCGTCTCCAGCCAGTCTGGCCTAATAGTGTTTTCAGCCACAGTATCAGCCGCGCCCATCTCGGCTAACTTAATCTCTGCTTCAAAGTCGGAATCTGCATAGACTGGGTATCGCCGCCACGGCCTCATGAGGTAGCTCCTGTTGACCTTAAGGGGGCATCCCAGAATTGAGGCTTTGCCAGAGACTATCTTGAGTGAAGCAGGCCCATCTACTAGTAGTGTATTCCCGCCGGCCACCCTACGTACCAAGTTTGACATGTCTCCTCCTTACGGATAGTATGGCTGCAGCATACTCATCCTTCCCACGACGCCCCCTCCTAGACAGGCCCATCTTGGAAGTTCCCTCTTCAGGAACAATCTCCAACCTAGTACCTGCTAGCTCAGGCATACGCCTTATCATCTCCAACACCCTATCCCTATACTGGGGAGCGCCGGAGCCCACCAACACCTCGGTCGCTATTCCCCTGCGGTTTGAGACAAACTCCCTGATACATTTCTCCAAATCTGACAACTCGGTGAAGCTCTCAGTCCTCACCAGCAAGTCTCCCACCATAAATGCAACTCCGGTGGTTCTGCCCGGGTCTATGGAGATGATTATCTTTCCACCCCCCCACCTACCAGCAGCCACTTCTACAACCCTATCCACCAGCGATTTCACACTGGCATACTCGTCAGCGTAGACTGTGGGAACACCTATATCTGTGACCGCTGCCTCACCTCTCCTCGTAACCAACACTTTGGCGGTTAACGGTATACCGTCGCTGTCTGCCGTGTGCACCATCTTTAAGCCTCTCCTCCTCCCCTCCTCCATGAGACGGCTCACAAGCCTGTAATCCGATGTGAGTATGACCACTTCTATAGCATTCAACGCTTGGTTCCCCACTTTCCCGGACATCGGATTTATATCCATGCCATTTGTTAAGGATTTCCAGTTGACAGAGCATGGGACGTAGGAGGAGACGGATAATAAGGAGGGCTCCGAAACCCCTTCCCAAGATCTTCACGTGCCCCCTATGCAGCGCCGTGGCCGTTACAATAAGTCATGAAGAGGGGTCGGACAAGGCGCTCGTGGTGTGTGGAAGCTGCAAGGCATCAGCAGAGGTGAATTGGTACCCATCATATGCGGCTGTGGATGCCTACTCGAGATGGTATGACCAAGTGACCAAGGGCGAGGCAGCGGTTGAAGCCGGGCAAGGTTGAGCGATACATCTTAGAGAAACTTGAGACCAACCGCCCTCTACATATATCACTGCTCGACCCCCTCAACACTCCCATAGAGAAAGCTGGCGAGTATGCATCTTTCTGTGAGAGGAGCGGTTCAGATGCGATAATGGTTGGGGGCTCCACGGTTTATTCGCAGGAGAGCCTAGACACCTTCATAAAAGAGGTGAAGAAGGCGGTAGTCCTACCAGTAATTATATTCCCCAACAATGTTCAATCTATATCCAAGTATGCTGATGCGATATGGTTCATGAGCCTCCTCAACAGTGTGGACTGGTACTACATAGTTGGGGCCCAACTGCAGGGGGCGCTGACTGTGAAATCCTTCAATCTGGAGGCCATACCGATGGGATACTTGGTGTTCGGCTCGGAGAGCACCGTGGCGGCTATGGGGAGGGCCCTGCCATTGGCTCCGACCAGCCATGAGATAGCTGTCTGCTATGGACTAGCAGCCCAGTATCTCGGGATGAGGTTTCTATACCTTGAGGCCGGCTCTGGAGCAGCAAAACCCCTACCTCCATCCACTATTAAAGCAGTGAAGAAAGCAGTCAGCATCCCCGTAATTGTGGGAGGAGGTATCCAATCAGCGGCCGACGCCGCAGAAGTATCTAGGGCAGGTGCCGACATAGTCGTGACTGGGACAGCAATAGAAAGAGACCCCTATCTACTACCCTCACTCATAGGAGCTGCAAAGGATCTAGCTCCATAGAATGCAACTAACTTATATTAGAGACCGTCCCAAAAACCCGTATGACTGAGGTCGGTGAGCGTGTCTCCACCGGCAACCCCCGTCTGGACTCTATGCTCGGCGGGGGCTTCATCAAAGGTAGGACATATCTCGTGACCGGTGAGACAGGGGTAGGGAAGACAATCCTCTCCCTTCAGTTCCTCCTCAACGGCCTCACAAAAAACGAGACATGCGTCTACGTAACTATAGATGAGAGAATCGACGGTGTGTTGAGGGGCGCCGAGTCACTAGGATGGAACTTCTGGGCCCACATGGAGACTGGTAGGTTCATACCGCTGGAGCTTAGAATATATGCTGCTGAAGCAAGGAAGTATGGCAAGGAGAGCAGAGCCTTCGTTGATGCAATCTATAACGCAACAAAGGGCAGAAGATTCTCTAGACTGGTCCTCGACCCAGTCTCCGCACTGGCACAGGGGGTAAAGGATGAATTCTATGTGAGAGAATATCTGCGTGAGATCATTACCATGATCGAGGAGAGGTTCGGGGTCACCACCCTCATGACAACGGACATACCCACCGGCTCCAAGAGGATGAGCAGGTTCATGCTGGAAGAGTTCCTAGCCTCAGGGGTTATTGTTCTCGGAGTGAAGCAGTTAAACGGGATGCTGGTGAGGACTATATACGTGAGAAAAATGAGGTGGTCCTCCATGGACTCCACTATGTATGTCTTCACAATAGCTCCCGATAGGGGGATTGTGATAGGTGAGCCGTTCGAAGAGTATTACAGGAGGGCTGTCGGCCCCGTCGGCAGAGTTCATTCCGAGATAGGCGGATAACCAATAAATCCATCCCGCCAACCATGATTGGATAGATGTCTGACATAGTCATGGATGAGTATCGTCAAAAACTCCTCAAGATGCTTGAGAGAGAATATGAATTGGCTTCGGAGGTAAGGAAGAGAACCAACTCGCCGATTAACAGGGTTGAGAGCGTTTTTGCCGATACCATGGAGAAGCGGGTGGAGCTCCTGGTGGGGCCGGAGGGTGTGGCTGAGAAGATAAATCGCCTCAAGGGTCAGCTAACCCCAGAAGAGATGGCATTCAAGCTCTGTGAAGACATCGTCTACTCCTCACTGGGAAAGCTCAGCGACACCGAGATAATAAAGCAGGCCATCTGTACTGCCCTCGCTGTGCTAACGCCGCCATGCATCACGGCAGCGCCCTCGGAGGGCATCTCAGGGGTCAAGATAAAAGAGAATGAGGATGGCTCACGTTACCTCGCAGTATATTTCGCTGGGCCGATTAGGGCTGCTGGGGGGACGGAACTTGCGGCTGTCGTGGTTTTAGCAGACTATGTGAGGAGGATATTTGGACTTGACCGGTTCAAGGCAACCGAGGAGGAGGTCCA
>JAWAEB010000060.1:0-9544 GCA_038891515.1 Nitrososphaerota archaeon | reverse complement strand
ATATGGCTATGATGATTACTGCCGACTGGAATTGTGTGAGCCAGCTGGCAGGTAAGAATGTTGTGGATGGTGGATATCCCACCAGAAGAATCAGACCTATGGATAGGGCTATGACTCCTCCCGCACCAATAGCTCCGAAGCTTGGTGTATGCAACTCGAAGATGAGGAGCCCAGCCCCTACCGCAGCCAGAAGAGCTCCAGCCAAGTTGATGTTGAAACCCTGACCTATGAGGCCTAGAATTATCATCACACCGCCCGCAATCTCAGCGCCCCAGCCAGGGCTGAGGAGTCCAGCCACCAAGGCGATTATCCCTATGGTCAGCAAAATACCCGAGACCATCGGGTCTGACAGAGCCGAGATAGCCATGCTCCTCAGGCTCATCCCACTTCTGACCAGCTCATGCCCCGCTGTCTGGAGTTTCACCCTCCCCCTCATCGTATTCACCTCCATTCCGTCAGCCATCAACAGCAGCTCCTCAGGACTTGACGCGATAGCCTCTATGAGCCCAGCCGACAGGGCTGATTCTGGGTTGAAGTTCTTGTTCTGGGTGATGAGCTTCTCAGCCTCGGCCGGGTTCCTATCATGTAGCTCAGCCATAGTCCTCATCTTTGCCACGAAGAAATTGACTATCTTGGTGTCGTTGGATGGTACACCTCCCACCACTGGCTGGGCTGAGCCTATCAGGGTTCCGGGCGCCATGGCTGCATAGTCCGTGGCCATAAGTATGAATGAACCAGCTGAAAGAGCCTTTCCACCAGCCGGATATACGAAGCCTATCACCGGCACCGGTGAACTCTGTATAGCCTCGATGATGCGGATCATGGCATCAGCTTGGCCTCCGAGGGTATCGATAGTGATTAAGACGGCTATGTAGTTTCTGGCCGAGCGCATATGCTCCTCCACATGCTCCGCCGTACCGGGTGATATGTAGCCTGTTATCTCCAGCCAAATGACTCCCCTCGCCCCAGTCGTGGTTTCTAAGGATATAAGAAAGAGGAAACCTATGAAGAGTACTATGGAGATGTACTTCATTCCCTCTTGTTTTTCATTCTACCCTCGACGGCGCCTAGAACCGCACCGAATTCTTTTGAGGCCCCCTCCGTCACAATTATCATATTCTTCTCACGAGCTATCTCAGCCCATGTCTGAAGCTCACGGAGCCTAAGGGCCGTCGGGTTCCTTGCATAGTAGTGGGCTGCTTCTGACATCTTTTCAGCCGCCAAAAGTTCGCCCTCTGCTATAATCACCCTACTCCGCCTCTCCCTCTCAGCCTCTGCCTGCTTAGCAATAGCCCTCTGCATCTGCTCTGGAATCACCACGTCACGTATCGCTACAGTCGTAACCTTAATCCCCCAAGGCTCAGTAGCCTCATCGAGTATCTGCTGTATCCTCTTGTTGAGATCCTCCCTTCGTGTCAATAAGTCGTCCAACTCCACCTGACCGATGACGTCTCTCAAGGTTGTTTGAGCTAAGAGGGCGGAGGCTGTGAAGTAGTCCTTCACCCGCATCACCGCGCTTATCGGGTCACTAACGCGGAAGTAGACTATCGCATCCACATCCACGGTTACGTTATCCTTTGTTATTATCCGCTGCTTAGGAACATCCAGCGTTACTAGCCGGAGGTCTATTATCCTACGCCTGTCTATTATGGGAAGTATTATGACGAGGCCGGGCCCCTTCGAACCCATAAGGCGTCCCAGCCTGAATATGACAGCCCTCTCATACTCGTTGACAACTTTGATGGAGGCTGAAAGTAGTATGAGGATTATGATTAGGAGGAAGAAAAGACCTACTATAGTTCCTAGTTCAATTTGAGAAAGGGCTAAAGCGCTTACCAACGACATGCTAGACTAATTCACCTTACGGACATTACGCTCACCCTATATATAACCTTAGAAAGGTTGCGTAGATACGGGGAGCCAGTCAAGTTAGTACTTTAATAGTGTGGCTTATGCGCGGAGAGTTTCACATAAATACCAATAGGCAACGAAATGGTCAGGAGTGCTGCATGTCTCAGGACCAAGGACACGACCTTCGAGCCATGGATAATGGGGAGGAATCCCCTGAGAAGATCATGAATGAGCTGGGATTAGGTGCGGCTGAGCTCAAGAGATATCTGCGGGCAGCCAAGAGACTACGGGAGCTGGAGAGAAGATATGGAAAGAGCTACCACATACTTTTGAGAGATTATGAGAAGAAGCTTAGAGAGAGTGTGAAGCTTGAATACACCCTCAACGAGCTGAGAGAGAAGAGATCCAAGATTGAAGAGGACCTGCGTATTTACCTCGACCAGCACAAGCTCACCCTCGAGAATGTGAATAAGACGGTCCGCCTTATGTCAGCCCTTGAGAAGTACGGTGTGACCCTCGAGGATTTGGAGAGCTTTGTTAGGATTGTAGTCCGTATGAAGGAGATGGGCTGGAATACGGGCGAGATAATCAAGGTACTGGAGAGTGTGGAGACAATAAAAGCGAGCGTAAAGGAACTGGAGAATGAACGTACTAGGCTCGAATCTAACGTAGAGGCTCTGAAGAACTCTATCAAGGAGAAAGAGCAGAAGCTGAAGGAGCTAACCGGCATAGAGCCCGACATTGTAAGTTTGGCAGAGGTCAGAAATCGGCTTGGGGAGGAGGTGAAGGCGTTAGAGAGACGATTGGACGAGCAGGCGGCTCGTCTGGAAGAGCTAGCCAAGGAGTATGAAGTCTTGGCGGGTATGAAGGGGACAGCCCATGAAATTTACCGGGAACTCCAAGAGCGGAAGAGCATGTTACAAAGGCTTGATGAGGAGATTGCACGAAAGAGCGAGACTGTCAAGGTTCTAGAAGAAGAGGTGGAAGCAGCAAGGTCACTCCTCACACTTCTCCAAGAGCCGGAGACCGTGAGAAAGGAGGATCTTGAAGCCCTCTCCCATCAGCTGAACAATATCGTGAAAGTCCGGTCCGGTGAGCTGCCCATGCTCAAGCCTTTGGAGGAGCCTCTCATCCAAAACGCCCGCAAGAGAGTTGTTGAGCTGGTCTGGCCTGCGATAAAGAATGAGTTTGTCCCCAAATGGGTTTTCGACAAGTTGGAGAAGGAGGTTAAAGAACTGGTGTCTAGGAAGTCTCAGCTGGAGAGTGAGGTTGAAGCGCTTACGAGGGAAAAGGAGGAGCTGAAGAGGAGGCTGGCCGAAATACCTATTTCCCGACAGCCTGCCCCAGCCCGTGTGGATGAGGGGGTGGCTAGGATCTTCACCCTCCGAGATGCTGGCAGAGAGCTATCGGCTACGGAGAAGAAGGTGAATGTCAAATGTACCCACTGCACCACCTTCAACCTGATGCATCTTCCCACATATGATGAGCTGCAGTCAGCCATAGCGGCGAAGGACAGGCTTGTCCTATCATGTACATCGTGTGGGAAGTCAATTTCTTTGGACCCGTCGGTACTTACTCGCTTCTACCGAAGTGGCACTTATGAGTGAGCCGAACCCAATCGTGAAGATGCTTACTTGGAAGACTAGGCTCCTCAATGTGCATGATGTTGAGACCGTTTTAGCCAGTCTTGCGAACCTGTCTAACAACCCCTTCACCCTAACGGAGCTGAGCCAGCTACTCCCACCCGCGATATCTGGGGACAAGAATAAGAGGCGAAGCGTCTCAACACTCCTCTCCAACCTACATGAGATAGGTTATCTCTATAGGCCAAGCTCTAGGAAGTGGGCTAAGAGGGCTGCAACCCTGAGCCATTTCCTGAGCCCTCTATTGATAGAGCTTAACCAGTTGGAGAAAACTTCGCTGAAACAGCAGCCGAGGGAGAGGAGGGTGCTAGACTTGGGTGGAGGTGTGCAGATTGCCGAGAAAACCAAGGGATAGCACCTCACCGGGATACAAGGCCAGGATAGGTTATGAGGGTGAGTACGGACTTCTGAGGAAGTTTGTGGATACAGGGCGTGAGGGATGCTACGCCATCCGAACTCCCGGAAGCGGAGCGGGTAAGATGGCCAAGCCAGATATAATAGCTGTGGACCATGGCGAGCTACTAGCGATAGAGGTAAAGTCCAGCAACAGAAACTATGCCATGCTGGAGGTGGAGCAGGTGAGGAGGCTCAAGGAATTCTCCAAGAGGTTTAAGATTACATGTCCCCACTGCAACAGGGAATTCAACCCAAAACCAGTGGTGGCGATAAGATTCCTCGGTAGAGGTTGGCGTTATGTAATCCTCCCTCTCGACAGCGAAGATAGGAGACTTGTACTGAGGTGGGATGGGACGGCTGGTGGGGAAACCCATGGAGCTGGATGACCTGGACCGCCGCATCATACAAATCCTGTATGAAGATGGTAGGGCAACATATGCCGAGATCGGTAGGAAACTGAAGGTGAGCGAGAACACGATCCGCTTCAGAGTTGAGCGGCTGATGAAAAGCGGTGTAATAAGACGTGTGGCTGCGCTCGTGGATCCCAGGGCTGTTGGTCTGAACAACTCCGCTGCAGTCATGCTTAGGATTGACCCACAGCATCTCGAGAGCGCCCTCAAGACGCTGGCTGATATGAGGGATGTCTACAACATATACCAGCTCTCAGGTGATTACGACGCCATAGCGGTCATCATGTGCAGGGATCTTCAGCATCTCCAAAAGCTCGTCACAGATATCAAGAAGATTGATGGTGTAGCAGATGTGAACACACTTATTACGCTTCGGGTTGTAAAGGCTGAGCTTAGGTATTCCTTGCAGTGATGGATGTGGCTGGAATGGACGTGTTAAGACTGGTGACGCAACATAACCGGTATAGGGGTGGGTGTCTCAACCTTATAGCCAGCGAGAACATCATCAGCCGGGCTGTCCTCAAAGCCCTAGCCACCGACCTCGCCTCCCGATATGCATTTAGGCCTGAGTTCTATGGCGGCACCAGATACGCCAACATGATATGGGATGAGTGCGAGGCCCTGGCGCGGGAGGTATTCAAAGCTGAGTATTGCACGGTGGCGCCCCTTTCAGGCCACCTAGCCTTGATGATAGCTCTAGCCACAGTTGTTCCGAAAGGGGATGAAGTTGCGTGCATACCCACCTCCGAGGCTGGATACCCAGGGATGGCTTCGGACAAGCTTCCCGAGGCCCTAGGCCTCAGAGTATTCGACCTACCCTACCACTGCCACAGCATTGATGTGGGCTCAGCGGTCAAGTTGATATCGGAGAAGAGACCGGCTGCGGTGGTGCTAGGTGCTAGCCTAATCCTATATCCCCATCCAATCAGGGAGCTGGCGGAGGCAACCCACAGATATGGCGGCAGAATCATCTATGACGGGTCACATGTGATGGGGCTCATAGCTGGAGGGCAGTTTCAAGACCCGCTTGATGAGGGCGCGGACATTCTTCTAGGCTCTACTCACAAATCTTTCTTCGGACCCCAAGGTGGGCTCATAGCTACAAATGACGGCGGCATAGCTAGGGAGTTGGAGAGAAATATTTTCCACAAGTTTGTGGATAACATACATCTCAATAGGGTTGCAGCGCTTGCTGTCGCCCTTGAGGAGATGCGTAGGTATGCTAGAGATTATGCCAAGAGGGTAGTGTCAAATGCGAAGGCGCTAGCCGTAAGCCTCGATGCCGAGGGGTTGGGAGTCTTCAAGTCGGATAGGGGATACACAGAGTCGCACCAAGTATACATACCCATGGGGCCCATGGAAGGCGCTGCAGCCCGGGACAAGCTGGAGAGAAGCAGGATTATAGTGGACATGGCGGTGAGGCTGGGTACGGGTGAAGTGTCTAGACGAGGCATGTCAGCCGCCGAGATGCGTGTCATAGCGAGGTTTATTGCTAGGGGGATGTCCGGTGAGGATGTCACATCCGAAGTGGCCAGACTTGTGGCTAAGTTTAGGCGTCTAAGATACGCTTTGGAGGCCTGAGGAGGTATGAGGGCTAGGGCGCTGGCCCATCCCATGCAAGCGCTGGTGAAGTATCATGGCCTTCGCGACTGGGAGCTTCGCATCCCCTACCATGATAGCATATCAGTGAACGTTCAGGCCTTCCACACAGTAACCGAAGTCGAGTTCGGCGACTTCCCACAGGACACAGCTATCGTGAACGGCGCCCCAGCAACCTTGAGGGAGATGGAGAGAATCAAAAAGGTAGTGGATAGGGTGAGGAATCTGGCTGGCATTGAGGACAGGGCTAGAATAGTCTCCGTAAACTCCACACCGGCGGGGGGTGCGAAAGGACTGGGCTTCTCCTCATCGGCTGGAGCAGCTCTAGCCACGGCCGCGTTCAAGGCCTCAGGACTAGACAAGACTCTCGGATGGGATGTGAAACTCCTCTCAAGAACAGCTAGGCTGCTCGCCGGGTCAGCCTGCAGAAGTGTTGTTGGTTATTTCGCCCGCTGGTACGCCGGTACGTCGGACGAGGATTCATACGCAACATCATTCTCAGATGGAGGCAGACTATCCTTGGGGATGGTGATCGTGCCCCTACCACTACGCCTTTCAACCGAGGACGCCCACAGGGAGGCGGAACTCTCGCCCTTCTTCAGGGAAAGATGCATAACAGCCCAGCGAAGATGTGATGAGGTGCAAGAAGCTATACTCGAGGGGGACTTGGAGAGAATGGGAAGACTTGTGGAACAGGATTCGCTGGAGTTACATGCTGTAACAATGACAGGCCCGTCCGGAATAATCCTTCTCTCACCTGAGAGTCTCAAGGTGCTGCGGGCAGTTGAGGAGTTGAGACGCGAGGGGGTGGAGTGCTACTATTCTATGCAGACAGGCCCCACAGTGTTTATAAATGCCTACATGGAGAACACACCCTACATATCATCACAGCTGGAGGAGAAGGGGTTTAAGACCTTTGTCTCAGGTGTTGGCGGACCAGCCAGAATCTTCTAGTTTTTAAGCAAGCCCTTCAACACCATAAGCAGGAAATGGTGGAGATATCAGAGGAGGATATTCCATTCTTCGCCGAGGTGACAGCAGGTGGCAGAATAACTATACCAGAAGAAATAAGGAAAATATTTGAGATAAGGGATGGAGACGCAGTTTTCTGCAGGGTCCGACTCGTTCGGAGGAAGATGTCCCAGCAGGAGCCGAAATAGCCAGAGACCGGTTTATATCAAGGCGCGTGAGGCTCTAGAGCAGCATGGGCGACCCCAAAAGACAGAGGAAGAAATATGAGACGCCTAGTCATCCATGGAGGCAGGAGAACCTAGCCATGGAGCTGAGGCTCCTGGGAGAATTCGGCCTCAGGAACAAACGTGAGATATCCATAGCCAACAGCAAGCTTAGAAAATATAGGTCCTTAGCCAGGGGATTGTTCACTGCGGTGGGCGAGAGGAGGGCTATGGCTGAGAACCAGCTGTTAGGTAAGCTTTACAGGCTCGGACTTCTACCCGAAGGCTCCACACTCGACGATGTCCTACGCCTCTCGGTGAGTGACTTTCTGGAGAGAAGGTTGCAGACCGTTGTCTACAAGTTGGGGCTGGCTCGGACACCATATCAAGCGAGGCAGCTAATAACCCATGGTAAAGTCTACATAGGAGACCGTCGTGTGAGGGCGCCCAGCTACCACGTTCTGAGGGGGGAGGAGGAGATGATCAGGCTTGCAGCCGAGGAAAAGCTCTCGAGGTGATGCTGAGACATGACTGAGGAGACGCAGCCCAAGCAGCTCAAGTGGGGCGTTGTCCACATCTACTCATCCTACAATAACATAATTGTCCACGTCACAGACCTTACAGGCGCCGAAACCATAGCTAGGGCGAGCGGCGGAATGTTCGTCGACGCGGGTAGGCTTGAACCCACACCCTACGCAGGAATGAGGGCGGCGGCCCATGTCATGGAGATAGCCAAGTCGCAGGGGATAAACGCCGTTCACATTCTCGTACGTGCTCCGGGCGGGGTAAAGACCAGGACACCAGGCCCGGCGACTCAGGCCGCCATCAGGACTGTGGCAAGGTCGGGCGTAACTATAGGGCGAATCGAGGATGTGACACCCCTACCCCATGACAGCGTGAGGAAGAAGGGTGGTAGAAGGGGCAGACGGGTTTAAGCGATACAGCTTTATCCATGCATTACTAGGGTCCCTCTCCGGGAATGTCAATAAGGCAGGTGGACATATCTGGGAAGCAGTATGTAAGGAGGGAGGCTACGGCAGTTGGTAGAATTAGGCTCAGAACCGAGACCATCAACAGGATTAGGACGGGACTTCTGGAGAAGGGTGACGCTCTACAGCTTGCAAGGGTGGGGGGGGTGATAGCTGCCAAGCTAACACCGCAAATCCTTCCCCTCTGCCATACGCTGAGACTGGAGAGTGTGGAGGTCACAGAGTCCATAGGTGGGGATTATGTGGAGGTGAGGGCCCATGTGGTCGCCACAGAGAAGACAGGCGTTGAGATGGAGGCGCTCACGGCAGTCTCTGTAGCCCTACTCAACATTTGGGATGCTGTGAAGCAGTATGAGAAGGATAAGCTGGGTCAATACCCAAGCACGGAGATATATGGTGTGAGGGTTCTTTCCAAGGTGAAGGAAGACGCTACCCCATGACCTCCACCGCTCCAGAAGCCCTAAGGACTTGAGGGTAGCGGTTCTAACCGTCAGCACCTCCCGCTATGAAAAGAAGATGAGGGGTGAGGAGTATGTGGATGAGTCGGGCGATCTGGCCGTAAGTATGCTGCGGGAGATGGGCTACCAGGTGGATTATCTCGGAGTTGTAAATGACGACATAACCATGATAAGGCGCACAGTGGTCAGGGCTGCGGGAGAAAACTATGATGCCATAATCATAACCGGTGGCACAGGACTGTCACCACGTGACGTGACGATTGAAGCATTAGCACCCCTTCTAGACAAGGAGATAGAGGGGTTCGGTGAGATATTCCGCGTCGAGAGCTATAGAAGGGTAGGGGCAGCTGCAGCTCTCTCAAGGGCGACAGCAGGCATCCATAGTGGCAAGCTGGTGATGGCTCTACCCGGCTCACCCAATGCAGTTCGGACAGCCCTAGAACTTTTCGGGAAGGAGCTACCACACGCCATATTCATCGCTAGGGGTCTACATTGAGGCTGAAGATACTCGGGGCCGGCAGCATAATACCCACACCCAGAAGGTTCGCCAGCGGGTTATACCTACAGGTCGCGGGTGTCCGCGTGCTGATCGACCCAGGACCGGGCGCGATGGAGAAGCTGAGGAGGACAGGCGTAACACCACAGCGGCTTGATTATATTCTAGTCACTCACTTCCACCTGGACCATTTCGCCGACTTTCTGCCCATAGTGATGGCGAGGGCATTCGGTGAGGACGGCCTGCCCGCTGTAGATGCCAAGCCACTCAATGCCGTGGGACCGAGGGGGTTTGAGAGGCTGTACAGGAGGCTGGTGGTGGATGTGGATGAGTTCAGCTACCTTTCCAAGATGATGAAGTGCTTGGACTATGTTAGGGTGACTGAAATGAGTTGTGGAGATACGTTACAGATGGGCAGGGCCACGGTGAAGGCTGCCGAGGTGGAGCACTTCAACGGTGTGGCGTATAGGATTGAGTGCGAGGATGTGTCCATAGTATTCTCTGGTGATACTATACATGATGAGAGG
>JAWAEB010000059.1:0-9872 GCA_038891515.1 Nitrososphaerota archaeon | reverse complement strand
ACCTGACGGCCGGAATGCTGAGTCGGACCCTCTCAGCTATCTCCTTCCAGCTAGCCCGGCCGTCCGACTGAAGTATCTTGACGATCTCCGCATCTTTGACATCGAGCCTAAGTCTCTCCATAAGACTATGGAGGGTGAGACCACATATATAGTCTCCATCATATAAATAAGGAAAAGGAGGACATTATAGGATAAAGATGGTGGCGGGTGGTCGGGCGGCACAACAACCCCAATAGAGAACCCTGAGAACAGGCCGAAGCAGCAGTATATATGTGGGGGCTTGCCGAGAGAACCTCGACGGCAATTATAGGTTGAAGCCTTGTCGGGCCTTCTGGGTTTTTCTTGGGGTTATTTGGCCCGGTCTGCTGTTTGGCTCTGGGTTCCCACAATTCTTCGTAGGTATCTTAGTGCTGTTTGTATTTTTAGTGATGTTTTCTTCATGCTTCTTTGTCTTCTGTAGATTTGACACCATATTCTTCCATATATGTTGTCCATGTCTTTGATGAGCCTTCTCGACGGCTATTACATGTACGGCGATGTTCTCTAAATGCCTTCTTGCTCTATGGCTATACCTCTCTGGTCTCATCGTATACATTCTGCCAGTTTTGGTCTTCCTTGGAATGCTGAGACATATGCTTTGTAGCTGTTTAGTGGGAGTACATTGTTCCAATGTTGAATTTTTTGTATTTGTCTCCTCAGCTTATGATGCTTCATCAATAATTCCTTTAGTCTTAGAAAGTCTAATGAACATTCCCTGAAATTATCAGATGGTATTAAGGATAATACCCTTGCATCGTTCTCGTCACTCTTTTCCATCCCATTTCCACCCTTAACAGTTCTTAGTAATCTTGGGTTTGGTAGGTAGAATATATGAACTCCACGCTCGACCAAAGCTTTCACTTCTGGAATACCCTCGCACATCAATGAATCTACGTATACATCCTTGACATGGAAGTTTAAGAGCTCTAGAAGACTATTAACCCTCCTAACCTCCTGCTCATCCTCATACTTCAGCAGCACCATATATCTCTTGGCATTCCTAAACCCTACATCAACATAAGCCAATGCCTTCTTCCCACCACCATCCTCTCTACAGACCAAGGCCTTGTCTGGAGAGCTGGGCCAATTCTCTCCTGCCCCCTGCTCATTAGAAGGTGTTAAGTCCCGGGAGCAAAACTCCTCGTTAACCCCGGGGAAGGTCCAAGAAGCCATGGCTGTCTCCATGGTTTTCCCGGGAGGTCTTAGGGCCGCCAGAAATACTCCCCGATAGGGGGAAAACCCCCTCCAGCGGAGGGGTCTCCAGTCGGGGTTTGGGGATGTTTTATCTCTTGTGTCTGCGTAGAAATATATGTCATTCCCTCCAAACCATCAACATCTCCATCTACGGAGAATTGGTAGAGATATCATGTACTCACCAATACGGCTCAGGAGAATCTAATCAGTGGTTATCAGCAATCATCTAGTATTTTCATTCCCACCAATAACCACTCATATATGGCGCCCATACACATCATCCGGTACTGCCTGACCATGGCGGTGAACCCAACCATCCATCCCCATCACCACATAAGAGAATGTAGGAGTGGTTACCCATATTAGGGTGAGATACGGGGAGATGGTTCTATCTGTCTTCTTCTGTCTTTGTTCTCCAGACCTATAGCCGCACCTTGGACCCCTTATCTCTCCTGTCCGAGTTGGAGTTTTCCCTAATGAGGGGTTTCTGGGCGTGCGGCCTTCAGGTTGGCGGCGAAGGCCCAGCCATTATGCTTCATCGGTTATTCAGCCAGTTGGGATAGTCCTCAAACACATAGGACCATCCATATAGACATAAATGGACAGAGTGGTGTGGAAATGGATTAATTCTTAGAAAATTTGGCCTTCTAATGGGGATAAATATCATAGAATAGCCTCAATCCAGCCATTACATCATACCCACCCTTTAACCCCTTACATGAGCTATGTAATCACCCCTATCAGATTCCAGACATTCATAGGAAGCTTGAGCCTTAGCGACCCACTCTGAAACAAGGCTAGCGATATACTCATACGATGAAAGTATCCAGAGGAACATTATAATAGACATCTAGGGAAAGCTGTTTATTTCCAAACAGCCTCCTAACCATACTTATTATAGTCCTCTATCGATGAGTTGAAATCCTCTTTCATTATGTCATATGCTACCACTTATTATTCGGATTCATGCTATAGGATTATGTTAAAATAGTTGGGGAGCCCACAGCGTGTT
Source organism: Nitrososphaerota archaeon (assembly GCA_038891515.1). Classification (GTDB taxonomy): domain Archaea; phylum Thermoproteota; class Nitrososphaeria_A; order Caldarchaeales; family Caldarchaeaceae; genus HRBIN01. The sequence goes on along the minus strand of JAWAEB010000059.1, from coordinate 7,627 downwards.
TCCGTGAGAGCTCTGGGCATAGACCCCGGTACAGCCAACTTTGACCTCTGCTGCTTCGAGGATGATGTAGACAGTGTGCTCTTAGATGAGACTGTCCCCACAAAAGTTGTGGCCCACGAACCTGAGAGGGTTCTGGATATGATTCTAAACGCTCAGCCTGATGTTGTTGTTGGGCCGTCTGGATATGGGTTGGCGTTCAAGCACATAGCCGAACTAAGTGATCATGATTTGTCCCTGACTACGCTTGAGAAACATTCGGACAGTGGCATCTCTGTGCTGTCTGGGGTAAGGCGTCTCCTGAGGATGATGAGGGAGAGGGGGGTCAACGCATACACGCTGCCAGGCGTTATTCAGCTTCCAACAGTTCCTGAGTATAGGAAGGCCAACAGGATAGACATGGGGACCGCTGATAAGACATGCGTCACCGCGTACGCCATCTGGGATCAAGCGCGTAGGAGAAGTATTGAATATGGGGAGACTTGTCTCATATGTGTGGAGATGGGCTATGGCTACAACGCAGCCATAGCAGTGGAAAGCGGCCAGATAGTGGATGGGGTGGGTGGTACTATTTTTCCAGGGCCGGGCTACCTCTCAATAGGCTTGATGGATGGTGAGCTGTCCTATCTGTTGGGAGATTTCACAAAGCTCAGGTTATTTCAGGGTGGAGCCACATTCATAGCAGCGGGCAGCGAGCTGTCGCTGGATGAATTCGTTATGGGGAGGTGGGGTAGGTACTCGGTGGGGTGGATGAGCTTCTTGGAGGGTGTGGTTAAGGCGGTTTCTGGGTTGATGGCCGTTATGGAGAGAAGGCCGGAAGAAGTTATCCTCACAGGTAGGCTCTCAAGGGTGGATGCGCTGCGAATCGATGTGCAGGAGATTCTAGGCCGAAAGCTGGGTGTGAAGGCCATGAGACCGGCCAACATTTTCACAAAACGGGCGAAGGATGTGGCGATGGGTGCGGGGCTAGTAGCCAATGGCGTGGCTGGTGGGAAATACTCCGAACTAGTTGAGGTTATGAAGCTGAAAAATTCCCACGGCACTGTCTTGGACCATATCCATCTATCCAGTTTTGACAAGGACGGCGTCCTAATGGGGCTAAGGAGTGACTGATATCTCTGCCCCATGGTTATTGGGTGGTGTGGCTACCGTGAGCCAGCCATCGCCTAGGATGGCCGCCACCTCTCTTGCAGCTCTCTCAGCCCTCTCCAGTCCATGATACATGCCATATAGGGATGGGCCCCATGAGCTCTGGCCCACGCCTACGGCTCCCAGAGATGTTAGCTTATCCAATATTTTATCTGCCATAGGGTTGGCATAGATGCCTCCCTGAACTTGGGAGAAATACTCACCCAAGTTCATCTGGATCTCTGTGAGGGCTTCACCGAAAGTCGTTATATCCTCCTCCACCATAGCTGGCAGCAGCTTCATCAAAACAAGCCTAGAGATTCTTCCAGCCTTTTCCACATCCATTTTGGCTAGTCTCGTGAATAGGGTTCTCTCCTCTTGGTCGGTCGGGCCCCTAGCAGTTTTGGGTATGACTATGGTGAAGGACCAATTGGTGGGGAACGGCCTGTGGATGAGGATAGGCGGGATTGCAGCAGGTCTTTCTATCTTCCTACCACCTTCTAGGATGAAGCCGCCATGCTTGAAGGCTGCCACCCCCACACCTGATATTGTTCCCCGTCCGAGGGTGGCCGCCAGCTCCTCCACAGTCCTCTCCAAGCCATTGAGCCGGGCCAGTCCCACGGCTACGGCTAGGGCCATCTGTGTTCTGGAGCCGAGCCCAACATGGGCTGGTATGCTGCTCTCCAATCTTATCCTAGCACTTGCCCTGAACTCGTAAGTTTTTTCTAATGTCTCCACCACCTCAGCTAGGTAATTGTCAACACACCCAACTATTCTAAGCCTGTCCGAGGGCTCGAACATTATCTCAGTGAAGGGCATCGCAACAGCCACGCCCATTCCACCATAGAGCCGGCCCAAGTCGCCGGATAGGTCCAGTAGACCTAGGTGGAGCCTAGAGGGCGTCTTGACTCTTATCCTCATAGCCTCTCAACCATTCTGAGATCCTGCTGTCCAGCCTGTCCATAATCTCGGCATAGACTGTGGCGGGTGCCACCCGCTCCACGATGCTTTTATACCATCTCACCAGCTCCACCAGCCTGAGCGCCTCTCCACGTCTCTCAGTTTTGAGGAATATTGGTATCCTTGTAGAGTGGATAACTGACTCCATCACCGCATGCACAGCCCTAGAGTATGGCCTCGCCACCACATCCCTGAGCTCAGCCCCTCTCACAAGGCACGAGAAAACAACCCTCTCATCCCCCAGATCCCTCCACTGTCCGACTTCCACCTCAACCCAGCCATCAGCGTCGACAAGGGCGGGAGCCTCCACCATCACCGCCTTTCTGAACCTCAGTCCCTCCCGGAATAAGGATCTGTAGAAGAGGACTGGGTCGGAAGTCACATTAATAACGGCGCATCCCATTGAGACAAGGTTTCCATAGGTCTGGGTTGTCTTATACGGCTTTATGAGTAAGGTTTCACCATCTATTGTGGAGACACCCATGGGAGCTGCGTGGGGCTTGGTCTCATCGCTATAGGTTGACACTATCGTCTCGAGGATGCAGTTCTTTGGAAATCCCAGCTCAGCCAGATTCAAGCCCCACCGACAACCTGTCGGATGTTTTCCAAGTGTTTCTTGAGTGATAGGACGAACCCGCCCATGGTTCCCCCGTCTACCGCCCTGTGGTCCATAGTGACTGCTAGGTCCATCATTGGTCTGATGACAATCTGGTCATCCCTCACCACCGGTCTCTTCTCAATCCTACCCACGCCCACCACGGCGATCTCGGGATAGTTCACTATGGGTGTGCCTGAAAGCGAGCCAAGGGAGCCGTAGTTGGAGATGCTTATCGTTCCTCCCCTCACATCGTCGAGTGAGAGCTTGCCAGAGCGGGCTTTCTCGGCGAGAGATTCAATCTCAGCCGCCAGCACCCACACATCCTTGGATTCAACGTTTTTGACTATCGGCACCACCAACCCGTCAGGTGCATCTACAGCCACACCGACATTGACACTCTTAGAGAGAACTATCTCACTCTTCTCCTCATCAATCCAGCCATTCATCTGGGGATATTCCTCGACGGCCTTCACAAGGGCTTTCATAATTAGGGGCAGGTATGTAAGTTTCACACCTTCTCTCGACCGCCTCAGCTCATCCCTCAATGCGATCAACTCACCGCTATCTACCGACTCAAAGACTGTCACTAGGGCTGTCTTGGTCTTAGCCGCCACGAGCTTCTCAACTATGATACGTCTGAGGCCCTTCAGAGGTATTCTGGTGAGGCTCACCACCTCACCTGTTCTTGAGGCCGCCCTCCTGACATCTTCCTCGAGTATCCTCCCGCCTGGACCGGTGCCCGTCACCTTCTCCAGCTCAACCCCAAGCTCCTTAGCCAGCCTCTTCACCGCAGGCGTTGCCATCACTTGAACCTCTCTCTTCTCAGTAGGTGCTGCCCGCTGCACTGGTGTGGATGGAGCCTCGACATGTGATTGGACCGTCTCCACCTCATCCGCTGTTTCTATCTCTATGAAGGGCTGACCAACCGGGAGGACATCCCCTTCTTTGGCCAATAGTCTAACCACACGTCCGCCATAAGGTGACGGCACCTCCACATTCACCTTCACCGTCATAATCTCGGCTAGGGGCTGATACTTCTTCACAATATCACCCTCCCTCACCAGCCACTTAACTATCTCTCCCTCAGCTATGCCCTCACCCATGTCCGGAAGCTTAACTTGAATCAGAGTCATTACGTCTTCAAGGTCTCAGAGGATCCGTGGATAGATTTAAGTCTGCTACTCAGGCTGAGATAGCCCTAGCCCCCTCGATACGGAGAGAACAGGTATCGCCAACAGTATCATGACCAGCGGATATGTGAGGGCTACTTGGTGGTTGTAGGTTTCCGCCAGATATCCAGCCACCAGAGGCGCCGAGGTAGGACCTATGAGGCCGCTGACTGATATGATCCGCCCTATGGCAATACCGGCCCTCTCACCTGAGAGGTGTACGATGTGGCTGTAGAAGATGGGAAAGTACATGGCTGTGGATGTGGCTTGCGCGACCATCATGGCAACATAGATGAGGTTGTATGGGCCGTAAGCTATGTAGGCTGATGAGAGGATGTTGGCAGCTGTGATTACGGAGACTACTTTAAAGAAGCCGAGTCTATCATAGAGGATCCCGCCCAACGGCTGTCCCAAGACTCCCAGAATCCTGCTTAAACCTACCAGAGCTGCCACAAGAGACTTGTCAAGGCCCACCGACTCAACAAGATATAATGGGACAATTGCGACCACCCCTAGATTCCCCACCAGCATGCCAGTGGTCAGCACTACAAATGATAGAATGGTGAGCCGGCTTAAACCACTTCCGGCAACCCTGCCAATCCGCCCACCGTTCTTGAGAATCTGTCCATTTCCCACTAGTAGAGCGGCGGAGCCTGCGGCCACCGAGGCTATTGCCCAGAGGGGCATGGCTGCAGCGAGGCCGACAGAGACTATGAGCAGGGTGAGTATTATGGGTCCTAGGGTCTGTCCAGCTGGTGCAGCTGACTCGTGTACACCTATGAAAAAACCTCTTCGCCTTGCATCAAATAAGCTGCTGACCCAGGGTATTGCCGAGGGTAGATGCAGTGCTAGGAATAGCCCCACAGCAGCCATCACTGCGTAGAAGAGGATTTTCTCACCTAACTGGCTGGAGATGGCGAAGAGGGCTGAGGCACCTATGGCTCCGACGGCAACCGCCCTTCCATAGCCCAAAGTCCTAGCTATCTGCCCCGACATGATGTTAGATGTATAGAAACCCAGATTAAGCAGTCCGGGCAGTGCCGAGGCCTCAGCTATCGAGAGGCTCATCCTCTCCCTAATGAACGGAGTTATGGCCGAGACACCCACACGTGTCCCGTGGCTCCAGAACCAGGCCAACCAAGAAGAGACTAGGGCAAGCCACCTAGTGGAGACCATGCCCAACCTATCACCTAGCGTCTCTGAATAGTTCCCGCAGTTCCTCAGCCGTAGTCACTGGAAAGCGGCATGTGTAGTTCTCGCATACGTAGGCTGTTGTCTTATCGTCCACACACTCCTTCCCCCGAGCGACGGGCGCCAACTCAAGCAGCTCCGATGCGTTGGTCGGAGTCAGGACCAATACAACTCTCATAGGATGATATGTAGGATAGACCACATCCAACATCTTCTGTACCTCGTCTTCCCCACCAACTATGATAACCTCGGTCCTAGGCCCCAAGTAGTAGGCCAGTGCCTTCAGCATGGTTGTATATTCGAGCGGGTTCTGCATCATGTCATCGTTGAAAAGCTGGAGAGTCTTCGTCACTCGATCTAGGTACTTGGCCTCGCCGGTGTATTCGTAGAGTCTGAGCATAGTCAGGGCTGCCATTGAGTTGCCGGACGGCATCACACCATCGTATCCATACTTGATTCTCGCAATACCCCCCACCTCATCTAGTGAGTAGAAGTAGCCATGTCCCACATTGTCCCAGAAAAGACTGTCCATGGTCTCGGCCAACTCGATAGAGGCTCTGAGAAACTTGGGCTGGAAAGATGATTCGAAGAGGTTCAGAAGCCCGTAGGTGAGGTAGGCATAGTCCTCCAAGGTCCCCTCATTGGATGCTACGCCGTCGTTGAGGGATCTACTAAGCCTTCCACCACGCCACATACTGCTGAGGATATGCTCAGCAGCTTTCACAGCCGATTCGAGATAGCGCCTATCACCCAACACCTGAAATGCCTTGCTGAGGGCTGAGATGGTGAGACCGTTCCAAGATGCTATTATCTTCTGGTCGACTGCGGGTTTTGGTCTCCTCTCCCTCTCTCTAAGAAGGGCCATACGGGCCTCCTCAAGCTTGTCCAAAGGTATACCATACTTCGAGGCCACTTCAGCCGGGTCCCTCGGAAGCGTGAGCACTGTTCTGCCCTTTTCAAAATTCCCGGCCTTCGTTATCGAGAACAACCAGCATATAGCCTCACCCAGCTCCTCACCCAGCAGCTCCTTCACCTCACCGCTTGTCCAAGTGTAGTACAGCCCCTCACCCTCGTCAGTGTCGGCATCCACAGATGAATAGAACCCACCCTCCGAAGATCTCATCTCCCTGAGCATCCAGTCCAGCGTCATGGCGGCTATCTTCCCCATGAACTGGTTGCCCGTCAGTAGGTAGGCCTCAAGATAGGCTATTGTTAGGAGTGCGTTGTCGTAGAGCATCTTCTCAAAGTGGGGAATTAGCCAGCTACGGTCTGTGGAGTATCTGTGGAAGCCTCCGGCCAGCTGGTCGAAGATTCCTCCCCGGGCCATCTTCTCAAGGGTGTTGAGGGACATCCTGAGTGCATACCGCTCGCCATCCCTGTAGTGAATCATGTGAAGAAGACTGAGGTATGTGGGCATGGGGAATTTGGGTGCGCCGCCGAACCCACCGTAGACCTCGTCATAGACCGAGACAAGCATCTCATAGGCCACGCCCACAGGTGAGTAGTTGAGCTCCGCGCCAGCGGGCCTGTGGGTGTAGAGCTGCCTCAAGACAGACGCTGTCTCCTCAGCCACCCTGGCCAGGTCCCCACCGCTTTTTCTCCAAGTGGTGGCTATGTTCTGTAGCACCTCGTCGAAGCCGACCATACCACCCCTCCTCCTGGGCGGGAAGTATGTCCCACCGTAGAATGGCTTGAGTTCTGGCGTCAGAAAAACTGTCAGTGGCCAGCCTCCCGTCCCGGTCATCATCTGAACCGCCCTCATATACACCTCATCCACGTCAGGCCTCTCCTCTCTGTCAACCTTTACGGCGACGAAGTTCTCGTTGATGAGCTTGGCTATCCTTGGGTCGCTGAAGGACTCCCTCTCCATCACATGGCACCAGTGGCAGGAGGAATAGCCTATGCTTAGGAGTAGGGGCTTATTCTCCATCCTCGCCTTTTGGAAGGCCTCCTCACCCCATGGGTACCAGTCCACTGGGTTATCGGCATGCTGTCTCAGGTAGAGGCTCTTCTCTTCAGCCAAACGGTTGGGTGACATCCAAAAAAATCTGGAAGGGGTTGTTTTATGTCTTTATCATCTACCTGCTGCGCATGCTCGCCAGAGCCTTAGCTATTGTGTAGGGTAGGGCGCATCCGAGACAGAGGCCACCCAAAACCAAGGCCGAGCTAGCGAAGGCCACTACAGCTCCGTTCTGGAAGTATACGGCGGTGGCGAGGATTGGCAAAAGCACCATCATGAGCCAGGCCAGCCTAGGGGCGGTGACAGGCAACCGCTTCCTCGATAGCAGAAACCTTCTAACCAGCAGGGAGATGGGGGCTAGATAGATTATCCCAAGAAGGTTTGATACGACCACCCCTGCAGATATCACCGACAGCTCGCTGCTGACCGCGGCGAGAGGTTCAGCCGCAATCCTCGAGAGTTGGAGAGAACCTATCAACGGATATATCATGTATTTTACGGTTTCACGGAGGGCTGGGTTTGAATACTCGGCCTCAGCCACCGCAGGGCTCCATGAATAGTAGAAGGCGTTGAAGACATCCATGAAAGTCTTGCCTGCAAACGTCTTTAACACAAAGTCGTCCC
>JAWAEB010000058.1:0-9902 GCA_038891515.1 Nitrososphaerota archaeon | reverse complement strand
ACGGGTAAGCAGTCCTACGCCTAACAAACATGACAGAACAACCACAGCCCCAGGCCAAAAGCCTTAAGTTAACAGAGCCGGGTGGGGCGGGTTGAGGTTTTTGAATGATTTTATCCTGCGTTCGTATTCATGGTTATGTGATTTTCGGGGCTGTCGTTCCTAGGTATGATGTCACCTTTGCTGAGGTGTTGGAGCTGGCTGAGAAGATTAGGGGTTTTGGCTATGGCTCCCTTTGGTTCACTGATCATCTGCAGCCTAGCAGGGCTAGGACTGTTTTGGAGACTTGGACTCTTATGTCGGCGCTTGCTCCTGTGGTGGGTGGGGTGAGGCTTGGGACCACAGTTCTTTGCTATAGTTACCGTCATCCATCCCTCTTGGCCAAGATGGCGGCTACTCTCGACCAGATTTCTGGTGGTAGGCTTGAGCTGGGTGTTGGTCTCGGCTCGGAGCCCCAAGCCCATGAGCATAGGGTGCTGGGGATACCTTACCCTATGGGGAGAGAGCGGTACAGTTGGTTTCGTGAATATGTAGACGTGTTGCGGCTTCTGATGAGTGATGGAGGCGAGGTGCGATACGCTGGGCAGCATTACCACCTCACCGGAGCTTTGTCCAACACGCCGCCGGTGCAGAAGCCCCATCCACCTATATGGATTGGCGCCCGTAGGAGGCTGATGCTGAGACTTGTAGCTGAGATGGGTCTTGGGTGGAACTTTTATGGCGAATCCAGAGATGAGTTTAGGGATGCAGTTAGATCCTTTGAGCACTTCAGCCAAGCTCTAGGAAGAGACCATAGGGGTGTGCGAAAGGCGGTTTTCACCACAATACTGGCGTACAGGTGTGATGGTGAGAGAGCGGAGAGGATGAAGTACATGCCGCTGGCGGAGTCGTACGAGTCCGCTCTTAGGAAGTCATTCACACTGATCTATGGGACGCCGGACGAGATTGTAGAGCAGGTGGAGATGCTCAGGAGCATGGGTGTAAGCCTCCTCATACTCAGGGACCTTGACACAAACCTTTCAAGTCTTAAGCTCTTCGCCGAAGATGTGATGCCCTCCTATTCGAGGGCCAAGACTTAGCTTTATATATCCACCCGCCCACATTGAGCCCAGATGAGAATACATTCCCAGACCATTTCTATCAACACGAGGAGCAGGGTTGAGCTGGTGGACATTACAGACAAGGTGAGAGAGATTGTATCTTCATCGGGGATATCCAAAGGCTTTGTCGGTGTCTTTTCACTCCACACGACCCTGGGCTTATACCTTAATGAGAATGAAACCAACCTGAGGAGGGATGTGTTGGAGTTTCTCGAGAAACTTGCACCAAAGGGTGCGGGCTATCATCATGATACTGTTGACGCTAACGCAAATGCTTTCTCACACCTAAGGGCCATACTTCTTTCCAACTCGCTTACCACACCTGTGGAGAATGGCGCTCCAGTCCTAGGCACTTGGCAGAGTATTATAGCAGCTGAGTTTGATGGGCCAAGGACGCGTAGAATACTTGTTCAGGTTATTGGGGATACGTGAGGAGTTGGTAAAGCAAGCTCAGACCTAGGGCTAGGAAGGCTAGTCCAGAGACTAGGTATAGAAATCTGAGGACGGGACCACCCATATAGTGGCTACTTATAGATATGGCGAAGATGAGGAAGAGCACGACAGCCAACGAAGAGCCTAGGAGGGCTGAGGCAAAGATAAGGTAGCCCATGAGACCCAAGGCCGCGCCTGTATCCAGGGTGGATAGACCGGCTGTAAAGAGCCAGACTATGAATGGTGGATTGAGGGCCGTCATCAGGAAGCCCCGGTTGAATGGTGCAAGTGAACCTTCGACCTTCTTTCTGGTGGTCGGCTTTAGGCTTCTGGCAATGGAGCGGCTACCCAGTATGAAGAGGAAGATAGCTCCGGTTATGCGAAGAACGGGGACAATGCGGTACAGGATTGTGGAGAAGCCCGTAAACAGTAATAAGAGCAGGACAATCTCTGCAGCAGCTATACCGAGGCCCATCATGAGAGCGTCTCTCCTGCTTCTGCTGGCCTCCTGAATGGTGAGAAAAAATATCTGTCCAGGTACTATCATGATTGATAGGCAGACCAGCGTGCTGTAGACTACGTATTCAATAGCCGACATCCTACTCTACATATTCCCTGCCCAGCAGCTCACGGGCTATTATTAGGCGCATAATGTTCTCCGCACCCTCTGCGCCCACAACATAGCTGAATGCAGCCAGCCATGCTCTGAAGATGGGTGTCTCCTTGAAATAAGATGCGCCTCCGAACCACTTCATAACATCCTCCCCTAGGTCCACGGCCAATCCGGCGCATTTCAGCTTGGCCATGGCGCTCATCATGGCCACATCTCCTAATCCCACGCCAGGCTCCCTCTTGAAATAATACCTGTCCGCTGTCCAAGCTGCCTTATAACAGAGGAGACGTGCTGCCTCTATCTCAGAGGCGTACTCTGCCAGCCGAAAGTTTATCCCCTGATAAGAGGCTAGTGGTTTACCGAACATCTTCCTAGACTTGAGCCACTGCATAGCCTGGTCCATTAACCACCTAGCGCAGCCCACGCAGACGGCTCCAATCATGCTTCGGGCCAAGTTGAACCCCTCCATTGCTATCTTAAACCCATTGTTGACTTCACCTACCCGGTACTTGTCATCTATTCTGACATTGTGGAAGCGTATGATTGAGGTGTCTAACCCGCGTCTTGCAAACTCCGTCCATGGTCTGTAGCTTATACCATCAACCATACTCCCATCTTTCTTCATCAATACGATGAAGTTGGTTATGCTCCGATGTTTTAGTCCGGGGTCGCCAGTCCTTGCTATGAGAAACCACCCCCCACCCCAAGGCATCTTCTCCACCACCGACGGTAGGGAAGTCATGGACTTCTCACCGTTTAGAACCCAGTTGCCGTCGGTTGTCCTCTCAGAGCGGCAGAGGATTGATGATATGTCGCTGCCTCCATGAGCTTCTGTGCTTGCAATCCCCAAGACCGCCTCACCTGAAGTTATGCGGTGAAGTATCTCTTCCTTGGCGGCTGTTGTGCCGTAGCGGTATAGTATATATGGCCATGAGCACTGGATTAGGTAGAGTACAGCCAGTGAGAGAGCCGGCCCGTGGTAAGCTATCTGCTCTCCTGCAATAGCTGCCTCTGTAAAGGTGCCTCCCTGTCCCCCATACTCCTCGGGAAGTGTCAGTCCTAACAATCCGGCTTGGGACATGGACTTGACTATTTCAGCACCTATCTCCCCCTTCTCATCTACTTCAATCCATTTTGGAGCTATCTCCCTAGCGCAGAACTCGGACACCTTGTCGCTGAAGACTTTTTGCTCAACTGTTAAAGCAAAATCCAAGACACTATCAGCCCACTGCGGGCTCAGCCATATTTTAACATAATCTAGGTTTGGGAGATTAGAATCCTGATATAGCTTATGTACCTCTTCCTGCCGTAACTCTCGTACTGTTCGCTCCAAATCGAAATATCCTTGACCAATACATCTCTCTTGAATGCTCTCCTAAGCAGGTGTACTGTGTCAATGCAGATGGGTATACACCTACCCCTTGCAATCAGTGCTATCTCGGTACTGCCGCGGTTGAAGAGGGTTATGCATGCAGTTACATACTTGAAGAGCGGCTTCTTACCCACAATCACGAGCTGCTTGGGCTCGCTCAGGGTTGACATACGTCACCTTCAAGACGTCGCTCAGGTTATAAGCATTATACTAGGAGGCCCGCCACAGCGGCCAAGGCTGGTGAAGCTACTAGAGCGGTTAGATATATTCTGGCACCGGCGGAGATTCTTCCAGAGATGCTCTCCAAGACATCGTGGAAGACTGGGTATCTTGAGGACATATGGCAGTATGCCACTTCAGCCCTCGACATGTCTGCCACAGCCCCAGATATGACCTTCTCAAATATTGACTCCAACACCTCTCTAGGAACCACCTCCCCCAGCGGATGGTAGCCCTTCCCCCCTAGGCTCACAGCATTTACACAGTGGGTGTCAGTTGTGCATAGCTCAGCCTCACCAATCCCATGCCGTGCCGCCACTTCCATAACTAGGTCTCTCACCCAAGGGACTGCATTGTTGGCGTCGGCTACAACCACGGCAGCCTCTGCCTTCTCCCCACCAATCACCAGACATGAGACACCTCCTGGACCCATGCCCTCTGCAAGCCCGAGCTTCGACGGCACTGCTCGGTAGAATCCCACACGTAGTTCTTCGGCCTCGGCACCGTTGTTGGATTTAAGATGTATGACCAGTTCTTTCAACTTCTCAATAGACTCCCTGTCGAGAGCACGGTATCCATGGTCGAAGCAGTTGTGGGTGTCTACGGGGATGAGGTCATCCCCGCCGTCGGCTATCTCAGACGGCAGATCTTCCATTGGGGCGGGATGTAGTGTCATGAGGCAGACTGTCCGCCCCCCCATCTTCCACCAAAGGGTCTTAGCCCCGTTGAGGGATGTTCTCCTAGGATAAGTGAGGTATTTGGAGAACTTGGCCTCATAAAGTATCTTAAGGGCTCTCTCAGAGATCTCGACAGCAAGCCCCTCAGCCTCTCCTCTGCTGGCCAAGTTCTTCTCATGGCTGGAAAGCCCCTTGAAGACCACGGACTCGATACCTCTAACAGCCATCTCACGCTGGACTAGACTTGGGTAGGTACTGCTGCCAACATCTCTGAAAGGACCTGGATGCACATCGGTAACAACGAGTGATATAGGCCTGCCGCTCTCCCTCCTAATCACGAAGAGATCGTTACTGACATCATTTTCTCTCGACAGGTTCTTCAGCATCTTCTCCAGCTCCCAGCTGCTGCCGGCGAGTAGGGAGCGGAAGAAGGCCTGGCCGAAGGCGAAGAGTGGGACACCCTTGAACGAAAGTCTTGTATCGAAGGCTAACCTAACAGTCTCCATGGAGACTACAGCCACCGCCAACGATACTGCGGCATGGGCTGCAGAAGTGGTTATGGAGCCTGTGTGGATATGGGTTAGGGTAAGTCCTGCTATTGGCGTGGCGAGTGATGAGAGTATGCTGGCAAAGGTTCTTCCACCCATGGCCCGTCTCACCGAATATCCTAGGTATGTGCCAAGCGATATAGAGGCGGTTAATATTGGAGATGCAAGCCACCTCTCGGAGCTTAGCGCCGAGAGGGCAGAGTATATGCTGAACCCGATGGTGACTGTTAAGAGCTCCATTACAGAGAGTGAGTCCAGCCTCCTAGTGGTGAATGTCTCGCATCTACTCTGGTAGAGCTTGCTGGTGGCGCGGTTGATTACTATGTGAGAGCCAAGTATCAGAGCTAGTGGCGTAGGGGAGGCAGCCCAGTTGTGGGTGTTGAGTGCCGTTAAAGCTGAGACCGCGGCTGAGAACAGGGTCATGAGTAGGAGCGAAGCCGCACGGCCGGTGGTAATCCCCCGCAGCATCCTGTAGCGGCTGGCAATCTTCCCTGCTACGTAGCCATTCAAATCATCCACCTGTCCTAGTCTGGGTCGGGAAAAGCCAAGATTTATATCCACATCATATCCCTTCACCCCGGATTTGCTGCACCTAGATTTCAAAGGTGGGCCGAGGTTCTCAAAGGACTCAGTATCTCTGGCCTTCGACTCTGGGGGCGGCCCTTCAACACTGACCTGCATCAGCCACGCCCACTCCGACCATGTTGTCAACCACGACAGAGCCGTGATGTCTCCGGAAACTAGGGAGCTAATATCCTGCAGGGGTTTTGGTCTCAGACACGTGGTCACGGTTAGAAACGGGTCGGAAATCAAAGTGGGTGATAATCTCACCCTCAGGCTGTTGGACGCTGGACATGTTCTAGGCTCATCCCAGTTTCAAGTAGAGGCGGATGGCTCGGCGGTAACATACACCGGCGACATCAACACATATGAGACAGTCATCTCAAGTCCGGCCGAGGCCAAGGAATGTGACACACTTATAATCGAATCCACCTATGGGAGTCCTTATTATAACTTCCCACCTAGGGAGACCCTCTATGGCGAGATACTTGGGTGGATATCAAGGTGCATCTCAACCGGTGATATACCAGCCCTTAAATGCTACTCCATAGGCAAGTCCCAAGAGATCATAAAGCTGGTTAATGAGTACACTAGCCTCCCGGTCGTTGTGGGCAGTCATGTGGCTGTCACTTCTAGAGTCTATGTTGGGATGGGTGTTGGACTCGAGTTTGTCCCAGCTGGTTCCAGCGAGGGCGCGGAGGTGTTAAAGTCCGGTGGCTGCGTTTACGTGGATAGTATGAGGAGGAGGCCACTGGTGGGGAGGAGGTTCAGGTGGGCTATTGCCACTGGATGGGCTCTGGGCCAAAGCTTCAATGAGTTTGAGAAGTCCTTCCCCCTAAGCGGACACGCGGACTTTAAGGGCTTGATTAGATATGTGGGGGAGGTGGCCCCGAAAAAAGTTTACACACAGCACGGACTAGCCCAAAGCCTCGCATCCCATTTAAGGAGGCTGGGATACGACGCTACAGCCGTACCAACAAATCATAGGCAGTGAAAAACCATTTATACGAGCCGAACAACGGCTCTCCGATGAGCTCCAGGAAGAGAAAGGAGGCGCCCATGCCGGCCAGCGGCGCCGGACTGCTGAGATTTTTTGAGGAGGAGTCAAAGGGCATCAAGATCAGGCCCGAAGCAGTTATTATAGGTGCGGCGGTATTGGTGGCCCTCGTCACCATATTGAGATGGATGGCACCCCTATAATCACGTAACCTCATCTATCGTTTTCTGGCCAGCTCCAGTCATCATCCACCACGTTCTTCCCCTCGACCGCCTCTTCAAAACCAAGCCCTCAGCCATCATGTTGGTGAGGTGGTACCTAACATTTGATGGTGATAGCCCAGACCTGAAGCATATCTGTGGAACAGTAGCTCCGGCTCCCATCGACTCTATTATTCTACTCCTAGTCACAACGCCCCTTCGGACATTCCGCAGCCGGCTTAGATAAGCCCTTGGATTCACTTTCACCATTTCAGACACTATAGATATCTTTCCAGAGAGACCTGCTTACCTCTATCCAAGCTGCGTCCACCCTTTCTCGCCCATTTGAAGATGTCGCTCACATTTTCTATGGCCGAGAGCGTCCTATCCCTGAGATATTGATCCTTTATCCTAGACACAGCTAGATTCTTCGCCAGCTCAACGTATTTCTCAACCGAGCCCCTGTGCACGGTTTGAACAAGGTCAGTTTGACAGTCAGGACATTTTCCAGTAAGTGTGAGACGCCTGAACTTTCTGCCACACCTCCTACATCTGAAGCTCTGAACCATGTAGGCTCTCACATTGCCTACGATGTCTGGGAGTATGTGTGAGTCAACTATCCTCTCTATGACCGATGCGGTCCTTACGCTTTCAAGCTTATCGATGATCTCCAGTTGGCCATCGATTTTCTCATACATGGATTCTAGCCGCTTGTAAGCCGACTCTGGTGGCTCCGACGTGAGAGAGCTCTGTGGGTGGGTGTATCCCAATCCCCTCCCACCAGATCTGACTGAGATGTCGTTCCTCAGGGTCCTCACAACATGGGATATATCAGAGGCCTTACCACCACTGGAGCAGAGCTCGTAGAACTCCAAGGGGTACCTCCAACATACATCAAGGTTGTGGGCCTGCTCATCCACCTCCTCGGGATGAACGGTCCTCGTGATAAGGAGGGGAGAGTCCATGCTCCCGCCAATCCTTTCCGGAATGTAGTATCTGGAGAAGTTGATTAATACATCCAGAAGGAGCATCACACTATCCTCGTCCCCATCGCAGTCTCTCCTCTTGGCCGCATGGAAGATGGGATGCGCATAATTGAGCAACCCATTCACAAAGCCGATCACTCTTCCCAGAACGCCCACATATGTATGGGGTGATAGGGCTACTATCAGACGGCCCACGAGGTCGTCCAAGGTTTGGCAGTTATAGTATCTCGCTAGTCCGGTTGGTTTTGAGATATAGTCATCTATGAACCTCGAGACCCTGAGAAGGTATTCTCCAGCCTTCTTGGATAGGATGACATCCTGTAGCATCAGCTCGCACACCTGCTCGGGTGATGTGAGGGGGGCGCCATGTACGTCATGCTGGTAGCCAAGGGATCTCAGGGTTTCCACCGAGGTTCCTATCTGAGAGGGTTTGAAGTGGGTTAACGGCGCATTAGTGGCGTCAAACCTTATTGTCCCATCCTTATAGACATGGAGACCATGTTTGGCGCGGAGAAAACCCTTAAGCATATCCTCGGGAACCCGTGCAAGGCTTGTAAGGCTCTTGACCCCGCTAACCCTAGACTCAAAGACCTCACCAATCAGCCGTGACACGCCATCAATTAGCTCCTTCAGATCCACGTTCTGGGTGGACCAGTAGAGTACACGACCTCCGCACGTCCTGCACTCCCTCACCAGCTCAGGTCCATATTCTGTTCCACAGCCAATACATCTGCCATTTATCGAGGTGGGGGAACCACATTTATCGCACTTCTCCCTCCATGTCACTGACGAGCAATTTTGACAGCGCCTTGTTACCAGCTGGACAGATATGGTCTCGGAAGACTGCACAGCGGTGTTGATGTCTCTCACCCCTCCCCCATACAGCCCAACTGGGAAGAGTGTATGCACCGCTGGAGTCATCAGACGTGGCCCAGCCTTTTCCGGTCTTCCCATCCGAGCGGTGACGGAGGAACCTCTCTTACCCCTGATCTTTAGGCCGCTCAGGACCTCTAAAGCTTTGAGTGGTTCCTGCTCAGGCGGCGCATCCTCATATGGCCTCAGAAGCGTGTAGAGGAGCCTGAGGTCTTGGGACGAGATCGTGATGGTGCCGCCACCATACTTATGCTCCACCAATAGCTGTGTTAGTATGTCGGAAACCTCAGCACCAGCCTCTACAACTACTGTGTCGCCCTCACTAAACGGGCCAAGCCGCCTCAGCCACGCTCTGAGAGTCGAGAACTGCTTGACGCTGATATTTTCCCAGAAAAACAGGTATTTTGGGTGGAGTGGTATACCTAGAACCCTAGAAAGAGCTAGGGCCTCATCCATGGATGGGGTCTCAACCAGCGGCTCAGCGATAAGCCGTGATATCCTATCCGTGGATATTGAAGTCTTCTCAGCTATGTTAGGCAACCCACCTATAGCTACTGCCCACGCCAGCTCACGCGCCCACCACTCCTCACAATATCCACTTGGCCGCAGCTCCACATTATTCTCAATGCAGTCACCCACAGAGACCAGAAGATCTCCCAGAAACAGTATCCTCTCAATCCTCCCCGCAACTCGCTGATAATCCCTGGGAGACGCCACACGGACAACCTCACCATCGTAAGTCTTGACAACAGGCGGTTCCACCTCCACGGGCACAACTATCCCACCCTTCCCCGGATAGTCTGTCTTTAGCTGGGTTCCCGCCACTAGGTAGTCGTCCAAAACCTTCAGTGTCATGGGATGAACGCCCAGTGAGGACATCCCGGTGGCTGGTGAGCGCCCATATCTTATGCGGAAGCCTCCGAATCTCTCGGACAGAGAAAAGACAGGCCTTCCACCGATGACCTCTGAGAGCTTACTCTCTGTCCCTGACTCCTTCCTGATGCTTGAGCTCTCCTTCACAATGTCCTCAACCCAGCTCCAGCCCGAGATGCCCATGGACTGGACTAGCTTCAGCACCTTCTTAGCTCGACCTACTATACCATCGTTGACAACCCTCAGCGCCCCACCCCTTAGGTAGTTGGTCTCAATCCTAGGTAGATTCCTATAAGAGGGGGCGAGTATCCTATCTGTGGCGACACCTGTTATTTCCACAGGCGTCATCCTATATGCGTAGGCCACAAGCCTGTCAGGGACATTGTACTGAAATCTCATAACCCTTCGGACGTACGTCCTCAGCTCCTCAACAAACCTGTGGACCTCCTCCTCG
>JAWAEB010000057.1:0-10321 GCA_038891515.1 Nitrososphaerota archaeon | reverse complement strand
GGAGGAGAATAGAGGCGTTCGGCAGGAGGAACACGATAGAGTCATGGTTCAGCAAGCTCAAGAGGAGGATAAGACAGTTCAACGCATGCTTCCCAACGTACAGGCCGAAGGTATCGGAGAGGTGGATAAGGTCATGGATGGCCTAAGTTGACAGTCCCCTCTCTTTATAGGATGTTTATAAATGGATTGCTGATCGGGGTTGCAAGCCTGTCCTACAGAAATGCCTTCTAGCTCATCTCTGACACCTGCACAAAGGCTGCAGATCCGGAGAGAAGTAAATACGATTAAATGGCTTGAAAAGAGAAAAGGCCTGGTGTTGCGGTGTCATGGTGTGCTGAGCCTTATATATTCAGTGGTTGGGCTCTAACAAGTGAGTCCACGTATTTTTGAGGTTGGGAGGGAGCGAGTGGCCGATGCTGTGAAGGCCGTACACGGTCTTAGGAGTGATGTGAAGGGGGTGGCCGATGCTGTGAAGGCTGTTGTGGATGATGTCAGGCTGAGGAGCGACGAGGCCCTCTTCGAATATGCTAGGAGGTTTGACGGCGTGGTGCTTGGTAGGCATTCTGTTAGGGTTTCCAAGGCTGAGATGAATGAGGCGCTCAGCCGCATAAACCCGGCGCTTAGGAAGGCTTTGGAGAGGGTTGAAGTAAATATCCGGTCTGTGGCAAGGCTACAGCTCTCACGGCTTGGGTTCTCCAAGAAGGTTCTGCCCGGTGTAGAGATAGTTCAGAGACCTATCCCCCTCTCCAGCGTGGGATGCTATGTGCCTGGAGGAGCGGCGGCCTATCCCAGCACGGCTTTGATGACTTCGGTCCCGGCGAAGGTGGCCGGCGTTGGCAGGATCGTCGTCTGCACGCCGTCAGACAGGGATGGAAGGGTTTCCGACCCGGTTCTGGCAGCTCTCAGGATTGCCGGTGTTGACGAGGTGTATAGGGTTGGTGGCCCGCACGCCATAGCAGCCATGGCCTACGGCTGCCAGTCTATACCCCAGGTCGATAAGATTGTGGGGCCCGGCGGACCATATGTGACGGCTGCCAAGCATATTGTCTCGAGTGATGTCGCTGTAGATATGCTGGCGGGAGCTACAGAGCTTGTGGTCTACGCTGATAACGTGGCGGAGGCTGAAGATGCGGCGTACGAGCTATGTGCGCAGGCTGAGCATAGCAAAGACACTGTTGTGGGCCTTGTTACGACCAGCAGCGATGTTGCTGGCGAGGTCTCAAGATTTATGAGCCTGCTATCGGCTAGGATGGAGAGGTCTTCTGTGATAGCTGAGGCTTGGGAGAGGAATGGCTTCATAGCAGTATGTGATGATGTCTCAACGGCAGCCGAGTTTATCAACGGTGTCGCGCCTGAACACCTGTCAGTAATCTCGTCCAGCCCAAAGAGGCTCATCTCCAAGATTGCTAACGCGGGGCTGATATCTGTTGGTAGGTATACCTCGCCAGCTCTCTGCGACTATGTGGTGGGTGTGAACCATGTCTTACCGACCCACGGGGTTGCCCGGGTCAGGGCCGGGCTAAGCGTATACGATTTCGTTAAACCCGTCTTTGAAGTGCGGGTTTCAAGGGGTGCGGCTGGGAGGCTAGGGAGGGCGGCGGCTGTGCTGGCTAGGGCTGAGGGCCTTGGCGGGCATGCGGCCTCTGTTGAGAGGTGGGTTAGGTGAGGACTTGGCGGCTTGAGAGGAAGACTTTGGAGACCGAAATATCGGTTGAGGTTAACTTGGATGGGTCAGGCATCTCAGAGGTTGAGACCGGATACAGGTTTCTAGACCATATGATATCAACCCTCTCGAAGCACTCCCTTATAGACATCAAGCTAAAGGCGGTTGGCGACCTGAGACATCACACGGTAGAGGACTGCGGCATAGCCGTCGGTAGAGCGGTAGCGGAGGCGCTCGGAGATAGGGCTGGGATAAGACGCTACGGATACAGCATAGTCCCGATGGATGAGGCTCTCGCATATGCGGCCGTAGACCTTGTGAGGAGGCCGAGAGCTGTTATCCGGCTGGGAGTCAGTGGAGGATCTGTGGAGGACACACCTGCCAGTGAGATAACGCACTTCTTGGAGAGCCTGATAACCTCCATGGAGGCTACGGCCCATGTCAAAACCCTTTCGGGAGCCGATGACCACCACAAGGTTGAGGCATGTCTTAAGGCTCTGGCCCTAGCTCTCAGAATGGCCTTGGAGATAGACCCGAGGCGATATGGTACGCCGTCTGCCAAGGGCGTCATGTAGGCTTGGCTTTTATAGGGATGTAGATTATAGGAGATGGCTGTGGCTTGCTGGTGGAGCCGTATAGAACCCTTGCATACAGGCTGTTGGATGCGCTTCTCCAGGATCTGGGGGATAGGCTAGTCTCCCTAGCGATCTTCGGCTCGGTGGCTAGGGGTGAGGCCAGACATGACAGTGACTTAGATGTTCTAGTCATCTGCGAGGGCCTTCCTGAGAGCAGGATGGATAGGATCGGGCTATTCATGATGTCTGAGAGAAAGTTGGACGGGCTTCTGGACCAGCTCTATGAGCAGGGCTACTGGATAGTCATATCACCCATCATCCTAACACCCGAAGAGGCTATAAGAGCTCCCGCCGTATTCCTCGACATGACTGAAGATGCTGTGATACTCTATGACCGGGAATATTTCCTTGGAAAGCTTCTGGAGAGGCTGAGAGATAGGCTGAGAGAGATGGGTGCCGAGAGGGTATGGCTTGGCAGAAGATGGTATTGGAGGCTGTGGAGCGGGACCGGTGTCAGAAGGGTGAGAATAGTTGGATAACCTAGATATGGCCAGAGCAAACCTGAGACAGGCGGTGGAAAGAATTGAGACTGTAAAGAGAGCTCTAGAGGGGGGCAACTATGCGTATGCGGTAAGGCAGTCTCAGGAATGTGTGGAGCTGACGCTTAAGGCTGCTCTAAGAGTCGTGGGCGTTGAGCCGCCCAAATGGCATGATGTAGGCCCAGTGCTGAAGAGGGAGGGGTACAGATATCCTGAATGGTTTAGAGAGAAACTGGACGATCTGGTGTCAATATCCAGGAGCCTGCGGAAGGAGAGGGAGTTGGCCATGTATGGTGATGAGGAGCTTAAACTACCTCCTGATGAGCTGTATGTTAGGCGAGATGCTGAGAGGGCCCTGTCGGACGCCCAATATGTTTTGGAGCTTGTCCAAAAGCTTTTAATCACTAATCCCTGACAAAGCCCGTGCAGGTGATAGACCTCTCGCAGGAGATAAGCCGCCAGACACAGGTCTTCCCCACCTACCCCTCACCCTACTTCATACTCTGGACCAAACGGGAGACCTATGGGTTTGAGGCTGAGGTCATGATGATGGCTGTGCATACTGGAACGCATGTGGACGCGCCATACCACTTCACACCACATGGTGTGAGCATAAGTGATGTGGCTCCCGATTCGCTGATGGGTGAGGCTGTGGTTGTGGATGTGAGCTGGGTCGCAGGCAGGCAACTCATCACTCTTCCAACCTTCATAGAGGCGTTGGGGAAGTCTGGAGTGGAGCTGCGGGTGGGTGACATAGTTTTGGTGAGGACAGGCTGGGACAGGCATCTCGGGACTGAGAGGTATATCACAGACTATCCAGGACTGGCAGCAGAAGTGGCCCGCTACTTAGCTTCTAGGGGAGTGAAGGTCCTAGGTGTGGACACACCAAACCCGGACCATCCAGACGACGGATCCTTCCCAGTCCACAACACTCTCTTGCCAAGGGAGATACTTATAATCGAAAACCTTACTGGGCTGGAGAGGATACCATCCCAGCGGCTCCGGTTTATCGGGTTACCGCTGAAGCTAAAGGGTTTGAGCGGCTCACCTATAAGGGCGGTTGTGGTCTCACCCTAGCGTCTGGAAACCCATCTGCTCCCACGTATATAAAAGCGGAGAAGCCTCCGCCTACCCCTAGTAACCCCTACCCTCCTAGCAGCGACAATATCGCCCACAACGTATCCATCATCCTCCAGCCACATACTTGTGGAGGTGCACAGGTCCATCCCGTCCAAGCCTCTATCCACACCGAGAGTCCTACATAGCCTTCCGGGACCTACGGTGGGCCCGTCAATATTCTCCAGGGGCTCGGCTGACCTGATGAGAACAGCCTCACCGCCGCCCCTCACTACGTTCATGCAGTGGTTGTTGTGAACCATGTATACGTATAGTGTGCCCGGCTTCCCGAACATGCTCCTGTTCCGCGGTGTCATACCCCTATAGGCATGGTTGGCTGGGTCTCCTCTCACATAGGCCTCAACCTCCACAATCCTACACCGCTTGGAGGGCGCATCCCCACCCCGTACCAGCACCTTCCCAAGAAGGCTCTTGGCCAGCTCCACAGCATCCCTGTCATAGAAGCTGGGGCCCAGCCTACGGCCATTCATCACCGATGCCAGCCACACGCCGCAAAAAATACTAATAGGGTGGACCGAATGTGGGAGGGGGTGAAGATGCGCTGAGGGTTATCGCAGACCTCCAGATACATAGTAGGTTTTCGGCAGCCACCTCGACGAGGATGAACCTGCGGGAAATAACAGTATTTGCAAGGATGAAGGGGCTGAATGTAGTGGGTACAGGTGATGCGCTTCACCCTAGGTGGCTGGAGGAGCTGCGCGCGGGCCTGCTAGAGGATGGGGGTAGTGGACTATACCTGCCCAAGCATGACCCCCACTCAGGCGTGCACTTTCTGGCGCAGACAGAGGTGGCCACAGTACACAGCTATGGTGGGAAGGCGCGGCGTATACACCATGTAATTCTAATGCATGACCTTGAGATGGCAGAGTCCGTCAGAGATGTGCTGAGGGGCTATGGCAACCTAGAGGCTGACGGGCGCCCTGTGCTTAACATGACTCCCGCCCATCTAGTGGAGTCTGTGATGGAGCTCTCCCCCGACAACTTCATCTTCCCAGCCCATGCTTGGACTCCATGGTGGTCTATCTTCGGAGCTTTTGGAGGCGTTGACAGCGTTGATGAATGCTATGAGGATATGACCAAGCATATTCACGCTATTGAGACCGGGCTGAGCAGCGACCCGCCGATGAACTGGAGGGTTAGCTGGCTCGACAACTACATGCTCCTAAGCAGCTCAGACGCCCACAGCCCATATCCCTACAGGATTGGGAGGGAGGCCGTTGTATTTGAGGTAAGCAAACTAGCTTATGATGAGCTGGTGGACGCCGTACGTGGGAGGGATAGGAGCCGGGTTGTAATGACCTTGGAGGTGCCGCCAGCATACGGTAAATACCACTGGTCAGGCCACAGGGACTGTGGTGTCGGCCCGCTCAGCCCTTCGGAGTCGAGGAGGCTTGGATACAGGTGTCCGGTATGTGGGAGAAAGCTTACCAAAGGTGTGGAGGATAGGGTTGAGGAGCTGGCAGATAGGGAGCCGGGTTACAGGCCTGAGAGAGCCGTAGACTTCAGGACTGTCATCCCCCTACAGGAGCTGATAGCAATCTCAGCAGGTCTGGACACAGTAGTGGAGGGTAAGCTGATGTCCCGGAGGGTCTGGACCTTATATGAGAGGTTAACAGGCCGGCTGGGCAATGAATTCACCATACTCCTAGACACGCCCATTGAGACCATAGGAATGGAGGCTGGTCCTGAGCTGGCCCACCTCATAAGGCTGATGAGGGAGGGTAAGCTGGAGATAACTCCAGGGTATGACGGAGTGTATGGCAGGCTGAGGCGGCTGGGACGTTAGTAGGGGCTGAGGCTTATATTGACGGTCTGAAAACGAGTCTGCACACCGCCGAGCTTGGGTGACAGGCATGAGGAAGTGGAAGACCCTTCTACATAACGGCGTGGCCATACCGCCGCCGTACGAGCCTAAAGGACTAGGCCTAGCCATAAGAGGTGAGCGGGTAATAATGACACCCCTGCAGGAGGAGATGGCCTATGCATGGGCCCTGAAGAAGGACACGCCATACGTGAAAGAACCAGTCTTCATAGCCAACTTCCTCTCAGACTTCCTAAAGACATTCGATAAAAGATTCAGAGACGCCTCAATAGATGAGATAGATTTCAGCGAGGTCTTCCAATATGTGGATAGGGAGAGACAGCTGAGGAACGACCCAGAGTACCGGAAGAAGCTCTCGGCTGAGAGAAAGAGGAGAAGGGAGGAGCTGAAGAGCGTCTACGGTTATGCCGTGGTGGATGGGAAGAGGTTCGAAGTATCCAACTGGATGGTGGAGCCGCCTGGCATCTTCATGGGTAGGGGTAACCACCCGCTACGCGGTAGGTGGAAGCCGAGAGTGGGTCAGGAGGATATAACACTCAATCTCGGCGAAGATGCGCCTATACCTCCAGGCAATTGGGGCGGGATAATCCATGACCATAACTCTATGTGGCTTGCACGGTGGGATGATAAGCTAACTGGTAAGGAGAAGTATGTCTGGCTCTCCGACACAGCTACTATCAGGCAGAGACGTGATAGGGAGAAGTATGATAAGGCCCTGAAGCTGGGGAAGCATATAGAGGTTGTGAGGGCTGAGATTATGAAAGCTCTCAAGTCGGATGATCCACGTACACGTAAGATAGCTATGGCGTGCTATCTCATAGACAGGCTTGCCCTCAGGGTGGGTGATGAGAAGGACCCTGATGAGGCTGACACGGTGGGGGCCACGACACTCAGGGTGGAGCATGCACAGCTTAACGGTACAAAGCTGGAGCTGGATTTCCTAGGAAAGGACAGTGTTAGGTGGCAGAAGGGGATAGATCTCAGGAATGAGCCGCCTGAAGTATATAGTGTCCTCTCGGAGCTGCTCAGCGGCAAGCGGCCCGACGAGCAGATATTTGACGGGATATCCAGCCGGGATGTCAACCGCTTCCTAGGCAAGATCCTGAAGGGGCTCACGGCTAAGGTCTTCAGAACATATCTCGCCACAGAAGTCGTGAAGGAGAGTCTCAGGCAGACACCTCTTGAGAGGGCAAGGAAGTCGGAACATGCGGCGCTCTACTATGCCAAGCTGGCAAACCTCAATGCAGCGGTCACATGTAACCATAAGAGGGCACCGCCGAAGAACTGGGAGAACTCGCTGGCCAAAAAGGAGGAGGCCGTCAAGAGGATCGAGTCCAAGATAGCGGAATTGAAGTCCAGCAAGAAAAAGAAGATGAAATCACTAGCTCGGCTGATGGGGAGGCTGGAGAAGTCCAAGTATAATCTTGAGCTAGCTCTGAAGACGAGAGACTACAATCTCAACACATCCCTGCGGAACTACATAGACCCAAGGGTCTACAAGGCTTGGGGGCTACTGGTGAGGATGGATTGGCGGCGGATCTATTCAGCTAGTCTCCAGAGAAAGTTCGATTGGGTTAAAAAGGCGAGTGTGAAGGAGTTTCAGACCGAGCTGGGTACGCCGGCGCCCCACCTAGAGGCTGCCGCAGTCAGCTAGGGGAGCAGTTTTTGGGGGAGGAGAAGGAAGCCATCCGCAGGTATGTGTGGAAGAGGCTCGAGGAGGGCGGCGTAACAAGATTTCCCAAACCTGTTCTCGGCAGGATACCAAATTTCGCGGGTGCTGAGAAGGCGGCCAACCTCCTCAGGGACTCTGAAGCTTACCGTCGGGCCGAGGTGGTAAAGGTTAACCCCGACTCTCCCCAACGGCCTGTGAGGGAAATGACCATCATGGATGGGAAGACACTTGTCATGCCCACACCTAGGATCAGGCATGGATTTCTCATGTTGAGGGGCGGGTCTGTACCACAGCGGATGATTAGACGTGCATCAACCATCGGAGGCATGTATAAGCTGGCTAAAAGTGTCGAGCCCAGCCGTTTTCCCAAGATAGATCTCGTGGTTTTAGGTTCTGTTGCTGTCTCTAGGGATGGGTGGAGGCTGGGTAAGGGTGAGGGATACGCCGAGCTGGAGTATGCTATTCTAAGAGAGGTGGGAGCCGTAGACGAGGATACACCGGTCTACACTTCTGTGCATGACCTGCAGCTGGTTGATATGATACCCCACACAGCCTATGACCTGCCCGTGGATAAAATCTTCACCAACACAGTGGTTTTAGGATGCCCTAGGCAGCCAAAGCCACATGGGGTAATATGGGAGATGCTCAAACCCCAAAAACTGGCGGGGATACCACTACTGGCAGAGATGTACCGCAGGCGGAAAACCTAGCGGGCTTTGGCGTATTTGGCCACAGTGTCTTGGGAGAGCTCCAAGGCTATGAACGGCTCCGCTCCCACAACCCAAGCATCGTGGCCGGGCATGATCTCGTAGACGCTTCCAGGCTGCAACTCAGTCTCTTTACCATCGACAGACACCACCTTGAGTCGGCCTGATATGATATAACCTATGTGATGTGACTGGCAGCTCTCGGTCTTCACAATGGGTTTAACGGACTTGGACCACTTCCATCCGGGCTGGAAGATCTGCCGCATGACCGAAATCCCACCTATGTTCACTATCTCGAGTTTTCCGTTCTCGAAGCTTCTCACCTCATCCGGTGAGTCTATCCGTTTGTTCTTAATAGACATGGTAAACCATCCTACGTGACCCTATTGAGGGTAGGCAGCTAACCCTTTTTTAAGTAGCTACACTAGATATAATAGTCAAACGGGCTACCCAACTGCATGTCAGCGGTTGAAATGGAAAGAGCCGTACGCAAGGCGGTTGATTCATACAATCGTAGAGACCTAGATTTTATAGATGAGCTCTATGACAAGGGCTTTCTCTATCATGGAAATGGTGAGATGATGGCGGCTTTCCCTGACATGCATATCCATGTGGATGAGATATTCACCTCTGGTGATAGGCTATGCTATCGTATGACAGTATCGGGGACTCATAAGGGTGAGCTGTTGGGACTGCCTCCCACAAACAGGAAGATATCCATAAGGACTATAGGCATCATGAGATTTAGGGATGGGAAGATTATAGAAGAGTGGGAAAACTATGACGAGCTGGGAATGTTACGTCAAGTCGGCGCAATACAAGACTAGCTCCTACCAATTATGAAGTGCGTCCTTCAGCAGTTCCGGAATAGATAGGCTCAAATATACATAAATCCTACGACGGTTGCATCCATATTATCTACTCCACCTCTACTGGCTTGTGTACGAAGTTGTTTTCAAGATAAGGCATCACTGCTGCCCGTTTAACATGGTTTCGGAGAGATTTCCCCACATCACCATAATATCCTAGTGTAACGAGAGGGTGGATGTTTTTGATGTGAGGGGCAGGCCTGAGGAGGTGGCCGGGGTTATGAGGGCTCTGAGGGGGCTTGTGCTTGATGTGGGCGGGCGTGTGAGGCATAGGAGCTTTGATGGTGACACCGGCCGGGTCCTAGCTGTAGCCTCGGGAGTAGACTGTACCTGCCATAGAGTGATGAGGAAGGCGAGAATCATGGCTGTAGATGAGTGCGTTCAAAGACATTTCTGCCTCAGCGTCAATCCGATAACATATCGTGAAGGATGGGAGCACCACAGAGTCTTTGCTTTCGATGGCTCACAGCTAAAGAAACTCTTCAAAACCCTAGACAGTATGGGTGAGAACCACATCATATTGAGGAAAAGACTGAACGGTGAAGTGGCCCAAAACATTTTTCCGATCTCCCTCTCCAGTCTACTGGCAGGACTGACTGGGAAGCAACTGCAGGTCCTCGTGGAAGCCCTTGACAATGGATACTATAGGGTGCTGAGAGGAATAACAGTGGCCCAGCTGGCCGAGGCCAAATGCGTCCCACGTACAACCTTCGAAGAGCATCTCCAGAAAGGAGAGAGTAAAGTTCTGCAGTCCATGGCACCGTTCCTCAAAATATATTTCGAGGGGTAGACATAGAAGCAAGAGAGGGATATTAACTATTGGGTTAGGGACAACTCTTCTCTTGAAAGGATCACTTATCATATCCGATGTCTGCATCTACAAGCATAGCACGCTTGAGTGTGCCAAGCGCGACAGGGAGGACCTTACTGTTCAGACCAGTGCCTCTTTTTATTTCACTCCACCTTGCACAATTCCTCCTGCTTCTGCCTAGCAGGATTTTTCAGCTCATCAAGTATTCTCCCCTTCTCTAATGGTGCTGCCTAACACTTCATGACGGTTTTCATGACGGTTTTTGCGTCTCACACACAGTAGCATGTGAGCCTTCCCACATACCCCTTGAGCTGCTGGACAGCCTCTTCCAGCCCCTCGTCGATGGTGTTATCTTAAACTCGTTAAATCCTCTACGGAGGAATTGAGACTGTCAAGTTAGGGTTGTGTAGGTTTATCTTTTAACTGGTTTTGTTTGGAGGTCTGTTCTTTTACAGATTTATCCCTTTATAAACCATTCTAGAGTAAAGGCAATACCATCATATCAGAAGAAAAAATCAGTCAGACC
>JAWAEB010000056.1:0-10348 GCA_038891515.1 Nitrososphaerota archaeon | reverse complement strand
CGCGAATCTTGGACCATGCTAGACCACGGCCCCTATATGCTTCTCAGCATGGCGGTTATTACCTGCCTATTTTCAGCTATTTTTATGGCTTGGGATGGTGTTGCAGCTAGGTCTAGGGCGTATACTGCGTCCATCTCGGCCATTTCGGTCTGTGTCTCGCCCACCAGCCAATCTCTCTCTATGACTTTCCTGCCTTCACGCTGTACGCTTCTTTCCCTATAGCCGTAGGCTCTTACAAGTCTGACGCCGTAGCTGTTTATGAGGTTCTGAGCCGAGTTGACTGGCATGGGCTCCTTGAGGGGGATGTAGACAGTGACTTCCCTGTCTGGTGATGATTGCTGCAGCTGCTGGAGGGGAGTGAGGAGCTCTTTATACTCACGGCCATAGCCTACACGGCCCTTCAAGCCCTTGGCATATATGTTTCCCTGAGCATCTATCTCCAGCTCCAGTTCTGGCAGAGCATTGGTTGGGTATGGCTGCAGTGCTGCTGGGCCCCGTATTGCCACTCCCGTGTCGGGATTATACACGCTTCCGTGACATGGGCACTGCATCTCCCGGCTGGATGGGAAATAGTCCCAGAGGCACCAGAGGTGGACGCAGACCTTGCTGTATGCCTTCACCTCACCTGTCGGCAGTCTTATCAGACCATATTGTCGGAATGGGTCTGAGTCTATTTTTTGATCTCCCGTGGCTGGAAACGAAAAAGTTATCCTCGAGTTGGGGCCTAGGTCGTTGATGTTGGCTATCCTCTGCCTAAGAGCTTCCTGCTTGCTAGGCCTGTAGAGGAAGCCTCCCCATGAGAGGAAGGGAGCTATTGTAGCCAGCAGTGATACTCCGAAGAACGTTTTAAGGAGATTCCTACGTGGGCCAGCCATACTATTCGCACCCCATAGTCAGCTTATAAACTTGAGCTTTTAGAATCATATACTGTCCGGATAAGGTGAGTATTTGAAGACAGGATTGGCTTTTCGTTTCCCGCGACACTTCTAGCCCGAACCTTGGGGTATCTAAAGCATATCCGGACACTACCGAGGAGTTAAACGGTTGCCGTTCTTGGGCCAAGAATTGTCGGAAAACAAGCTTGGTTAAGGCAGCAAACAGGAAACTGGAAAGGATGGGCATTAAAGCAACTTACGTTAACCTTTGGAGGCAAGGGGGATTCATGGCTTGTTAAATGCTCTAGCAGAAGAAGCTCGATCAAGAAAGGAGCATACTGCAGAAGATTAGGAGCACTGCTGAACGCATAGAGGGAGTATAGATTGGAGCAGGAGGCATCTCCATTTCTTTGTCTAGAAAGCCTATGACAACTATGTGGGATCTGGTAGCCGCTACAGGAAAGCAAGCGGGAGATTGTGTCGTCGAACTTGATGAATTCGAGCCATCAGTAATTTCAGGACATCTTCTAAAACTGCTCGCCAACATTTTCAACACATATCCAAACATGGTTTTCATCTTCACTGGCTCCATCTTCAGTCTTATGAAGACACTATTTGAACCAAAATCAACCTCACCACTCTACTGAAGATCACCAGCGAGGCTATACCTGCAACTTTTTACAAAGGAAAAAGCAACAGAATTCCTGAGAAAAGGATTTCAAGTATACTGCGGACATCTAAGAGAGGCGGAGGTAAAAGAGGCTGTTAAAAAGGTCGATGGTATTCCAGGCTGGCTGACTCTATATGGAAATAACGCTGCAGTCCGAGAAATGCCCCATGATAGAGCACTACAAGAAATAATAATGGAGGGTACAAAAATAGTTGGAGACGAAATTGAACACTTTCTGGAGGGAAGAGATAGAACACTCTACATAACAACCCTTAAAATCATGGCTATATCAGCCTGCTGGAAAGAAATAAAGAACGCAATAGAAACACGAAAAGGCTCCCCAGTTAACGACGCAACAATACAGAACATAATAGAAAACCTAAAGGCAGCAATGCTGATAGATGAACATGAAAAGACCAAAAGTCAAAGACGCTATCCTAAAAACCTCCTATTAACTTGACAAATTATTTAACAGGGCTAAGCACTTAAGACATACTGAAATAGAAAAAATCTACGCGAAAACTATAACGCCCCCGTTCCTTTTCTTCCTGAGAAAAGACTAGAACTTACTAGGCCGTCAATATTTTTGATTAGGATTTTTTGTGATGGTAGGACGCTAACTATTTGCCATCCTTCTGCGCATGGATTATCTGTTGCGGGTCCTGCTTGCCTTCCCTAAGCTTCTTCAGCGCCTCCTCTTAAAGCTCCAGTTCCTCACCTTTTTTAATTCTCTTCCAACCTCCCTTTCTTTAGGGGGCGGTGAGGGGGCGCATAACTCCGGTAGCAAGCACTCCATAGTTCAGCTGTGTGTTTCGCTTTCCACTATTCATTATCGCGTATGACTTGCTTGTCATAATTCAACTAGTTATCGTCGTCACCTTTCTCAGAACACGGGGAAGGGTTAAGCCTTTTAACAATACCGTGACTCTCCAGCTTTTCGATTTCGTAACCCGTGTATCCCAACTCCCTGAGTATCTCCACAGTATGTTCTCCGTGAAGTTAAGAAGGTTTGAAAGATGTTTGTCCAATGACATGAAAAACTGTGTTGATCTCACCGCAATCATCTCAGCCAGTAAGGGATTGTTGACCTTCTCCAAAATGTTACGGCCTAATATATGCGGGTCGTTTAAAAGGTCTTTTACAGTGTTCATGGAGCCGAAGGGATCCCGTAGCTCCATAGGAGCTCAACCCATTCGCTGACCTTCTTTTGAGAGAGTTTTCTCTAACTCTTTAGTCAACACCATCCTGTTGTTAGGAAGTATCCTGCTTTGGTTGTCTCTAAACCTTGGATCTTTTAATAGGTCTTCTCTTCCCAAGGCTATACAGAACTGCTGCCATGTTCTTCGTTACCCACAGTTATTATGATCCATCCATCCGATGCTTTAAACGGCTCGCGGGAAGCTAGTGGAGGGTATTTGTTTCAAAACCTCGTCGGTAGCTGGCCGCTTGCAAGGTAGTGCTCATCCATTGACCCATCGCTGATACAGCTTTTTCAAAAATGGAAAAATCTATATGTATTCCTTGTCCTGTCTTCTCTCTAAAGTATAGGGCTGCGCATGCGGATACAACCGCGTTTATGGCTGCCAAAATATCTGTAACAGCTATTCCAACCCTTAAAGGTTCGCCGTCAGGGCAAACTTGTCACAGACATAAGACCTGACATGATTATAGTAAATCATTGGTTAGGCTCAGCATGTATTCAGAAAGGTCTAACGTGAAAACTCCGAAATCCCTATCTCCTATCTCGTCTTCAAGATCACGCAACCAGTGGAATCCTACCCCTTCATAGAACCTTTTGCCAATAGTGTTCTTTCTCTCCACAACCACACGAAGCTCTCTAACTCCTCGCTCTTTCAAGAACATCAATCCCTTATATAGTAGGGCTTTTCCCACACCCATTCCCTGATAAGCTGGGAGTACATAGATGCGGGCCAGCTGTCCTAAACCATCACGTCTAATAACAAACTGCGCAAAACCAACTATTTCCGACCTAGCTTCAAAAACATAGAGTCGGGTGTTTTCCTGCTCCAAAACTCTTTTTAGTTGATCTAAAGAATACCATGTGTCTAGCAGTTTTTCTTGTATCTTTTCAGGTATTATTCCATTGTATGTTAAGCTCCATGTCTGTTTTGCAACGTACCGAATCTGTTCTAAATCCATTTGCGTAGCCGGCCGTGTATTTCCCACAAGCCTAGGTGGATGCAATGGTTGGGGTACTGTCAACTTTTAATTATGTCTTTCTCTGATAGGTCTATGGCCTAGTGTGTCTTTGTTGGTTTATGTATGCCTCTGAATATCTTGTTGATCGTATCTGTAGGCTCCTTAAGTTTCATAGATATAGTTCTTTTGAGAAAGCTTATCCCATAATCTTATTTATCTCTGGTATGAGTCTTAGGTATGTCTCTAAGAGGTATTACAGGGAGTCTGTTGGGAGGTGGGTTCATAGGATTATGTTTCTGTCCAAGCCTGAATATAAACATAGGAGGCTGGTAGTGGTAGACTGGGAGCACGCATGTTAAAACCGTTCTAGCCGGCTAGATCTCCCTCATCACACCTATACTGCGCAGATATAGCTCAGCTCTCTCAGCCCAGGCCACGTGGAACTCGAAGGGTTCCTCAAACCCTGCCCGCCTAAGGTGTGCTATTAAAAGGGCTGGTTCAAGGCGGGATATAATTAAGATGTCTATGTCGCTGGAGATGACATGTTCACCACCGGCCACCGAGCCGAAGAGAAAAACCCTAGCTTCGCTGTCAAGTTCTCTAACAACTTCCTTCAGTTTCTGGAGATGCTGGGGGAGGTTCTGGAATATCTCACGTCTCCTCCAAGCCTCTCTAATCAGTATTTTGTCGGATAAA
Source organism: Nitrososphaerota archaeon (assembly GCA_038891515.1). GTDB lineage: Archaea > Thermoproteota > Nitrososphaeria_A > Caldarchaeales > Caldarchaeaceae > HRBIN01. The sequence continues at coordinate 5,947 of JAWAEB010000056.1, read as the reverse complement.
CTCTTTCACCTCTTCTAGAAACGACCTCAGCTTCGAAGCCTCCTCCCGACTGAATTCTCTTGGGAAATATCTCGAGCTGACATAGGCATCCTCTAGGTTTGAGAACTCTAAAACATTCCTGCTCATAAACTCCCTGAAAATCTCTTGCTTGGCTAGGAACTCACCTAATAGAATGAATAGTCTCCTGAGAGTATGTGTTTTGGGGAAATCCACACCGTTCTTCAGCAGTACAGCCTTGAGAAAGAGCTGGAGAGCCTGCTCTATATTGAAAACGGCAAGGTCGTAGTCTCCCCGTGAGAAATGGAAGTCGGCTGCATCACTGAACTTCCCCGACCTAGCCAGCAGTTTCTCTACCTCCGCCCTATGCACGATGTTCTACTTCACTGTCGACTATAAAACGGTTAGGCGGTGGCCGCATCTTGTGCAGAACCTAGCGACGGCTGGGCTTGGTGTGCCGCAGTGCGGGCATACTATTGTGGATAATGGGGGTGGAGGTGCTTGTGCGGGTGGTGTGGGTGAGACCTGTGGAGTAGGTGTAGGCTGCTGTGGGGTGGGCCGTGTAGTGGGTGGAGGTCCCTGTGTCTGCAAAACGTTCACCTCAGGTTTAATCACTATGGCCGGCTGTTGTGGTACAGTGGGTTGGGGCGGCTGCTTGGGCTTTCCATGCCAAAATGAGCCTACAAGCGAGACTATCGAGGCAGCCCATATCATATAGTATCCTAGACCCCACAATGGCTGTGTTACCGTTCCGGGGAGGAAGAAGAATGGTGCTAGGGTGATGAGGCCCATTCCGATGACCCCTAGGATTCCTGTGCCGAGAGGGAATATGCCCACAATCCCAGCTATCACGAGAAGTATGAAGGAGAAGATTAGGATGTATGCGAAGAATACTGTGGCTTGGTCACCTAGGCCCGGTATCAGGTTTATGTTCTCCAAGAGTGGCAGTGTGATTTCAAAGAGTGTTATGGATGGGTCTGAGGTAAACGGTAGGGTGAAAATGATGATCAGAATTAATACGCCCATAAAAGCGCCCAATATTCGGCCGGGGTGTACCAACAAACTCACTTGGTTTATTATTGTTGGGTGGGTTATTAAGGGTTGCTGATAATCTACCGTCATCTGAAATGCTAGGATTTCTCGGCCGTCTTCTCAGCTTCGAGAATCTCCTTAGTGACACCCAATTTCTTGAGCAGCGCCCTCACATCTGGGGGCCTCTTGAGACCAGCGGCGGTTGCTGAGAATTCAGCAATCTTGGGAAGGTATTTGGCGTATATGCCCAGCCGCTTCTCACTGGCTTCCCTCTTCTCGATTCTGCTCAGGTAGGCCTTGAGGTTTCTAGCACATTCCCTAACAGCTATGGTGAGCTCTCTCTCAATCTCGGGCCTGTCGGCTATTGCTTCCTTACCCACAGTTTTGTAGGGGATCTTGGTGGAGCATATGCTGGTGAAGACGGCTAGTGGAGCCGGTTTGGGAACCTTGTAATTGGACCAGTCAATCCGCTCCGAGACAACCTTCCACGCAACGTCGGCCCGCTCGTCATAGAGGAGCGGTATCTTGTTGGCGAACCTGTAGAGCTGGATACTCTCAGAAGGCTGTATTAACCCGCCGTAGGCTATGGCAGCCTCCACAATGAATGGGTGGCCGCTATAGGATGATGGCTCCCTCTCGACAACGTGTAGGAAGTGGGGGTTCAGCAGACTTCTGATCCCCGCCCTGAGGAACTCGGCTCCGAGAGGGCTGAGGGGTGATGGGTCGGGCGGCCTGAACTTCCCATATTTCTTGACGGCGTCCACAAGGGTTGTTAGCTGGTCGTGGGTGAGCTTTCTAGGGTCCATGTTGGGCTTCAGCCCAGCCGTCTGAATTATGTCCAAGGCTGTCTTCCTCCCCACCTTCTGGAATGACGACATGAAGAATGTGGCTAGGTTCCTAGCACTCGTGGTGGATAGGAGGCGTGACATCGTCTCCACATCCACACCGACCGGATGGGGTTTGGTCTCTTTCGGTGGTTCGGGGACCTTATCTACAGATCTTGGGAAGTGGTAGAGCCTACCCCGGCTGTCGACGAAGGTCAGGGTGGCGTGTGGGTTGGCTATGGCTGTATCTCTGAAATATTCAATTATCTTGGACCTGCTGGTGGTGTAGTCGGCTTCCAAGTAGAAATCTACAATGGTGCCATGCCATCCCCTCACATTCTTTATCTTCTCCGACGAGATTATCCTAGGCTTGTTTTCAACAACATCTATCATCAGCTCATACTTGTAGATGGTTTTCCCGTCATTGCTTGATATAACTGTGGCGGGACGGTTGGTCGTTATCTGACCGTATAGGAGGGCCATGGTCCCTCCCAGGCCAAACGTCCCACGGGACTGCCTGTATCCATACTTGCTTCCATAGAGGACTGTGGCGAAGGCCATGGGTATCTTATCACCTGCAACTCCTATTCCATTATCCTCCACCCTCAGCCTATACACCCTCACATCCGACTCCTCATCATCCATCTTCTCCTGCGAGAGCTCCACAAGTATCTCGGGTAGTATTCTGCCAGCCTCGGCGCCGTCAAGGGAGTTCTCCACAAGCTCTCTTATGCTCATGTAGAGGCTGCGGGCTGGGCTACTGAACCCTGCTATGTCACGGTTCTTGTAGAAGAACTCGCTGGGAGATATTGCTCTATACTCAACCTCTACCTCATGCTTTTCCAAAGCCTCGTCCATAGCCCACCCCAACCACATCCGGCCTAATAATAAATGCTCCCGCTTGAAAGAGCTTAGGAATTTGCCGTAGCTGCGTCTAGCGAGGGAGAGGGGGTCCGCCAGACTTCCTCATCCTAGCATATTCATCCACCATGCGGTAGACAGCTCCATGTGGAGCACCCTTTACAAGAGCTAGGATAGCCTCCTCAGCCGCTTGGACATCCCGGTACTCTCCTATGATGGAGACAGTGTCGCCGTAGATTGAGATTTCGACATGGCAGGTCTCGCTGATTATCCGCCTTGTCTTCCCACCGGTTCCTATTAGCCTAGCTCTCACTCGGCTGAGGTTGTTGGGGCTCCTCCCCACATACTCGCTTATGTCTATCAATGAGAGGATGACACCCTCGTCGAAGAGTTTGAAAGCCCTCTCAGGTGAGAAACCCCGCCCAATAGCCGTAACTACATCTCTAGCCTTGAAGAGTGATGCTGGGTCTCCCCCCTCGTGGACTGGTTTAGCCAGATTTATTATGACTGAGCCGTCTTGACTGTCTATGGAGAGCTTGACACCCAGCCTTGACTCGATCCCAGCCTTTACCGAGCCTTTCTCACCTATGAGTACTCCCACCCTCTCACGGGGTATGTTGACGACGAACGACGACTGTGTAATCCGCCTCTCACCCATCACCTACCCACCACGTATCACGGCCAAGTCTTCGCCAATATCCAAACCATTAACACCACGCTTCCTAAAGAATTCCACCAGAACAGCCACGCCATGCTCCAAGAGACGCTCGGCAGCCGGATGTGTCCTTGAGACTGCCTGCGCCAAGTCAATCAAGTATGGCTCAAGCCTGGGACCAATAACTATATTGAACTGGCTGAGGTCGCCGTGGACCATCCCGGCATCTCTGTACAGTCTCCCCACCATATCAAGTATGGAGATATGGAGGTCTCCATAGTCTGACGGCTCCAGCTGGGTCTCCTCGAGAAGTGGGTAGCGGAGGCCCTTCTCACCGAGGAATGACATGCCTAGAATGTTCTCTCTACAGAACTTGGGTTTGGGCACCGGTATCCTGTGGCGATGGGCCTCCTCCAGATTGGCATACTCTCTTCTCGCCCAGAGGTATGTGAACCGTCTGAAGTCGGCAGGTACCCGCTTGAAGCGCGGGTCTCCCGCCACATACTGGAGTCTATTCCGGCGGAATTCGGCGCTCGTCGTCAGGTATATCTTTACCGCCAGTTCAGAGCCGTCACCCGCAGTAGCATAGTAAACCCTCGACTCCTTCCCAGCGCTTATCACACCGCCCATCTCACCGATGTGGTGGCTGTTCATCAGGTCGTAGATAGCTAGAAGCGTCCTCCTGTCGAAGACCTCCTCCAATACCTCATCGAGTTCAGACCTCTTCTCAAGATACCGCTGCTCCCTCTCCTTCCTGAACTCTCTTCTCCTCAGCTTCTCGTCCCAGAAATCCAGCGCCCCGCCACCCCCAAACAGGAGAGGGGATATTGGGCCGTGCTTCTCATAGCTTAACTTTAAGGAAATCCGGTATAACTCCCTTCTTAACTAGCTCTATGGCCTGATTCTTGGTGAACCGCCACCATACATCTCCCTTCGTATCTCTCTGGAAATCCCACGGTGAGACTAGGACTAGGTCCCCCTCCTTGATCCATATTCTCCTTTTCAGCTGGCCTCTTATTCTGCACATACGCTGCTTCCCATCAGCGCAGTCCACCAAGACCCTGTCATAGCCATACATCTTGCTAACTATACCGTAGACGTCGCCCGGCCCCGGCTCCACCATCTGGTCCAGCTCGTCAGGCTCAGAGACGATCTTCCGCTTGCCCATTCCATGTTATTCTGCCCCATCCTCTATATAAGGGCGCAGCTCTAGACCAGAGCATCCACCACCATCATCCTGAGCTGGCTTGTCCCCCAAAATGCAGCTCATACATAAAATCCATTCCCCGTGGATATGTTACGATTATGAGCCCTATCTTCCCGGACTGTGCAAGAAGTTTTAGGGCCTCAAGCAACTCATCCTCACCGTACAGGTCTCCCAACCAAAGACATAGCTCCTCGAGGGATAAGGGGTATCCACCAACGCAACCTGTATCGCTTCAAACACATCCTTTCCCATGGTGACCACCCTCATAGATGAAGCCTAAGCCACATGGGGAGCTGAATTGCTGCCCTAGACCGCTCCACCGAGTCTAATCTAATTCCCCCCTGAGCATTCCCCTCCCATTCGCCTCCTTGTTCATACCTGCATGGACAGATTTAGAAGGAGTTAGCTCTGATGCCAGCATTTGACGGCTTTCATTCCCGTTCTCAAAGCTTCTAACCTCATCTGGCGTGTCTATTCTTTTGTTCTTTATGAACATGCTCAACTCTGTTTCGCTACTCTATTAAGTAAAGCTTGATTCATAATGTTTTTGGCCAGCCTAGCGTAGCTCTAGCTTATGGTTGATAGAGTATACGTTAGGCCAGCCCAGTTGTTTAGGTTTGTTGCTCCTGTTCTTAAGCCTTTCGCGGATAGGGTGTCGAGGGCTTATAGGAGGAGCGTTAGCGGTAGGGGTAGGAAGCATTATCCATGTCTACCTATGCTTTTCGCATGTATCTGGATGTCCCTTAAAGGCCTTAGCCAGAGAGGCCTTGATAGAGCTTTAGAGGTGGACCATGCTCTAGCTACCGCTTGCGGCTTCGATTCATCCACTCCAAGCCAGCCTACTTTAAGCAGGTTCATAGACAGGATGGGTGATGCAGGAATATCCTTAGCCATGAGGCTTATGGTAATATAGTCGGGATGAGGCATCTGGCTTTAGACTCTGAGCCTCTAGAGGCCTACTTCAGGAATGACCCGGAAGCTGAATGGGGCTATAGCGTAAAGCTAGGCATATATAAGGTTCATGTTGTAGTAGACGCTCTATCAGAGCTGCCCATAGCTCTTGAGGTGACCACTGCCAGCATCCAAGATACGAGGCTATTCAGAAGGCTCCTATGGAGGAGTATGAAGCTTGGAGGTATCAGGGTTGTTGAGGCCGACGCAGCATACGACTCAAAGGCCAACAGGAAATACGCGCTCAGCCATGGAATAAGGCCGATCATAGGCTTCAACCCTAGAAGGTCTATGAAGAGAAGGAGAATCAGGGTAAGGAGGAGATGGGCTGTAGAGCATAACAACTCAAGACACCTAGACACACTCAAGAGCATATACAGGGTTAAGGGCATAAGAAGAACAATGATATACTCATACATG